>JAITOA010000028.1 GCA_031290195.1 Puniceicoccales bacterium | reverse complement strand
GGATAATGGAGAAAACGAAATTACGACGGCGCTGCGTCTAATTGAAATGACTGATATCGAGGGAAAAATTGTGACTGGAGACGCCATGTTTAGCCAAAAAAAATTTGCGAATTAGTAATAGCGAAAAAAGCAAACTATCTTTTTCGCGTTAAGAACAATCAGGCTGCAAGAGTTAGGGAAATATCTTTACAATTTGCTATCAAAGCATCTAAAAGTGTGACTGCCTGCGACAAGGGCCATGGCCGTGTGGAGGTGCGAACGCTGCTGGCAATGGATGTTCCGGAGCATTTAAGCTTTTGGCCGGGCGTTAAGCAAATCGTTGCAATGAAAGTTGTGAAATTTCAAAAATCGAAGGAATCGCATGCGATTACCTATGGCATTACAAGCCTTTCGGCACAAGAGGCGCCGCCGGAAGTACTTATGCGGCTTTGGAGAGACCATTGGTCCATTGAAAATAAACTCCATCGAACGCGTGATGTTGTTCTTCATGAGGATCATTCAACAATTCGCATGCATGCGGCACCACAAGTGATGGCCGCCGTAAGAAATTTGGCGATTTTCTTAGCAAGAAAATGGAGGAGGTCTTTAACTGATTTGGCCTCCAATTATAAAAATTTTCCGAGAAAGGAATTTCAGTCAATGTTACAGAATTGAAAGGCCCTGCCCCTACCACAAATTTCTGCCAATGATTTTTTGGGTTCATCGACCATTACATGCGACTTCATCCCGGTGACAACTTATTTTTATTGACATTTTCCCGTTCCATGCTTTTAGAATTTAAAGACGATGGGTAATATGACAATCTGCGAGTACGCTGCCTCGCCCATAGTAAACGCCTATGTAAATCTGAAAGAAGAGTTCCGGAAGGCAAAAGAATTCAAGGAAAATGCTACGCAGGGAAAGCTCCCACCGAAATCTTCGGCACCGAAGCCATCGGGCATGGCCTACCTCGTTTTTGCCGGGACCGTCGTAACGCTGCTGGCCCCTCTGAAGATCGTCGGTTGCCTAGTTTCCCTGCTACTCAACTATGCATATCTTCCAGTTACCATCATCCTTAGCGTCCTGATGCTGCTCCTTCAAAGAATCGGTTGGATGGAACCATGCACTACGGCTCAAAAATGCATTGGCGTGGTTGCATTTTGGCCCATGTTTATTTCAATGTTTATGGCGATGCTAACAACCGCCGAAAATCTAAATGATAAGACTACTGCCAGTCCTATTTACCTTAACAAATTGCATTTTTTGCAGATGAGACTTTTGGATCTTGTATAAAAAAGTGCATTACCCCGCTAAGGTGACGTCGCAGATACCTCCGGGTTATCAGACAGCAGCCGATTGATTTTTTGGTGAATGTTCCCGCCACGGGGCCCGCCCGCCAAGTCCTCAGAGATGTTTCAGAATGATGTCCCCCATGCGCACGTAGGTCTCCATCCCCAGGGTGCTCTGCCGGGCGATGTCGTCCTCGGGAACGACCCTGTTCCTTTCAAAGAAAAGGAGAATCGCCGGACCACCAAAGGAAAAAAAGCGCAGATATGGAATAGGGTTAGAGAACTTTGGGGGGAGACCTCTTCCAGAAACATTGAAATCTGAAATGCAGAATTAACCCGGCAGGCTGAAAATCTATTTTTGTTGACATTTTCCCGTTCCATGCTTTTAGAATTTAAAGACGATGGGTAATATGACAATCTGCGAGTACGCTGCCTCGCCCCTAGTAAACGCCTATGTAAATCTGAAAGAAGAGTTCCGGAAGGCAAAAGAATTCAGGAAAAATGCTACGCCGGGAAATACTCCAGCACAACCTTCGGCACCCGATGCCGAGAAGCCATCGGGCATGGCCTACCTCGTTTTTGCCGGGACCGTCGTAACGCTGCTGGCCCCTCTGAAGATCGTCGGCTGTTCAGCTTCCCTGCTGCTCAACTATGCCTATTCCCCGGTTGCCATCATCTTTACCGGCCTGTTGCTGCTCCTTCGTAAAATCGGCTGGGCGGCAAAGGACTCGACGGCTGAAACATGCATTGTCGTAGTTGCACTTTGGCCCATATTTATTTCAGCCATTGTGGCGTCGCTAACAACCAACAAAAATACAGATATTAATGGGGCCCTTGATAGTCCTATTTACCTTGAAAAATTGCATTTTTTGCAGTCTAGACTTGCATATCTTTTAAAGTCAACAAGTGCATGACCCCAGTAGGGTGACGTCGCAGATACCTCCGGGTTATCGGACAGCAGCCGATTGATTTTTTGGTGAATGTTCCCGCCACGGGGCCCGCCCGCCAAGTCCTCAGAGATGTTTCAGAATGATGTCCCCCATGCGCACGTAGGTTTCCATCCCCAGGGTGCTCTGCCGGGCAATGTCGTCCTCGGGAACGACCCTGTTCCTTTCAAAGAAAAGAAGAATCGCCGAGCCGCCAAAGGAAAAAAATCCCTTCTCCGTCCCCTTTTTCACGTGGCGATTGGCGGTGTAAGTTTGTCCTATGGAGCCGATAAAGGTCGCACCAACCTCCACCATGGCCATTTCTCCGTCGGCCACGGCAATGCGGGTCACATGGCGTCTATTTTGGCAGAGGGAAGCCACCCGACCCAGGGCCAGCGGGTGGACGGAATGCAGCGGTCCTTCGACGGACTCGGCGACCCTGGGAAGTCCATTGCACGGGAAGTGGAAACGGTGGTAGTCGAGGGGGGAAAGCCGGGCGATGACGGCGCAGCCGCCGTAAAATTTTTCCGCCAGGCAGGAACGTCCAAATAACTTCCTAAGGACAATCCGGCGACCTTTGATGAAAATTGCGCTCTGCCTATCCAGGTTTGGAATAAAAAAATAGCGGCCATCGGCGGGGGCGATGATGGCACATTGGCTTCCATGAATGGGTCGGGCGTCTGGGCGCAGTCGCCGGCGGAAGAAGTCATTGAAAGTGCGGAACTGCCCCACGGGGATGAGACTTTCCCCGGCGTCGATGCCGTAGCGGCGAATGAAGGGTAAAATTTTCCCAGCGCTCCGGTGCCCATTGGCGTAGATGGCGGCCAGGCGGGAAAAGAAGGGCCGGCAGCCGACGGCCCACTGCAGAAGTCGTCCGGGGAGAGTACCATAGGCAAAGCGGAGAAACCATTCCCCGCAGATGGGCTCCTCCTCGCATTTCCCCGTGTACCGATTAAAAATTTTGATGCCGCATTTTCCCTGACCCATGAAAAAGCCAGGAGGATTGGCAGCTTTCCGGGAAGATCAACGTATTTCCTGCGCCAGTCGCCGGCAAATGGCGCAGCGGGTTCCGTCGCATTTTCGGGCCGTGCAGTCCCCGCGACCGTAGGCAATCATGCGCAGGTGCAGTCCCATCCACTGCTCCGGACAAAAAAGATCTTTCAAATCCCGCTCCGTTTGCAGCACATTCCGCCCCTCCGAAAGCCCCCAGCGGCGGGCCAGACGCCACACGTGGGTATCCACGGGGAAGGCGGGAATCCCCGTGCACTGGCCCATGACGACGGATGCGGTCTTATGGCCGACGCCGGGGAGGGACTCAAGATCTTCAAAATTCAGGGGAACTTCCCCGTGAAAATTTTTCCCAATGCGTCCGGCGAGTCCGCGAAGGGCCCGAGCCTTTTGCCGGAAAAATCCCAGGGAATGGATGATTTCTTCGATGCGGATGAGGGGCAGATCGGCAAGATCCCTGGCCGTCGGTGCCTCTGCAAAGAGTTCTACGGTGACGCGATTTACCTGCCGGTCGGTGCAGCGGGCGGAAAGAACCACGGCAACGAGCAACTGGAAGGGAGACCCGTGTTCCAGGAAGCCGGAAATCTCCGGAAAACGCTCCCGGAGCATCCGCCCAACGGTCGCCGCCCGCCGGATCCTCTCGGTGGAAGGCATTTGCAAAAAATTCCCCCTAGGAACGGCTGCGGGTGAAGCGCTTCGCAAATTTTTCCACGCGGCCGGCCGTATCCACGAAGCGCTTGATGCCCGTGTAGGCCGGATGGGACTCCGAGGTGACATCGCAGTGGATTACGCCGTACTCGACGCCGTCAATCAGTTTCTTTTCCTTGCACTTGGCCGTCGAAACGGTCAGGAATTCCTTCCCGTTGGAAACGTCCACAAAGCAAACCGGCTTCAACTCCGGATGTTTTTCCTTTCGCATTTCCCTTTCCTCCTAGCGCTGGCGGGCCTTGAACCGGGGGGCTACCTTATTGATGACGTAGATCCGGCCCTTCCTGCGGACAACCTTGCACGCGGGATGCCGCGATTTTAGTGAACTGAGAGACGCCACAATTTTCATGGAGGGACCCATCCCATCCACCCGGGAAGGGGTGTCAAGGTAAATTTTTGGGAATGCCGGAAGAATCATTTCGCCCCGGGGACGGGGACCGTGGCAGGGAATTACAAAGCGGAAAATTAGTAAAAATTAGGCGGGTGTTTTTCCCATTTTTTCGCAGAAGGAGAATTGACATTTCCGGAGCACTGTGAACCTATAATCAGTTTTTAGGGGTTTTGAATGATAGCGGCAATGGGGGCCTGGTTTTGCGGCCTGTTCGGTGGGGACCACCGACTAAACAATGTTCTTAGTGGTTTTGTGGTTGGGATTATTTCCCTTCCGCTCTCCATGGCATTTGCCATAGCCTCGGGTGTTTCCCCGGAAGCCGGCCTCTACACGGCCATCGTAGCGGGCATGTGCGTCTCCCTGTTCGGGGGTAGCCCGGTGCAGATCGCCGGTCCGACGGGCGCCTTCGTACCCCTTCTCGCCGGCATTTGCGAAAATTTTGGTCCCCAGGGTCTTGGAATGGCGACGCTTCTCGCCGGCATCATTCTCATTGCCATGGGGCTGGCAAGGGTTGGTGGCCTGCTGAAATACATCCCCAAGCACGTCATAGTGGGATTCACCGCCGGCATCGGTGTGTCTCTTTTCGTGGGCCAATGGCACCATTTTTGCGGGAACTACGGCGGCAGCATCCGGCCCAACCTCCCCACGACTGTCCTTGGACTACTTTCTCTGGCCATTTTCCTCTGGGTTCCGCGCATTCCTCTCATCAAACACCTGCAGGCGCCCCTTCTGGTTCTCGTGGTCGCCGGAGGCATCTGTTCGGCGTTCCCCATGGCCACCGTCGCCACCGTCGGAACAAGCTTCGGGGAAATTTCCTCCTCACTTCCCCGCCCGGCCATCCCCGGAACCATGCACTGGAAATTTCTGCTGCAACTTTCCGGGCCCGCCTTCGCCATCGCCGTCCTCTGTGCCGTTGAATCCCTTCTCTCGGCGGTAGTTGCCGACGACATGGCCGGGACGAAACACCGTTCCAATCGGGAGCTCATTGGCCAGGGAATTGGAAATCTCCTGAGTCCTCTCTTCGGCGGCATCGCAGCTACGGGAGCCATTGCACGTACGGCGGCAAATGTACGGGCTGGAGCAACTTCTCCATTATCCGGAGTCGTTTGTGCCCTGACTCTCCTCGCCATCCTCATGTTCTGCGCACCGCTGGCCCAATTTATTCCACTGGCTTCCCTGGCCGCCATCCTGCTGGTGGTGGCCCGCCGGATGGTCAATTTTTCCTATTTTTTCCGCCTGCTCCGCAGGAATCAATGGGCCAGGGCGGTCGTTCTGCTCATTACCTGCGCATTCACCGTTAGCTGCGGCCTGGTTGTCGCACTGCAAGTTGGCGTCCTCCTCTCCGCAATTATGCGCCGGAGAAGGAAAACAAATCCTTTTCCCGGGACCGGCGAACGGCAAGTTCCCAAGGCGAAACGGCAATCGATGGCGCCGCACCCGTCATCCGCCGGTTAGTGGACGGGCGGCAATCAACCGCGGAGGCCTGCCATGCCGGGAGACTAGGAGCTTTTTTCCTGCATGGCTTCAAAGATTCCGGAAAGAATGATGGTCCGCGAATTCAAGTCTAACTTTTCCTCATCGTAAAACTTTCTCGTCTCTGGCGGCATATATTCTTTTTGCGAGTAGTAATGTTCCATCCATGCCACGTGTCCGCCTGCGGTAATAGGTTGTAGGAGAATATTGTTTGGGTCATAGACCTTTCTTTTTTTGTAGAGCGCAATGGCGCCGAATCCCGCCGTAAATAGGATAATCAGACTCCAAAGAAGCACGGATGCGACGGAACGTCCGACGGAAAGGGCTCGTTCGAAAGTTTTCACCGTTTTTGAGTGCACGGTCTGACTGGGGCTGCCCTCGTTTGCCCTTTTGATGCTCAAACAAGAGCAACAGCGCAGGAGCTTCATTGTGGTTTTTCCGCCTCGTAGAAGACCGACTATTTTTGAGGCCATTTCTTGGGGGTCGGGCCCCACCTGCACCTTCCCGCCTAGAAATTTGTTGTGCGCGTTGAATTCCTTAGGCGCAATTCGAGTCTCATCGTCGGTAAGTGCCGCTCCTACAGCTGGATCCATCGAATCACCGGGCCCAGACGGATCATTTCCAGCGCCTATTCCTTGCTTCACTTTGACATCAGGGTCTGCTCTGTCGAGAGTAAGGCTAAGCACATCCGTTTTCGGTCTAACTTTCTCCATTAGATCTTCTCCGCATCGGGAGCCAAGAAGCGCCTTACTAATACGAAGAGATTCTTTTTCGGCGCTATCCGGATCCCGTACGGTAGCCCACAGGCGAAACCACATTAATACATCCTCATTAGCTCGCTTCACGGCATCAGCTCTTTCTTTTCCCGAACTTGCCTCTTTCACTGAACAACTAGCACGCTTATCTATAACTTTTCTCAGTAAGTGCATGCAATTTTTGCTTTGAATTTCATCAAAATCTCCAAATCGGAGCAATATTTTAAATACGGCATTTTTACTTTTAGCTTCCGAAAATAATGGGCCGATTCCTCCTGGTCTTTTCGCTTCTCCCAATAACTGTCCTTCCATGCTATATACGGCAAATTCTTCGCCATCACCTGCTACCGTCCCATGTTCGCTGGCAAATTTTACAAACGCATCCTTTTCCTGTGGAGTACAAATGGCCACTTTTGTTTTGTGGTCGGCAGTTTTTTTCATGACAAAAAAACCCGGATTCAGTAAACTTGCGTGCATCACTGGCGGATTTTTGTTGTTGCCGTCTGGCCAAAACCCAGGCCATGCGGCATTCTCTGAAAAAAATAATCTCTCCGATATGATTGAGTTTAAAGCTAATACCTGATCCCGGTTGCCTTTCCGGAACGAAACTGACGCCTGTTTCCGCAATAAAACGGGGAAACTCGTCATTCCAAAAGGATTTTCAGAGCTTGCCTCACGTGGGAAGGGATTAATTGGATTTTCGGTCCTCGGTGGACCGCAGAATGCCCTCATGTCATCCGAAAGGGTTAGCTGCACTACTTGATTTTCAATGAAGACCTCGGCCTCCACTTCCATGGTTACGTCTTGGGTGACATTAAGTTCGGCTTGATTATCCTGCTCAGCCTGTGTTTCGACATTGGAGTCAGAGGACGTATTACTCAAAAAAATCGCACCTTTGAGAAGTGCGTCAGCTTTGTCCGTTATTTCTGTAACTTTTTTTCTGATTTCTTTATTGGTTTCGCTAGAGCGGAGTGCGGACACAGCACCTTTCAATGAAACATTGTCTTTGGACGCAGCAACTAATACTTTGAAGCATCGGTCAAATGTAGCTCTATGTTTTCCCATGGAATTTTTAATTATTACATCGCCACTTTCTTCGACTTGCTCGATGACGAAGTCGTGGTATGGATCTCCACCGTCCTCCGTGATAAACAGCGGACTAAAAATGTTCATGATCTGTGAAGCTGTTGCGTACATATCCTCCTGAGAATCGTATTGTGTTGTTTCCATAATGGCGGTCATAACAGCATCTTGATATACATTTAGAAGTTGGTCTTCGTAGGATTTTCGCAATTGGATTTTAATTTCCTTTTGCTGGTTATGATAGGCGGCGATAACGACGTCTTCGGGGGTCGTCGTTTTGTCAGTAATGGCAACAATACTTACACTCTGCTGTTGGTAAAATTGCCGCAGACGCAGTATACTTTGGGCGAGGCCATCGGCCGTTGTGTGATTCATGTCAAAGGTGGAAATCGCAAATGCTTTCGGATCCAGAAGAGGATCCGTCCCCCTTGTGTGTCTTTCGTCGAGAAAATAGAGAACTTGCCGAGGCTCCAGATTAAGACTTCTCAAGGTTTCCGGTTTTATGTCTGAAATTGAGACCTCCTCAAGCTGGGGCACATTTGCGGCGAAATTTTTACAATTTTCCTTGGAAACCTTTACTTTGGGGCGTAGCACAACCCATTCTTCGGCATCCCTGTCCGGGAAACGGCGGGAAAAAATAACCCCCTCGGCTGGCCGCCCTCTCCTCCAAATTTCGACCAATGTTTCCTCGGCCACGGCCCGCGGAGGGCTTTCGTGGAACGAGCCTCCCGTATCCAGGAGTATGGCAAAATCATCTACTTTTCCCTTAATTTTGTCGTCCGTATAGCCATCAAACGCGGCATCCATAACACCCTTGACGCTACATTTTGCGCAATTGGAAACGGAAACCTTTCCCGCATCCGCGTCTAAAATCGTCTTCGCAAAAATTCTACCTTCAATGCCAGTATCATGGGACAAATTTTCATCGTTCGACAATTGTCCCGGCCATGCGCTGTGGTTATAATCTGTCCCCGTAAATCCGACCATGTTTCCGTCGAGCATCGAATGAAGATTCGCCTTCGAACTTACTATCCTGCCGTTTTCCGTTGCCATCATAGAGTTCGCACAAAGTTTATATGCTTGTAACCTTGCATCTGGATTACTAGCCCAATATCTACGAACTTGTTGCAAAAACTGTTTGTACTCTACTCTATTTGGTTGCTCTATAATTGCTTTTATTTCCGACGCAGTTTTTTCTTTTCCAAAAATTTGCATAACGAGATTGGAAGCCGAACTTTCGAGAATTGGATTGCCATTAGTTACTCTACATTCATTTACAATTCTTTCAGCTTCAATGAACGTAGCTAGTTTTTCCATTACCATTGAAATGATTTTATTCCCTCCGTTAAATTCTTGCAGCGTTAATGCATCCTGTTCATTAAGTGCCATTTGCATGAAAGTAACTAGTTTGACATTTTGATTCGCAATATCGTTTGACGACGGAATGCCAGCACCTATGTAGGGAACGACATCCAGGGATTGGAAAGGCTTTCCTTGCGATCCAAGTTTTTCGCGAATAGCAAAGCCATAGTTCCGATTGTAAACCTTCTGCAATGTATTCGGAAATACATCTCTCAATGTACCGTAAACGACGGCAAACTCTTCGCCGACACCAAGGTCACTTTTCAGATCGGCGTTCGTTTTGACTTGTTTTGAAAATTCCTTCGCGAACCAGAGTATCGGATCCTCTTTTGGATCGGATTTTTGGTCTAAAACGCTAGCGACAAAGAGCTGCAAAAATTCGTTTTTTGCTGCTGTACTTTTCCCTGTACGTAACTCATCTGCTAGCGTTTTGAACCGTCTCCGTTGCTGTTTAAACGCGTCCTTTCCTTCTTTGGTGCCGACAGTTGGTTTTTGGAGTTTTGAAGCTCTGTCGATGACCCATTCTGCAAGAGAATCTTTGCCGTTTTCCACGGGCCATTTTTGCTGAACAATTCTCTCGCAAAGCGCTCCCATGTCCCCATCAATTTCTTCTTTTGTTAGCGTACTTTGCAAGTTTTCTCCCAGCCCAAAGAGAGACCTTCCACTTTCCGATTTCTTCCTTTCCTCGGAGATTTTCGTGATGATGGTGGCTATCCAAAAAATAGAGTCGGTCACCGTTGATTTTGGAGGCTCCTTATTGCCATAGGGTGTGTTTACTTCCAAATTTGGATTGAGCTGCGAATCACATTCGTCCACAAAACCTTTACAGTTTTTCCTAAAAAAACCCTGAATTTCAGCGAGTGACTTCGCGACTTCCCCGCTGGCCAGTTTCTGTGCTTCGGTCTCGGAAGCTAGAATGTATTCCAGCACTTTTTCCTTTTTCTGAATCGCTCGATAAAGCCGTTCACGAAATGCTTCAGAACCCTCTGGATTTGCGGAGGAACCCGACTCTAATTTTGGGGAAATGAGATCAAACTCCGCAACAGATTCACAATTAATAAGTGCAGTCGATATATTTTCTTCATCGGAGGCCGACGGGTTCTGAATATTCGCTAAGTTGTTGATAGCGAAAATTGATTTCATTTCGGAAAGGGATCCAAGAGCACATGCTTGACCTATGTCATTATTGACTTCATCTAATATCTTTCTCGCCTTTGCCGTTTTTACGGCACATATGCCGTTGGCGTTCAGCACTTCGATGAGAGTGTTGCGTATTTTCAACAAATCATTTGTTGGCATAAGAATGGCATGGTTCTTTTCCTTAGCTTCATTTAATTTTCCGAGTGAATCACGGAGAAATTCCGGATTTTTCAGATTTAGTCTACTGACGTTAAATCGTAAAATTGGTCGCCCGAAAAAGGACTGATAGTCCTTCCCGATTGTTCCAGCCAGAGAGGCTAACTGTGCCGAATCCGCAAGAAGAACTGGAACAGTGTCCTGGCAACTGGCGGAAAAAAGCATTATTGGCATCATGAGAGACGTCTTGCCGCAGCCCATGCCGAATTGGAAAGCGGTGACCTCGTTGTTAAAAATTTTTCCTAAAAGTTCCGCCTGCTCCATCCGGGGCCACATTCCGGAAAGTACCGAAAATGCAAGTAACTCCATTGGGGTCACGCCTCCACCGCATTCGCCTGAAATTTTTTCTACAACAATCCCTAGGCCATACTTTTCATCTTCATTGGCAATGGCATGCATCTCATCCAGGGTCTTATTCCGCTTCATCCACGCCGTACGCAGCCGATCCCGCGCCGAAGCTTGCATCTCCGCGTTTGTGATTGCAAGTATGCCGTCTCTTGCCAACACTTCGGCGCCAATGCCGCTTTGCTGAGCCACGGAAGACTGCAGGGTAGCAATTTCCTCTTCCAGGACCCGCATTTCTTCAAGGCGAACCTGCAGCATTGACAGGAGAAGATATGCCCTGGCCATCCCAACGAGCTGTTGATATTCTCCTTTTTCAAAGGTGAAAACTTTGCCGTCCGGTGTCTCCGTCTTCAATGGACCTTCGTACGAGATCTCCAAATGTTTCATGTATCTGAGCGACAGAACGAACTGCGCTGCCCAGGAATCAAGCCTCTGGGGGGGCGCTCCGGAACATTTAGTAATAAGTCGCGTGAAGTCGGAGGCTACTTTTTGTTCCCGTTCTTCGTTGCTTTTTTTCAATTTTTTAAACGCATGTTTCGCTTCCAGTAGATCGGCACGGGCAAATAAGGCATTGTCTTCGGGCGTGAAGCTTTCCTCGTCGTACGCGCGCTTGGCGTATCCTACGGCTATCTCTTCATGCGCTGCTCTGAAGCAGTAGCGCATTAGAGAAGACTCGCTTGAATCATCTTCAATGCTTTTCATTCTTGCAAGTACGGGATTCAGTGCCTTCGGAAGCTGCAGTTCGCCTGCATCGCCCGACACTTTCCTGCTTACAATCGAAACAGGCCAAGAAAATTGCCGAATTTCAGTCAGAATTTCTTTTTCACACTCGGTGGTTTTGGGAATATGCATCTCCTCGTTTCTTAGGACCTGCAGCGCTGGACGGTCCCCGGGATCGTTGGATCGGTCGAAGATGAGTCCTTTTTCTTCGAGGATCGCTTTGCGCCTTTCTGCAAATGCTCGCGCGTCGCGTTCTTCTATTTCAATTCTTCCTTTGGTGAAAAATTCCACCAACTTCATTTCATCTTGCGTCGAAAATACGTCCCCGAATGCTTCGTGCTCTTTGTCGGAAATTGCCTTTTCCCAGATGTCACAAAAGCCTGATTGAATGATTGTTTGCATGGCTTCGGGATCGAGCTGAATCCACAGGACACACGCGCGCAGGACGTAGGCTGAAAAATAGGGGTTTTGTGAATATTTTGCCCAATCAAACAACTCCTTCATTAGGTTCCGCAATTTCTTAACTTCTTGGCTATCTTTACTCAGCAACATGGAAGCCGGCTGCAGGGAGTCCAGGAAGGACTTTGCCACTTCGAAATTGTCCCCGCATAGGGCGACTCTAAAGAGCGAAAAACTCTGAATCATTTGAACCGCTGGATCCGTTGAAGATAGTTTCCAACATTCTTTCCTCTGACCAAATTCCGGCTTCCATTGTGCGGTGAAACCTTGGTAGTATGGTTGTTTGATATGCCTTTTAAATCTAGGCGTGCCGCGACTTAAATCATTTTCTGCATCGAAACATACCACGGTAAAGGTCATCGGAGACATTGAGGTGGGGTCCTTTGGCCCAAAAAATAGCACCGGTGAACCATGCGGAAACGGCAATTGGACTAACCCAGCTAGGGACAAACTTTTAAGGTAGTCATTAACCTCTTCCTCGGAGTAGAGACGCAAATTCGGGTTCTTGCCAAGCAGCCACTGCGGTGGCTTTTCCCCCGGCCTTTCGACCAATTTCAGCGGTGCACCGTCGATGAAAATTTCTGGAAATTCTGCGGCGCGATATCCATTCTCTCCATTCGTTAGAATAACGGTATCATCTCCGATATCCTTTTCGTTGTGGTTGCTTATCATTTTCCAAAAAAGCCGCACCTGCGACAGGGAGGCAAATTGTATTTCGTTATTGGACGTAACTTTTCCAGTCCCATCGCACGCCAATAATTTTGCCTCGTGGAGACCCTCTCCCTTCCCGGAAAAGACCGGCGTAAATGGATCTTCCCAGGTGCAAATTAGCCATTCCTGTGCCCCCGGCTTATTCCAGATAACATATTGTCGTGATTCAGTTCGCAGAGCAGTCGGTATATCATAACTGTCGTATTCCGTGACGACTAAGGCATAGCCATCCAGAGGTCCACTCCGTTTGCATACCATCACTTTCCCCTTAGTTCCTTCACGGATGGCAAACTTCCCCCCTCTAAATTTTCCAGAGCAAAGCGTAAGTTCTCCATTATCCACGGTAACAGATACCCTTTTGTTAGATATGCCCACTGCAAAAAATTCATTGGCCCAGCGGACTGTGTGCCATGGAAATCCAAGGCAATCATCATCCAAGTATGTTTTTTGTGAATTTTTTCTAATACAGAAATCCGATTTCCACTCCTGCAGGTCGAAAATTAGCTTTGGTTGAGCATTCGCTGCTTTTTCTGTAAATCGGTACCCTCCACTGCAATCGAAGGGTACTGCATCTAAAACATTATATTTCCGTTCAAGGGCGTTCATTGCTTCGGTAAATTTTCTCAGCATTTCCTGATCGTCTTCGCACTTTGCTATGCTTTCTTCCGAAAGCCGAATAAAGGTCACGAACACCTTCCCCTTTACATCCTCACTGCTATCAAAGAATGCCGTCACAAAGTCATTTGTAAATTGGTCAAAAGTTCTTTTATGAAATGGATCTCCATTGGCGGAGGAAGTTCCAATTGAACGATTCATTAATGCCATAGTCAATAGGACACTGGAGGAAAACATGGGATCATTAACTACCTTTGGATCAATCCTAAATGCCTGTTCCAGTAAAAACATTTTTGCTTTCCAGATTGGATCCATTTCATCGGAGAAAATCGATATATCCGCGGGCATGTGTATGGTTTGCGCATCCACGGCGGCCAACAGGTCCATGATGGTCTCTATCGCTTTCTCGGTGTCTTCCGACTTCGGCTCCAATGGAGTAATATGACAATTATCTGCGATTGTACCTTTACATTTCGCGTAGGCGCGGGCAACCGCTCCTCCGACAAAGTACATCATCTGCGAAAAGGGTAAAATATGGTTCTTGTCTACTTTGATGCTCGCTTTTCCGCCGACATTCGTTTCTATGCGGAGTGGTCGAAATCCGTTACTGCCGCATACGATTTGATTGAAATCTGATGTACATGTTTTGCATACTTTCCCCAATTCTTCCGATGCCGCATCCGGTCCCTCCTTCGATACCTTTTTCCACGCATCATTCTGCGTTCTGCTGTTACTGACGACATATAAAAGATCCACGTACAAGTTAATCCCGTCACACGAATCATACGCCGTCTGTCTAATTTCCCGGCAATCAACCTGATATTGCTTTTGATTGTCAATGTATTGCTCCGGAAATTGGGCGATGGCAGCGAAGGCAGCGGATACGACGTCCGAGTCCGCAGTTCGCCCTCCCGTTATTATTCGCGAAAAAATATCCAAACAATTGCCATTCGTATATGTGACACATGCCTTATTGTGGTTTCCGAGATGGGCCGCATCGCCTTCGCTTGCGACCCTCGCTCTAAAGCATTCCTCCGCCCATCTGGCGCTATTCCGAACGTATTCTGGAAGTTTTCCAACATCCGTTCCGCCATAATACTCTCGTTTCCCTGTCACATCCAATTTTTTTTGACAACCCAGATCTGGATTAATTTTTCTTTCTGCAACTCCCAGAGCACCGAAGAGAGAAAAACTAACTTGGCACGGGATTTCTCCATAAACAGGAAAAGCCTCACCGCTATTTGCCGTCCCTTCGCCGCGGGGGGGGGGATGGCCGTCCGCGTACCTTTGCGCCTCCCGGATGCGATCTTCCGATACCTTCGGCCCAAAATTTTGGACCATCATAATGGTGCTGGTGGAATTATTTCCCGCCATACCAAATGGAGTGCAATCTCCGAGAAAAAAATGCGACCTTGTGTCCTCCGTTTGCCCAAATCTGGAAATTCCCGTGCTGCCGGCAAGCTTTGCAATTTTCGCAGCCATTTTCCTGGCGTTGTCAAAAAAATCATGCACCGCTGCGGCGTCAGCAATCGTAAAATTTTGAAAGTCATGCAATAGTTGCTGCTCCGACGGAACTGCCTGCGCCAATAAATTTCCATCATTCCCTTCCACTCGATTTACGAGCAGTTTGAAAAAATCACTACTACTCACGGCCGCCATAATGGTAACGGGTTTCACTTCACCGACGTCGGGGATGGCTTGACGCGCGGCCAACATGTACAACGAGAGAATCGGCGCTAGCCCCTTCTTTCTTTTTTCTTCGGCGTTACGCAAATTCATGTGGTCAGAATTCAGGCGCTGTCGCAGAACCATGAACTCTCTCGCTGAGGGAGCAAAAATGGGGTTAAGGCTCGAGATTAACATGCCAGTTCTCACCAAAAGTGCAGTGAAGGATTTAACTATCCAAAATGGTTTTTCTTCTCCCCTGGAGGCTGCGACCAATGAATCCATCAGGGGAGAGAATGCATTGTGCTCCAAGTCGTTTTGCGTCAAAGTAGTATGCAGACTCCCGACGCCTAAGATAGATAACTTAGTAAACATTTCGATAGCACCTTTAATCGGCATTTTGGTAAATATTGATGTGAATGCCGAAAAAAGTCCGCTAAACCTGGCCTGTGTTTCTTTAATTTTTTCTGTCAACTCCGTGAATTTTTGATTTGAGTCGTCTTCTTTCCCGCGAAGAATAATTCCGTCATTTTTATTTTTTAGAGAAATAAGTCCTTCCATCTCTGGACATCCTTCGAGATCTTTATCAAGGACGCTAATACTCTCTTCCAAAGAACCAATACATGTCGCCAGTTCTCCCTCCTTATTTTCTATTGCTTGCTTTTGACCATTAGCCACCGTAATTTCACCGGCCGTTATGGAAGCTGCTTTAGATATTTTTTCTATTGTATGTTTTGGGTTACCATTTATCCAATCTTGTAGACCTTTTTGGGCCTCCCGCATGGCAACTATTTTTTCATCTGTTGCTGCTTTATGTTTTTTCAGGAAAGCATCCATTGTTCCTAGACACTTAGTAGCATTTCCAATCATACTCAACTGATCAATTTTACCAAAATCTGCCTTGAGAGTCGCACATAACGTCACATCACCTTCATTCAGAGTGGGTACCGCCGGCGGTGGAGGCTTTTCTGCTCCTTTTCCGACGGCGCCTGCAACTTTTCCACATAACTCCGTCAACTCTTTCGTTTTTTTGATAAATTCTTTTTCTTCCTTCTTTTTTCGAGTCTCCAGATCCTCAATACGTTTCTCTAAAACTGTCTTTTGTTGTTGAATGGCAGTGCGCTCGGCTGTTTTTTTTGTGTGAGTTTCTCGAAGTTCCTTTCTTGCTTTGGTGAGTTCTTCGACTCTGCTGTCAATTTCCCTCCTGACATTGAGTGCTTCACTCAATTTATATCTCCTTTCTAAAAGAGCTCCATCATCATTGACCAATTTGCCCTGCTCTGTAATGCTGTCTTGTATCTGTACTACAATACGTAATAGAGAAGATGCCATTTCTCCGTAGGGACCTTCTGGGTTAACTAAATCGGCCAAGGCCGATTCCATGCTGATCGGAATATTGGCTGCCATGTGGCCCTCTCCGTCTGCCTTCAACTTGCCACCAAGATCAACCGCTCTATCGCTGCTATCTCCGTTTAGATATTGGACAGTGAGCGAGCGACCCCACGCACTAAAGTCTCCTACGACCAAGTCGGTTACTTCGGATTTCCGGGCCACAATGCGTATGTCTCTTGTTTGCATTCGCGGCACAGAAGCTCTGGTTTCTTTCTCGATTGCCGCATTGCGGATTTCCATTTGCCTGACTTCAAACTGACGGCAGTGATCCTGCAGCGCCTTAAACAGGGCATAGTCATTGGTCGACAATCGGTAGCGCATTTCGTCAAATACGGGGCGATTCTCATTTTTTGCCTCCAGAAGAACTTCGAGCAACTCGTCGTAAACAGCTCTCGCTTTATTAACCTCACGCTGAGTTTTCAATTCCTTCAATTCAGCGGAAATATCCTCCCTAAAGCGTGGACTTTCGAGGAAAGACTGCAGCAGAGGCCAGACGATTGTGCGGTCGTTGAGCGTTTTGAGGAGGCTAAGAAATCCACACAACGACCCTTGATCCCCAAGGAACTGCGCGCCGGGCATTAAAAAAAACCTTCGAATTTCGGCGCGAATTTCCAAGTCTCTTCCGAATGTGTCGCAAATGGGGGCACCTTGGCCATCACTCAGACGGACAACGAGATTCCCAGTTCGAAGACGTGGAGCTTCATCGAATGCCACAAAAAAGGGTTTTACATCGGATGCTAATCCTTTCGTAGAAAGGGCTATTTCGTCTTCGACCTCCCTAAGACTATTCACCAATGTCGACCGCGCCTCCTTAAAATTTTCGACTTGATATTCCCGTGCAATATGGCGATCAAACCATGCATTGCATTCCAGAATCATTCGCCGATAAAATAGAAGTTTTTTTCCCCACTTCACCCCATTGTCCTTGGTTTTACCGGCTACTAGCTTTTCCTTATTAAATTGGTCCCGACATTCGGCCATAATTCGCATTTTAGCATTGAAAAGCATGTGATGGAATCGCCGATCGGCCACCTTGGAGACTTCCTTTAGATGATCATCGCTGTTAATTTCGTTTTTAATTTCCTCATCATTCTTTCCTTCAAGTCTTTCGTTCTGTGCTTCGTAGTAAAAATGTTCGCGTATCGCAACGAGAATTCCATTATCGGCCATTGTACTGCTTTTAAAAAAAAGGCCGCTGTGCAACCTAAGCATTGGCCGCTTAGCTTGCTCCGCAAATTTTTCCGCATCGAAGCGCTGCCCGCCAGCATCCGTTAAAACAGCATCCAGAGCTACTTGAATGCCAATCAATGACCCTTTCGCCAATGCATCCATGGCAGAAGGAAGATCTCTCCAGGATACGATTTTAGTAAACGTTTCAAAGTTTAATTCCCCTCCCGCAGCGATTGTTGCTTCTCCGCCGGCCTGTGAACTGACACAGTAGCCTTCAATCAAAAATGCATCCCCAATTTCAGAACGTAATTTCTTCAGCATAGCCTTGCGCGCGCCAGCATCCGCAAACGAAGATTTATCTATTCTTGCGATGGAAAAAAGTTCATCTTCTGGCACTTCCACCTTTCTAATAATGACAACTCTACTACTTCCATCGAGCATAATTATCTCTTTAAATCGAGACGGATTATTGCCTACGCATTCTGTCAAAGCAGGAAAACTGGACCTGGATAAAATATTAAACCGCGCAGCTAAATCTTGTTTGCGAAAATGTTCACCTTCTCGTTTGTCAAAATCAAAACCCAAGCTTTCGCAGAGTTTTCCGTAGCTATCGTCGCCCTCTCCGGTAACCAATACCAATTTTTCGGATTTGGTTTTTCCTTCCGGCCCATGCGTTTCCCAGGATGTCCTCACCCCATCTTTCTTTGCCTTGAAATCTCCCGCAGCGTTTTTTTCCAAATCCTTCATTTTCTTCGTATCAGTGACGGCCACCATTTGTCTAATTAGGCTAAATGGATCCGTTAAATCACCTCCCTGGTTGCCGCGCGGCAAGGAGTTCCCGCCGAAGAGGGCCAACGCGTCTCTGTAGTAACTATTGCGTTTCGCTGTTCCTCCCAATAGGGCATCGGCCAAGGATTTGTTGTCCAGCAAATTTTCCAATAATATTTCCGATGCTGCGGCGCGATACATTGCTTCAACCTTCTTTTTAAAGGCCTCGCGAAGGCTACGCGCCACCTTTGGGTCCGAAGATTTAAGCTCCCTTACGGTGGCCGGGATGGAAAAACCCATGCACCACTCCTGGTTGCCAGACATTCTTTCGTAGATCCATTTACGCATTTTTCCGGCGCTAAAGCGACCGGAGAAGAGGGGTTCAAGTCTACTCATTACTTCCTCAATTACTGCCCTATCACATGGATGCAAAATTTGACGTGATCTCTCGGTTTCGCAGGATCGGGCAACGGAAACGGCGGTGATGTCCAGGAAGGTTTTCATGTCTTCCTTCGCTTGCTCTGTTTCAATCTTCGCTTGCTCTTCTTCATTAACTGTGCTTTTTGCGCCTTTCTTCAGCAAATATGAGGGGACGTAAAAGGGTAAATCCGTCCGACCCTCTAAATCTTCCTTTTCCAAAGTATCGGAAAATACTTTCAATACAGATCTCATAGAAGTCACCAAGGGTCGCCCGGCTTCAAAGGACTTACTAGCACTGATCCAATCGTCCAAAAAGGATGCATACTTCTCAGTGAAGATATTTTTTATTTCCGTAGTTTGAGGACATACCCAAAAACCACCATTAAAGAACTGAAAAAATTCGCCGCCAATCTCGACATCTGATCCTTTTAGATCAATCGCTGAACCATCTCGTGACTTGTCTACCAAAATTCCTGAAGGGAAACAACTAACCCCATCCGCACCACTTGTAGGACATATAATTATCCAACATCCGCCTTCTATAAAGTTTTTAGTGTCAACATCTACTTCGCCCTTTTCTATTCCGTAGATTTTTGAGAAAAACTCGAGAAGCTCTTCTCTTGAACTCGCTAACACGCTGCACTCGCCTTTAATTGTACGGGAAATTGTAACTTCGTGCGAATCCGTTCCATTCAGTTTGTACTTGAGTGAATATGGTAATTTTTCAGACTCCACAACCACCTCTCCAAGAGAATGAGGCACGATTGCATCACCCTCGTCCATTTCCGGGAAATGTTCAAAGAACGATGCTATGCCAACCACTAAATCATCATTAAGCTCATCCCATAACTTGCTTGAGCCACCTGAGCTAAGTACCACTCTCGTCCCAGTGGAGGCGCGGGAAAATTCTATGCATGCATCGCATTCTTCTAATTTCATGCCAGAAAATTCCCGCATGCCAGGCAATTCCCGCATAATTTCCCGCGTAACAACCAGAAAACCTTCTTCTACTGACTGTTTAAAGTCTGCTCTAATGTCGTTGCTCTTTAAATAGTCGATCACGTTACGTGCAAACACTCTACTCACATTGTCTTTCAGGAGTACGTAGCACTCAACATACTTTCCCGTCGCATCCGCTTTGAGGACATTCGCGGCGTCCACAAGCATTCTAAGGTTTTCTGAAGTTCCGGCGGAGAAATCTTGTTTGCCTAGCAGAAAGACGCGGTCGTTTAATATTTTCCGTGCGCCCATGTAGCGTTGCAGAACGATGTATTCTTCGATGACCTTCAGTTCACCGTCATTCAAATGACCTTCTCTCGTTTTAATGTACCTATTGATTGTTTTTTTAAACTTCTCAATTCCTGCGTTGTTATGGATACCATCATCGATCAATTTTTTAATGACTTCCGCTTCCTTCCGTGGAATTCCGACAAGAAAATCAGAAAAACTTTTTTCAATACCATCCTTTTCACCTTCTAAAATGGCCGCGAAAGTACATTTTTTTTCGCTATCTTTTCGTCTTAAAAGGAATCTTTCTTGGGCAATTTCATGGGCTGCAATGGAAGATGGCATGGTCTGAAAATCCAGCAGAGCACTTTTTTCCCCGTGGGAAAGAAGAGATTCACCCGTCAAGGGGTCATGTAGATGAACGAGAGCGGAAAAATTACATTGGTCCCATGACAAGTCTCCGGAAGTGCACAATTTAATGAGCTTGTCAAAGCTATCTGGAACATACTCTCCCGCCTCCCTAAGGGCCTCCCGTCTTGCCGTTAGCTTGCTCTTAATTTTAGCAACGACCTTGCCGGCGGCTTCCAGACGAGTTTTCAAATTTTTCCCCTCCAAGTGGAGCGATAGAATTTGACTATGGGTTGTCAGGGCCGTCAAGGGCACGCGGGAGCCAACTTTCACAACCTCTTCATTAGACATTGCATCAATATCACCTCCTGAATCAAGCCGCTGAACTGCATCTAATGTTACTAGATTCCCGATTTGTTGTTCCACCTGCTGCAATATTTCTTCAATCCATTTGTCAAGCCCTGCGCAATCATCCAATCCTGCTTCCCTATTAAGGGAAACCATATGCATTATCGCCTCCCTGTTTTTGCAAAAACAGTAGGCCATGATCTTCAGTATTTGGAGTTGCAGAAAATTTTTACACTTTTCCTCGTCAACGTCATGGCCATCGACAGGTAAAAAACTCGTGATTTTTTTTAGGTCATCACTATTCCTAAGCGTATTTGGATTGACGCCTAGAAGGGCGGCCAAACTCTCCCAGTCATCACCGGTAAAAGCGATATTATTATCCAAGCTTTCGTAGGTCGCAATCGTTGCGAGCACTTCTGCGTCCATATCCTCCGTATTCCCCGCGAGATTTGCAATAATTCTAATCATCAGATTTCCGTTGGAAAGTAATTTTTTTGCTCCAATGGCAACATGGACCCTATCCACATCTTTGATGGTAGAGGCATCAGCAATCGCAGAACCATTTGGGCGGAGATATTCAATGCCTAGGCCGCCTACGGAAAGGTCTTCTTTTTCGGCAATGGTTAATGTTTCGGCGGCCCGTTCAAAGAATCCATGAGGACTCTTTGCTTCGTCTGCCGCACAAGCCTCGGTGAAATATTTCCGAAACTCGGTTCCGGCATCTACTTTTGCCCTTACTCGTTGCATAGATCCGGCGATTGATCCTTTCTGTGTTTCGGGGAAATTCAGATAATCGTCTTCGCCCGTAACAAATGGTAATAAAAAATCCTCCGTTTTGTCAGAATTGAGGGCGCGATTGGCAGCTTCAACTTGCTTATAGGTGGCTTTGTCTCCAAAACTCTGACCGACGAGATCTGACACCGCGGAGCCTCCACCGGTTAACGCACCAAGAACATTCACAGGGCATAGATTGCGCGTTTCCACTCCTTTGGCAAACCAAAAATTCATTTCCTCCTGCGAAATTATTCTTGCCAACAAAACCCGTGGAATCTCTAACATATCTCCTGTGGGCTGTGGGCCTTCGGTTTCCTTCCTAATTCCCGTCTTTAACGGAGAGCGTCATTTGCTAGACTGCCTGGAAAGTATTGCTTCGCAGAGCACCGCTGCCGGGAACTGGGAGTGCATCACCGTGGACGACGGTTCCACGGATTCCACGGGGGAAATTCTAAAAAATTTTTCCCGGAAGGATAGGGGGAGATTCCTCTACTTTTCCCAGAAAAATTCCGGAGTTGGAAGGGCCAGAAATGCTGCCCTGGAAATGGCCAAGGGGAAATACGTCGCCTTCGTCGATGCCGATGACCTGCTTTCTCCGCACTTTCTCCGCATTCTGCTCCCCATTGCGGAAAATTCTGGCGCGGAAATTGTTGGCTGTGCCCACCGTAATTTTTCCGGCGACGCCTTCCCCGGGGCATCCCAACTAGGCCGCCATCCGGGGGCAAAAATTTTTACCGATCCCCTTTCCGCCGTCCTCGGTCCCCGGAGGCATTTCCTCGGCAACGCCCTCCGCACCCGCTTCGTTTGGGGTCGGCTCTACAATCGCAAATTTTTAGAAAGGAACCGCCTGCGCTTTTCCGCAATTCCCATCGGAGAGGATGCCCTCCTGCGAACGCAGGCGGCGGCCCTGGCTCGACGACTCGCCGTCACCGCCGAACCCCTCTACTTTCACCGGAAACATTCCGCCTCCACCATGTCCTCATCCGGCGGTGCCATCCGCCGGGAGAGCTCCATTGCCTGTGCCCGGGAAGCCCATGGCTGGTTCGCGGAGAGGGGGTTTCTAAAAGACGCACGCATTCAAAAACTTATTCACCGTTTCTGCTCAAAAACCATCTACGACGGCTACGTCCGGGGAAAACGTTTCCGGGACCCTTCCCGGGGCAGGGAGGAGCGCCGTGGACAGCTGCGAGAGCTTTTTTTGGAAGGAATTTTTACACCCAGCTCCCTGGGAATTTGCCACGCTTTACGGTCCCGTTTGTTTCTTCATTTCGGGCTGTGAGGAAATTCTCCAATGCCTTCCTCAAATTTCTAATAGCGCAGGAAACATCCTCATCCGAAGGAATTGCGCTTCTTCCCCGTGGCCCCCGGTTCCCTCCCTGAAAATGGCCTGCGGAAATTTTAGCAATTTTCCGATTTTTTTCCCTGAATTTTGGCTTGCTCCCTTCCGGCCATCCGGTAGGTCTCTTGCCGTCCGCCGTGTCCCGTTCGTCTAGTCCGGTCTAGGACATCGGATTTTCATTCCGGCAACAGGGGTTCGAATCCCCTACGGGGCGCCAGGTACACCGGACAAATTTCGCCTTTCCAGCACGACGACATTTTCGATGTGCCTCGTCTGCGGGAAAAGGTCGATGGGCTGGATGGTTACTGCGGCGTAGTGCGCCAGTAATTTTTCCAGCTCGCGGACCTGGGCCCGGGGTCCGCAGGAAACGTAGACGATGCGGGAAGGACCGAAGCGGAGCAATTGGTCTAGGAAATTTCCCCCGCAGCCGACCCGGGGAGGATCCAGGAGCACCGTTGTTTTTTCGGGGGGGAAGGCAATGGCCGCGAAGATATTTTCCGCGCTGCCGGTGAAAAATTCCGCATTGGCCACTCCCTGCAGGGAGGCATTGAGCCCGGCCAGCCGGACGGATTCCCCGGAAATCTCAATGCCGGCGACCGCCCTGAACAGATGCGCCGCGGAAAGGGAAAAAAGTCCCACACCGCAGTAGGCATCCACGAGGTACTCCGCCGGGGAACCGGCGGCACTTTCCACCACATGGCGGACGAAATCCGGCAGAATGGAACCATTATTTTGGAAAAAATCCCCGGCGAGGAAATGAAATTTTTTGCCGGAAACCGTCTCCGCGACCAGCGCCCGGTGGTCCCCGGTAACCCCTGTCTCCGTCCGCCGCAGGAGGGCCGTCCCCCCGCGCTTCGTCGGGGTGGCGCGAATTTTTCTCCGGCATTCGGCCAGGGCATCGCCGATGGATTCAACGGCGATGGGGCAGCGGTCGATGTCGCAGATGCGGTGTCGGGTGGCCTCCAGAAAGCCAATGGGTTCATCGCCTCCGCCGCGGATGCGGCCATGGTGGGGGGTGAGCTTGGTGCGGTAGTGGTAAATTTTTGGGGATGGGATGGGAATGGCCACCGGTGGCAGTCCCCGGGGAAGGGCGGAAAAAAGTCCCGCGATGTGGTCCCTCTTCAGTTCCAATTGCCGCCCGTAGGCCATGTGCTGGTATTGGCACCCGCCGCAGCGGCCGAAGTAGGGGCACGGCGGAACGATCCTTTCCCGGGAAGGCTCCAGAATTTCCACCGGCTCCCCGCGGTCCAGATCCCTCTCCCGCCGGTAAATTTTCCCGCGAATCCTCTCTCCGGGAAGGACGAATGGAATGGCGACGGGCCGACCTCCAAAAACTCCCACGCCGTTTCCCTCCAGGTCCAAATGGTCGATGGACACCTCCACTTCCAAAAATTCACCGGAACTCCCATTCACCGTCGCCATTTTTTTTGATTCCACCGGCCAGTAATTTACCTTCTCTGGCAACGGCAATTCGAAAGCATGGAAGAAATCACAAGTCGGAGCAATCCCCGCATCCAGCGACTGGTGCAGCTGAGAAAACCGGAAGTTCGCCGGCACCGCGGGCAATTTTCCATTGAGGGGAGGCGGGAATCGCTCCGGGCCCTGCAGAACCGCGTGGAAATTTTGGAAATCTATGCCGCTGCCGAGGCACGGAAACATCTGGGCCCCCTGGCGTTGGCCGCTCCGGTTGTGGGGGTCAGCGACGCCGTCTTCGCAAAAATTTCTGCCAGGGAAAATCCCGATGGCATCCTCTGCGTCGCAAAAATACCCACCGTTTGCCTGCCGGAAAAACTCCCCGAAAATTCCCTCATCGTCGTGGCGGAGGGCCTGGAAAAGCCGGGAAATTTGGGGGGCATTCTCCGCTCCATGGAAGCTGCCGGCTGCTCGCTTCTCATTCTGGCAGAATCTCAGATCGATCCGTGGAACTCCAACGCCATCCGCGCCTCCCAGGGCGCCATTTTCTCCATCCCCATCGTTTCCTGCTCCGGCGAAGAAGCGCTCCGCTATCTGCGCGGAAAAGGGGTCACCGTCGTCGCCACCACCCCCGCCGCGGAAAAATCGCACTGGGAGGCACCGCTTTTCGGTTCCCTGGCCGTCGTTGCCGGCAATGAGCACGGTGGACTCAGCGACTTTTGGTTGGCCAATGCCGACCTAAAAATCCGCATTCCCATGTTCGGCGGCACCTCCGATTCCCTCAACGTCGGCATCGCCACGGCCCTTGTTCTCTATGAAATTCGCCGCAGGGACTACTCCGCGGCCAAAAATTCGTCCGTCCCGGGGCCCTAGTTTCCGCTAGCCGGCGGCGCATCGGAGGTGGCGGAGAGGGGGGGATTCGAACCCCCGGTGCCCGGAGGCACACGGCATTTCCAGTGCCGCACAATCGGCCGCTCTGTCACCTCTCCCCGACCCGGGGAAAGGAAAATGGACGGATCCGTCAAACTAAAAAATTACAAAATTTCCACCTGCGGTACCTCGCTGCAATCCCGCGCCCTCCTCGCCGGTGAGGAAAAAATTTCGATGGGGCGGCATTTCCTATAAATTCCTTGATTGCATCCATACAGGAGCACCACGTCCGGCCGACGGGACCTTGCATTTGCAGCACACAGAACCCCCCGACACGGCATCGGAGGGCCCTGCAATAGCCAAACGGCTGGCCGATTCTCTAGGAACGACCGTCGTAGAATCCCTGCAGAATTTTCGAAACTACGGCGTAGCTTACGCCATGCTTTTTCGAGGCACGATTCATCGAGAGCCCCGTGCTGCACTCGTGTCGGATGGCATCCCGGAGGGCGGCCGTTACCCGGGTGCGCTTCCGCTTGCGAAGGAAAGCATTTTCCCCGGTTATTTTGATCCCGAATCTTCGAATCAAGGCTTCCACAAGGTCCAGCGGAGACGTGTAACCGCTTTGCACGAAAACACCTTGCAATTTTTGCTCCCGTTCTGAATCCTCCCGCTGTTGCCGCAAAAGTTCCTCCTTCCGTCTGGTGATGCGCGCGAACTCCTTGTCTAAAACTTTCATCTCGTTAATTTTTTTCATTTTTTGTTCCTCAATGCTTAACTAAGACCTCCATGAAAGGATATATTTGCCGGGAAAAGAGGATGCAAGAAGTTTTTTTAAATTTTTTTCTTTTTCTTCTTCGCCCCTTTTTTTCTAGGGATATCCATTTCCATAAATCCTCCGCGGAGGAAGTTCTCCGCAGAATAGTCATTCCCGTCGTTGACAGTTCGAATGGCATTGTTAGCAGGGGAGGACGGTGCGTGTCCGCCTTTGCACTTTCATTAGCTTCTGCATTTGCCTGGTTCCCGGGTGGGCCGGCGGGTTCGCAAACGGTCCGGCGGGCGAAGGATGCGGTCCGCTGGGCAGCTACCTCCTGTCCGTGGTTGGCGGAGAGCCGGATGGGACTTTTCTGGGGGGAGTGCGGGAGGAACTGCTGGGTCCCGGGGAATTGGCTTGGCATCGGATGTCCATGGGTCTAGCGGCGGATCTGCGAAATTCCCCCGGACTCGGTCGGGAACTGTGGAAAGAGGCCCGGGGAAGCGCCGTGGATGGGGAGCAGCTAAAAATTTTGGAAGAATTTCGCTCCAATGCCCTCGCCCAGCTGCAATTGCCATCGGAATTTCTCGCGGAAAAAATGCGGAGCTGCTGGAAAAACTCCAAAAATGCTGCGGAGGCGGTGCGGGCCTTTCGTCGCTATTTACTTGTTCTCCATAGGCTTGGTCAAACGAGCAGGGCCATTGCCCTGCTGGAGGAATGGCTTCCCGTGGCGGAAAGGAAGGGAACGGGGGAAGTCCACGGCCTCTATTTGCTGGAAGCATTGCTGCGGCCGGAACCGTCCGAGGAAGTTGACAGTCGTCTGCTCCGCATCGTATGGGAGGACGGTGAAGGGGCACAAATTCTTGCCGCTCTGCGGCTTCTTTCCGACCGCAGCGCCAATGATCCGGTCCGCTGCGAAGTTCTTCTCCGCTCCCTCCTAGGTCTTCCGGAGCCGACGGCGGCGGCGGGCAAGGAAGCGCTTCTCCGCGTGCGGCTGCAAATGGCCATCCGGCTGGGCCACTGGCAATTGGCCCGCTCCGCCGCCGGTCGTCTGCTCCCCCTTGTCCGCGGGGAAAATCGGGAATTTCTCCAGCGGCTATGGCTCAGTCTTACCCTGGAAAAATTAACGCCGGATTTTGCCGAAATTGCCGCCACCCTGCACAGCTTCGAAGCGGATGCCCACTCCAATTCAATCCGCGCTTCCCTGCTCTTTTCCCTGGCCAGTCACTTCCTTCGGCGGGGCGACGGCGCCCTGGCCCGTCGTTTTCTCGACGGCATGGGGGAGGTTCCCCACGGGGAAGAATCCCCGGATACCCTACTCCTCCGCATCCGCATTTCCCTGGCCCTCGGCGATGCGGAGGAGGCTTTCGCGCTGGTTCGACTTCAACTCCCGCGGCCGGAAGATCCTTCATTTCCCTGGCCCGTTCTTTTCCGCTGCAACGAATCATTTCTAGGTTCCCTGGGGCGGCGGTGGAACGATTGGCTGGTGGAATGCTGGAACTTGAAGGCGATGGATTCCAGATTTCACCGGTCCTTCCTGCGGCTGCTGGTCGAAAATGCGATTTTTCTGGGAGATGCGGCGGCGGCGGAAGAATTTTTAGGGGAAATGGAAACGACGGCGGCGCCTGACCGGACAGAGCTCCCCGTCCGTCCAGGCGCCGCCGTTGGACTTCTCCGGCTGCGGCTGGCCCACCTGCGCCGGGACATTGCCGCCGCAGAATCGGCCCTGCGCTTTCTCCTGGAAGAATGTCAAAATTCCGAGGAGACCGGCAAAATATTTTTGCTCCATGCTCGGTTTTTGGAAGAAATGGGCCATCGGGCCGACGCCGTGGAAATTATAAAGACGTTTCTGCGGGAACGGGGGCAATTTTCCGCTTCCGTGGAATGCATTGCGGAGGCCCGCCTGCTGCTGGCCCGGCTTCTGGCCGGAGGAGATGGGGGTCCGGAGGATGAGGCCTTCGCCGTCCTGGAGGAGCTCATTCGCAGCTGCCCGGATTCGCCGCACGCCCAACGGGCCCGGCTACTGGAGGGAGACTTTCTCCGCCTTCGCCACGAATTTTCTGCGGCGGCGACCCTCTACCGGACAATCCTCCACCGGTCGGCCGGGAGTGGAGAGGCCGTCTTCGCCGAATTGGGGCTGGCGAAGAGCCTGTTGGCCGACCCGAGGACGCCGGCGGACCTGCAGGAAGCGGTGGAAGTTCTGGAAAGGCTCCATGCACTTTCGCTGGATGACCCAAATGTCCGCATTGAAATTGACTGTACGCTAATTTTTGCCCTCCATCTCCGGGGCAACTGCCCGAAGACGCTCCTCCGGCGCTGTTGGCAATGCTATGCTCCCGGCGGAGAAAATTTTTTGCAGCTGAATTCATCGGGAAAATTTTGGCTCCACGTCCTGGGGAAGAATTTCGCCGGGGCCCTGGATCCGGTGGCCGACGCGGTCACCATTCGCGCCGTCGAATCGGCATTGGAAATTTGCAATTGACGCTGCTAACTTTTCCCAACGTTGTGCCCGCCATGGTGGCCCTAAATGTAGGCTTTCCCCCTTTTTCCATCGGAGTCATTCACTGCGAATGTTAAATGCCCTTTCGTAGAAAAAATGTGAAAAAAAATAAATTCCTTGCCAAATTCCTAGAGAAAGAGTTACACGCAATCAAGGAGACTTTTCATGGAAGCTTTAGATGGTCCCGGTGGCGATGTTCCCGCACTCGGTGCAGGGGTTGACGTGGCAGCGTGGATGGATAGGACCTATGCGAGCCTTGATAAAAGCGAGGCGCATTTTCTTGAAATAGTTAAGGCAAATACGGCGCTTTCGGCCAGTGCATTTCGGAGCCTCAAACTCATGAGTTTGATGAAGGCGAATGTGTTCCTCGTGGCGATTGGATTGCAGTTCAACCTTCCGTCGGTTCACAAGCTCGGTGCGGCGATGCATGCGTTCATAGCCTACGTCAGCGAGTGTGAAGATTTGGAGATACCCGTTGAAGCCCAGCGGGATGCTGCGCTCCGGGTCGCGGTCGCGGAAGCAATAAGGGGAGTTTGCGGTGAGGTAAATGGTTTGGCGTCCGAAAGCGTGGAACAAGCCAAACAGAAGACGGAGCGGCTGCGACAGGAGGTCGATCGGGCAAGACAGGCGGCAGAACAGGCAAGGCAGGTCACTGAGCAGGCGAGACAAGAGGCAGAACGGGCAAGGCAAATAGCTGAACAGGAGAGACAAGTAACTGAGCGGGCGAGGCAGGCAACGCAGGCGGCTGCCGCTGGAGTGAGGGTTTTGGAAGCCCGCGCCGAAGCCGAGGCCGAGGGAATTCGCCGGCAAAACTACGGCCTTCTCCGTAGGATTTGGAGCCACATTTGGTAGGAGGATGCACCATGGATGCTAGTTATAATAGACCCGTTGAGTTTTCGATTTGTCGCAGGCAGCCGGACGTTGGAGGGCCGCATCACGCTGCTCCGCCGCCGCAGAGAGCCGATTCCGGTGAAAGGATGCTATTTTCCGTAGAGGTTGCAAAGGCCCGGCTGATGTACTTCCTCGGAGAATACCCCGAGGCCGAAGGTCTGATAAAGGAGGAGGTGCGGAGATTGACAAACGAGGGGGTTGATATCCCGCACATTGAAGTTGCCGTTGGCGACATGCTCGATGGCTTGAAATCGGAAATTTTAGCGCAGAGGGAGGAGCGCATTCGGCTGATTCGAGATCCAAATACCCGGCTGAGCGTTGTCCCACGGGCCGGCTATGAAAGAGAACTCTGGGACGCCAGGGCGGTGACGGAAGCTGCTATGGCCGATGTTGCTACCTCCAGAGAAAGTGCTGCCGCTGCCAGGACGGTGACGGAAGCTGGCGTTGCGGAAGTCGAAGCTGCTAGGCTGAGGGCGGAAGCTGCTAGGCGGGTAACGGAAGCTGGCGTTGCGGAAGTCGAAGC
>JAITOA010000042.1 GCA_031290195.1 Puniceicoccales bacterium | reverse complement strand
CATCGGGGTTGAGTCAATGATAAAATTTCCGTGGCATTCCCTTCCATTAAAAACTTTTTTTAAAATTTCAAAAACTTTCGGAAGGCGCTTCATAATCCCGGAATATTCGGGCAATTTTGGGGAAAATCTTTCCAAAATTTCACGCAGCGGTCCGTGGTAAAATGTTTTAAAATCCTGTATGCCTGAGAGTTGCCAGAAAATGATCAGCGTTAGAAAATGCTGAAATGACGAAATTGGAGGCCGACCATTTGCTGAAGAAAATTGCAGAAAATTTTTCTCGCAAAAAAGCGCAAATTCGCTTGAATATTTTTGGGAGCGTTAGTTGTATTTCCGTAAAAACTTGCTAACGCTTAAGTCTCTCTGTAGTCGAGAAAAAAGAACTTTTTCCATCGGGGTATTATTAGCATTTAGGCGGTTAATTCAGGTCTGAGAATGGGGGAATTTTTTCTGGCAATGCCTTTGTAGCCAGCATCGGGCAGTAGCCAAGTGTTCACTGGTAGCGGCTGCCATGCTTCCATAGATTCCAGTGATCATTGCCACCGGCAGACGTACTAGAAACTGTGGCAGGACCGGCGGCGCTGGATTTCCCCATTGGAAAGTTCAAAATAGATGGCGGAACCGTCCGGAGCCACCGCAGGAAATTCGCAGTGAAGGAGGTCCTCCAGCAGCTTCAAAATTTCTTCCTCCGTTGCCGGCAGTCTCCCGTTGGCCTGGTGCCGCGCCGCGATCTCCGCAAGAAATTCCATGCGCAACCCGGAAGAATTTTTTCTCTGAATGATGAGCCAGTCGTAGAGGAAGGCCTCTCCGGAGTGTTCGTCCAGCCAGAGTGGCAGTGCGCTAATCGTAAATTGGCGGGAACCGACCTGTTCCACGGAAAATCCAATCCGCTCCAGCTCCTCCAAGGCCTCCCGTTCCCCGCCCTCTTCCTGCCGCCGTAGGTCCAGGACAATTGGCATCAGCAGGCGCTGCCGCTGTGGATCGGCAATTTCTCGAAGTAATTTTTCATGGAGAACGCGGATGGTTGCCGTCCGAATATCCAAAAAAATGAGGCCCGTGTCGCTGGCAAAGAGAGCGCATCGGGAGTCCATCTTCCCAATATAGCGCCAGTTGATGATGCCCCGGCTGCGGGTGATGACGGGAGCGGCGAAATTGAAAGCGTCGGGCTTTTCCTTCCGAGGTAAATGCCTCTTTTCAAAGTTGTCCTCGAAATTTTGACTTTCTCCGCCGTCGCGGCCGGAACCATTGACGCTATCCGAAATAGGTGCCTTGGATCCCGCTTCCACGGGGAATTTTTCCAAAATTTTCCCAGCTCCCCTGGCCGTCCCCTTGGCCGAAAAAATGCCCTCCCTCCCTCCGATGACCTTTCCGGCGGGATCGGAAAAATTTTCCCCCTCCGAGAAGGTAGATTCTTGAAAATTTTTCCCGTTTCTTTGCTGGAAAGGGAGGCCCGGAGAAAGTTTTTGAAGGGCCACGGCCGAAAGGTGTTTTTTGAGGCCGTCCACAACAAAGACGCGCAGCTCCGCCCGATGGGAAAGGCGCACCTCCCGCTTCGCCGGATGCACATTGACATCCACTTGATCCGGAGGCAGTTCCAGGAAGAGAAAGCAATCTACGGACCGGACATTGGGAAGAAAGTCTCCATAGGCATCCAGTACCCACTCCCTGAGTTCTTTCGAATAAATTGCCCGGCGATTTATGAAAAAATGCATCTCCGGCGTAGTCCAGCGGTCGGCGGAAGGATTGGCGACGTAGCCCCGGAGACGGCGACCATTCCCCTCCAACGCAACGGGCAACAGATGTTCTTCCAGGCGATTGCCCCAGAGACGGCGGATGCGCTGCGGAAGAGTGTCTCCCCCAAAGACCTCGAAGCAGGTGCGACCTCCATGGCGCAGGTGAAAGCGCACGGCAGGAAAGGCAACGGCGAAGGAACGTACGGTTTCGATGATGTGATTGGCCTCCGTCTGGTCCGTCCTGAGAAATTTTCTCCGGGCCGGCACGGACTGGAAGAGATGGGTAACTAGGACCTGGGTTCCAGGCTCCATGGCACATTCACCGACGGCACAGCTCACTCCATCTTCGATGGTAATTTCCGTACCAATGGCATCCGCCTTTCTCCGCGTCCGCAGGGTCATCCGGGAAACGCTGGCAATGGAGGGCAGGGCTTCTCCGCGGAAACCGAAGGAATCAATGAAGGTCAAATCCTCGATGGAAAAAATTTTACTCGTCGCATGGCGTTCCACGGCCAGAAGAGCATCCTCCCGGGACATCCCAAAACCGTTGTCGCGAACGGAAATGGAATCCTTCCCCGCCCGACGAAAATCTACGTCGACGGCAGTTGCTCCGGCATCGATGGCATTTTCCACCAATTCCTTCACCACGGCGGAGGGTCGCTCCACCACTTCTCCGGCGGCCACCCGATTGATAACCACCTCCAGGAGGCGCCGCACCTGACATTTCACTGTGGCAAGGTAGCCCGGCGAAATTCGCCGTCAAGCCGACCCCGACGGCAAAGAAATTTATTGCATTCTCTAAAAGAGGAATCGATATATTTTACGGTGGTAACGGTAACTTCCATGGATATTGATGCGGTTGCCTCTCTGGCTCGCATCCACCTTACGGAGGAAGAGAAGGAAAAATTTAGCGGTCAGTTGGAGTCTATTTTACGCTACGCCGATCGGCTGATGTCCGTTGACGTGGAAGGCGTAGAGCCATCTGCCCACGCCTTCGAAATTGTTAATATGTGGGCAGAGGATGTGGTTGAAGAAAGCTTTGACCGCCGCGATGCTCTGGCGAATGCTCCGGAGGTGGAGGACAATCAGTTCATTGTGCCCCGGGTGGTCGAAGGAGATTAAACCCTTCCAATGCTTTGCCATTTTCACGGGAAGAAAGAATCTTCGCCGCGAAATCGACTCTCACTCGTCCCTGGGAAGAACGGGGAAAAGTATGGGGCCGTCGGCGGAAAGGTTTTCGTAAAACTCGATCACCCGCCGGTCAATTTTGACGTCCGAGGCCCTGATGGGATCCGTCAGGTAGACCGCGTCTAGGCTTGTGGCGCGGCTGAGGGCCACGTAGAGTTGGCCGTGGGCAAAAAAGCTCCGGTCCCGCTGCAGCACGATGGCATCGCAGGTTTTCCCCTGAATTTTATGGACCGTAAGCGCATAGCCCAAACGCAGAGGAATTTGCCGATAGGTACCCGTTATTTCGTAGCCGTCGCCATCGGGAATGATGTGGGACCACTCGTGGGGAGAGATGGAGATGGCCGACCCGCCCCTACGGATGGCCACGTCGATGCGCCTTTGCCCCAGGCGTAGCACCGTTGCTCCGGTGCCATTCACCCACTCCCCATTGGACGCATTGCAGGTAAAAATCACGGAGGCACCTTCCTTCAATGATAGGACTTCCGGACTTGGAAGGTCATCGCCGTTAGCGGATTGAAAGGTGCCCGTTTTTTCCCCGACATATTCGCGGGCGACGCCGGGGAGTGCCTCCAGCTCCCGATGATTCTTCTGCTCCGCCGACTCCCTGTAGGGAGTTACGGTGAGTGCCCCCTTCGGCGCGGTCGCCCCACCAAGCACCCGGCCATTGAGTTCCCTGAGAATCTCTTCGGTGATCCGGCCACCACCAACGCATCCCAGGATGGCGAGAAATTTTTCCGAACTCTGGCGAAAAATTTTGCTCAGTTGAACGACGGAAAGACATCGTCCACGGAGGCACTTAGCATCGAAGAGGTAGGCATTGCCGCTGCCATAGTGCGCGGCGAAAAGATCCCTTTCCTCGCTGCGAATGACCGGCGGCAGCTGGTGGAAGTCACCGACGAGGAGCAGGCAAATTCCACCAAAAAAAACCTCCTTTCCCCGTGCCCGGCGGGCCATGGATTCCATGAGGTCGAAGAGGTCGGGCCGCACCATGGAAATTTCGTCGACGACGAGGTAGTCGATGCCCTTGAGAATTTTTGCCGTCCGCCTCCGAATGGTGAAACTTTCAACGTCGAAATAGCCTCCATTTACCGGAGGAATGCTGAACAAAGAATGAATGGTGACCGCACCGAGACCGGCATTCATTGCCGCCATACCCGTCGGAGCAAGGACGGCCATGCGTCCCGGCATTGTTTTTCGCACGTGGCGAATGAACTCGGACTTTCCAGTGCCAGCGGGGCCCAACAACATCACGCTATGACCCATGAGCAACTCCCCATAGGCACGGCTCTGCTCCTCTGTGATGGCATGGTCCACGTCAACTTTTCCCCGGATTTTGTAAATAGTTTTGGAAGGTAAAATTCCCGATTGACAAGAGAAAAATGCGCCACCGAAAAAGCGGGTAGCCATGGGACATTTCTGCTCTTTTCTGTGCTGTTTTTGCGCTCTTTTTTCCAGTGGCTGCGGCCAAGGTGGTGGCAAACCAACTGCAACGGGCACTGCCCTTCGCATCGGAAATTCCACCGAACCGCAGACACTTGACCCGCAAATGGCCATGGATTTACAGCAAATTGCCATTGCCAGAGGTCTCTTTGAAGGACTCATTTTGCTGGACGAAAAAACGCTGACTCCGATGCCGGGAGCCGCCGAACGCTGGGAAATTTCCGAAGATGGCCGCACTTACACGTTTTTTCTCCGAGCCAACGGCCGCTGGAGCAGCGGAAACCCGCTTGCCGCCTGGGATTTTGCCTATGCCATTCGTCGCATTCTTTCCCCGGAATTGGCCTCTCCGGCAGTGAGTTTACTGTTTCCCCTGGAGGGAGCCAGAGAATTTTACGAGGGCAATGTCCCCTGGGAGACGGTTGGGGTGAGGGTCCCGGACACCCATTGCCTGGAGTTGACCCTTCGGAAGCCAACTCCCTACTTTCTTTCCCTGCTGGCTCACCCCGCCTGGTCGCCCCTATGCCGGGAAAATGTGGAGGCCCATGGGGACATGACCCAACGGGATACCCCCTGGACAAGGGCCGGCAATCTGGTATCCAACGGCCCCTACCGCTTGCTGGCATGGCGCGTCGGCGACCGAGTTCTTCTTGGGAAAAATCCCTTCCATTGGGCGGACCTGGAAGGGGCTCCGGACACCGTGGCCTTCTATCCCATCGGGGACGTTGCCACGGAGCAAAATGCCTACGAGAATGGGGAATTGGACATCACGGCCACCATTCCACCGAGCCACATCGAGGGCATCCGCCGGAAGGATCCGGAAAGCCTGCGGGAGGTGGAGGGCCTTGGGGCATTCTACTACATGTTCAACTGTGAAACTAGTTCACTGGCCAATCGGCACCTACGCCGGGCACTGGCTCTGGCCATTGACCGGGGGGAGCTATGTCAGCTGCTCGGACGGGAAGAGCGGTTCGTTGCGGGAAACCTCGTTCCTCCGGGGGTAGGCGGGTACACCTACGGCGGAGAAAGGGTAATTTTTAATCCGGAAGCGGCGCGGAAAGAATTGGCCCTGGCCGGCTACGGATCCGGAGCCTCCGTTCCTCCCCTGCAACTTACCTTCAATACCGCCCAACAGCATCGGATGATTGCCCAGGCTGTCCAAGAAATGTGGCGTCGGGAATTGGGCATTGCCATTGAACTGCGCAGCGAAGAGTGGAAATCTTTCCTGCTGACCCGGCGGACCGGTAATTTTTCCATCGCAAGGGGCGGGTGGATAGGGGACTACAATGACCCTTTGACGTTTTTGGAACTTTTCCGAAGCGATGGAACAAATAATTTTACCAGGTGGAAAAATAGTGCCTTCGACGGCGCCTTGGATGGGGCGGAAGCGGCCACAAGTTCAGCCGAACGACTTCGTCATTTCCAAGAAGCGGAGGTCATTCTGATGCGGGAAATGCCGATTCTTCCTCTCTACTTTGAAACCAATAAGCATCGTGTTTCTCCGCGCCTGCGGGGTTGGTTTCCAAATCTAATTGACTACCATCTCTACCAAAACATGCGCCTATCTTCCGAATAGGACATTTCTTCTTTTTTATTGACTCCCGGGAATTAAATAGTCACGCTTCGCGACATTGTGGTTCCGGGAGTTTCGCCAGAAACTGGCGTAGGGTTCGCTGTCCCGGCCGGAGAAAAGGTGAGACAAGTTGCCGGAGCCGTTTCCCTTCTGGCATGGCTCGGTACAATTGGGACCGGGGCCTATGCCGTCGCTTCGCTCGGTGGTTTTACCGGCTTTATTGTTTTTCTGATAAGTAATCCAATCGGTTGGGCCACACTAGGTTTGGCAGCAACGGGCATTTCCTTTGGCATCGTCTACTTCCTTTGCTCTTCCCTCACAGGAAAAAAATTTGCCAGTGAAAAGCCGAAACAGTCACCGCCAAAAGCAAAATCAGAATCAGTGACAGAGCACGAGTCAAAAGGGAAAAAAGATTCAGAGTCAGGGTTAGAGTCCGACCAAAAGCACGAAGTGGAATCGGAGCTAGATCCAGTACAACAAACGGAACCAAAACAAGAATTGGAATTGCCGCCGTTGGAACCGAAATTCGATTCAAAATCGGAGCCGGTGTCCGAAGAAAAAAGAGATCCAAATTTTCTGCAAATCAAAAAAAAGCCAGAGCCCGTACGGGAATCCGAAGCAGAGCCGGAGCAGCGGAAAATAGAAAAGTTAGCACCGAACCAAAGTTCCTCTCATCAAGGAGGAAATAATTTTTTACTTCCCAGCGGAATGATAGATGGCAATCTGTTAAATTTTCCATGCATGGCAGATCTAAAAAATGCAACTGCCATCGAATGCGACGGACTCACTTTCACAACTCCACGGCCCCTTAGAGGAAAATCATGGAAGCAAAGTGGAGATTTAATAGGGGAAATTTTTGCCACCGATCCCGATCGGCCTACAATTATCGAACAGGTGGAAAAATCCTGCTTCATTCAAGCGACACAAGACACCGTCAAATGTGGGTGGTACTTAATTCGCATTCATTCGAAACCCATTCCTGTCTATCTGTGCGGATTTATTTTCCAAAATAAAGTTCAATCCAAAAACCAATCCATCCCCCAAACACCGGCTACGCATTTTTGCCCTGTTATTGCAATCCCATACGGAGAAGATGTGATATTTGCGGCAGCAAAAGTCCAAAACAATAAAGACATCGAAGTGGCAGGAAAATGGACCCATGCATATGCACATAACCTCTCATCTTGCAGGGGAAGTTTAAAGGTTCGGATTACCGCTATGGCGAATAAATAAATCTTCTAAACTGCAAAATTGGCAGCATCCCTTGCCGCATTGGCTATGTGTGCTAAAGATCCCTCATTTCAGAGGCTATATTTCTTTCCGTGAATGTGGCAACGCATGAAACTGCCACGGCTCCCAAGGCAACCGTGGATAGGGCATTAAAAACCGTTGTGGCTATGCCGCACCGCGCCGCATGACCGTGGACTTTGACTTTCTGTTGTTTAAGTTCCAGAAATTCTGTCTGGACCTTTCGCGTATTTTTTAGCTCTGTAGCTTCCGGGGAGCCTTGCAATGGCAGATGCTAGGGTAACAAAATTACGGGGACTAAAAATTTGAAAAGCCTTGCGGGTGGAAAAAATTAGCATCGCAATTTTCAAATTTCACTGGAAGATGGCTAGGGAATTCAAGGGAGACGTGGAGGTTAAAAATGTCATCGCAGGATATAAGTTCTCATAGGCAGGGGGTTGCGGCCAACCAGATCGGTCCCCACAACCGGTTGGATCAGGGAGGACAGGAGGCGCTACAGCTGGATGCGGCATCCAGGGTAAACAGGGAGGGGGCTTCTAATCCGCTCAATCCCAGTGGCCGGGCTCTAATTATGCAAAGCAAAAGAGCCAAGCAAAACGTCTTCGAAAATCAGGCTTCTGCCCCCAATACGCCGCAGGCTAAAACTGCCCTGCAGGACATGGCCGAACCGTACGCGAATGGGCAACGGCCAACGAAGGGGGAACCGACGGGGCCGAGCATCTAGCATTTTACAAATCTGGCATTTGGCAAAATTCCTGGCGGGAATGGGCAAAAATTCCCCACCAACGGTCCGGGGAATTTGCTTGGCTTTTTCAGGAATTGGACTCCCCAAATTCTTTTTCCCTATCTTTGATGGCACCTTCGAGGCTGGAAATAAGATTTCGGAGATCATCCGATGCGCCGCAATCTTCCGCAATGCCCCGCATCATGCTATCCTTTCCAAAATTTACTTCCACCACTTTTCGAAATCTCGGCAGTATTTCTTGCCTTGCTGCTTGAATTTTCCCTTTAAGTATGCCCAAACAGGCGTCGGTAGACCTTTTGAACTTTTCAGACACAGCGTCCTTTGCTTTTCTAAAAAGACGGGATAGGTCATTTGGCTTCAGCAAATCATTTCTTCTGGCGTTAAATTCGCATAGATCATCCGATAGTTTGGATAATTTCCCAATGGAAGTGTCGAATTCCGAAGTTGAAAAATCCAATTTCCCGCATTTACTTGGAACATTTTTTAAAAAATTAGCTGCAATGATATTTTCATATTTGCCGACCATTACCTTAAATTCATCGGTGTAACATTTTCCCGGTGGATACTGTTCAATGAATTCCTGAAATTGATTTTTAAGATTTTCCAAATTAGCTTTGGCGGAATTCGCCGCATGATTTTCTGATTTGCACTCTTCCAATTTTTCCTCATGCACTTTTCGAATTTCTGCAAATTTTGGCTGTACAAATTTCAAAAGCATGGAGGAAAACTCTGCCTCCATCGACGGATGATTAGGAGTGCGATCAATGCAGAAACAGGCACCTCTACCATAGACATGGCTTGCAAATTCTTCTGGAAACCTGTTTTCAATCCAGTCCTTCATTTCTGTGAGTTCTTTGAAGGAATGGCGCTCCTTTTCCGTGAGTTTGATGGGGTTTTGGTGGTTAGCATTTTGCTTAGTAGCCTTCCCCTCTATTTCTTCGTAGCTACGGCACATTTTTATGAAGTGCTCGACGAGTGCATTTCCCATATGCGTACGTAACTCTTTTTTTGCTTCGTCACTTAAATCTGCCGGATCTAGCCCGTGATCTAATAGCTGTGATTTAAGTAGTGATGATATTTCTTCCTTCGTTGTTTTACCTCGAAGCCAGAACTGAAAATCATCAAAAATAGGCTGTGCTAATTTTAATCCACTCAACATTCCTATCAAATTTTTCATGCGGAATTGCAGATAGCTCTCTCCGCAGAATAAAAAAAACACAATTTCCGTTAAAAATGAACCGCCAAATAATTTAGCTATTTCCCATTTGTTTGACATAGAATTTATTAGTTTGATATTTTCGCCGATCACACGGCGAGCCACATCAATCAATGATACCGATTTTTGATCACGCCCAATATCGCCGGAAATATCACCCGAAAAGATGCCTAATTTTTCGCCCGCCGCAATTTGTCTCGCCGTCAAAAACACAGCGCGCATTTTACTATTCGCAAAGGAGTTTGGCAAAAATTTTTGCTGGGTGGGCCATTTTTCGAAAAAAAATATTTTATCACCTTGCAAAGTGTGCGATTGGCCGCGAAAATGCAGGTGCCATGAAAATTATGAACGTTTTTCGGTCGTGTTGTCTTTTCGTCGTGCTAGGCCTTGCGGTCCCGGCATTTGGCGGTCGCGGTGATGTCATTTCCCGTGTTTCCCAGGAAGCCTCCGACAGGGTCACGGCTGAGGTTAGGAGTTCGCAGGTGCGGCTCCACCTAATTCAGGGGCTGTCGAGGGGAGCAATCATGGATCACATCCTGCGGTGGGCAGCGGAGTTTGACGTGGAAGAAATTTTCCCCGTCTACTGCTCCAACTCGGACTATCCGATAGAGAAGGCCGTTCGTAAAATGGACCAGTGGAAAGGCATAATGATAGAAGCATGCAGAAAGACCAAGGACCCCACCGAACCACGGCTCCATACTCCCCAAAACCTGCAGGCCGCCCTGGAAGAATTGCCTCCGTCGGCACTTCTCGTTGCCGGATCCATGGAACCTAGAGCGTTGAGCTGGAAGGAATTTTCCGAAAAACATCTGCGAAGATTGCCCCGGAGCTGCACGGACGTTTACCTCGCCATTGGGCCATCGGGGGACTTTTCTCCGGAGGAATATGAAGTGCTACGCCGGAAAAACTTTATCCCGGTGACCCTCGGCCGCCGCACGCTCAGTGCGGAAACGGCTTCATTGACTCTGATTGCCGCCACGCAGATGAGCGTTGAATGAGGCTGGCCTGCTACGATGCCCTCGGCAATCGCTACCTGGTTGCACCGGTGGGTGCGACCGTGGAGGGTCCGGCGGCACGGAGCCTCTGCGCTGCCCACGGCGGCGACGGGCTATTGGTTGGAAGGTGCGGTACGGACGGCGCATTTTTTCTGCGCATTTTTAATCCAGACGGCACAGAAGCGGAAAATAGCGGCAATGGAACCCGCAGTTTTGCACAATTTCTCCGCGATTGCAGCCTGATTTCCGAAAATTTCTGCGAAATTTTCCCTCCCGGGGGACCCGTTCGCTGCGTTTTCCTGGCCGGCGGCATCATTTCTGCGGTCCTAGGACCCGCCTCCGTTTCCGCCGGCCCACTTTCCGTTTTCGTCGGAGGAAGGAAAATTGTCGGACATCGGGTGGACGTGGGCAATCCGCATTTTGTTATTCGCGGTGCGTCTATCCCAAAAAACTGGCGGCGCATCGGTGGACAGTTGGACTGCCACCGCTCATTTCCCCGCGGAACCAACGTGGAGTTCATGCGGCTGCTTTCACCAAAAAACATTTTTCTCCGGATTTACGAAAGGGGCGTCGGGCCAACCCTATCCTGTGGAAGTGGAGCGGCAGCGGCGGTGGCGGTTGCCCACCAAATTTTTGGATCATCGCCGGAGCAATCCGTTTCCATGGAGGGAGGAGTCCTGAGGGTCTCAGTTTTGCCGGAGTCGGTGACAATTTCCGGGCCCATCAAAAGAATTTTTTAGGGGGAGAGAGATTACCCGAGGAAGAATATTTCTGCACGTCTCCAGGACGCGCGAGGTTAGGTGAAAATTACCTCCTCCGGAGGAGTTGCCAGAAGTTTTGCCGGCAGAAATTTTTCCAGGGAGAAAATTTTTCCGAATTTATTTTGGCCCAAAAATGGAGCTAGAAAATCAGCGTAGTCCCCCGGAGAAAGAAGCTTTTGCAGCCATTCCAGGGCGGGGAAAAGGTGGAGCGCAGCAAAGCGGAGGAGGATTGGCCGCTGGCGATGGTGGAGAATTTCTAGGATCCGATGGATGACGACTATCTGTCCTGCGATGAGTTGCCGTAATTTCTCCGCGGAAATTGTTGTGTCGTCCGGCTTGGAGATACTGCCCCTTCGGGTGAAATAATGGTAGCCAATTTGATTTATTTTTGTCCAACAATCGGCTACTTTGCAGATAGCCACCGTGTGGGCGAGGTCCTCGTAGAGTGAAATGCTGGCATTGCAAAATGCATCCCCTAGGAGGTCTAGCGCAGCCAAGTAGACTTCCCTGCGCACCATGCGGTGGTGTAGGTGCCCGCAGAGGATATGTTGGTGGAGCAGGTATTTGAGGGGCTCTCTCCGCACCTTTCCATTCGCCGTTTTGTCCTGCAGGCGCCAGTGCATGTTCATGCCATTCGTATGGATGCGTTCTTGGAACTCAACGATGTCTACCCGTAATTTTCTTGCGTAGCCAAGGGCAATGGAGGCAATGTTTGGCTCCAGCGCGTCGTCACCGTCCAGGCTAAAAATAAACTCCCCGCGGGCTTCTCGGATTCCCCGACACCGCGTTCGATTAATCCCCAAATTACTTTCATTGTGAAGAATGCGGATTCTCCCATCCCCACGGGCAAATTCCTCGGCAATGGCCACCGAGCCGTCCGTGGAGCCATCGTCGATGCAGAGAATTTCAATGTTCTCCAGCGTCTGTGCCCGGACGCTTCCAATGGCCCGTTCCAGGAACGGCGCATCTTCATGGAACGGAATAAAGACGGTAACCGGCGGCTGCATCTCCATTTTTCGCAGCTAGTGGCCGGCGAGCGTACGCCTGATGGGAGCCCGGTGGCGCTTTTCCCCAAGACGGAAATTCTTTAGACCAAAGAACGGTTTCCCGTCGAGGCTGGTCTTTTTGAAGAATTGGGCGTAGGGATCTCCCTCCTCGGCGGTGAGCTCGATGATGCGGGGGGAAATGATGAAAAGGCGCTCAACGGTGTCCATGTTTTTGCTGCTTATGCTGAAGGCCCTTCCGATGAAAGGAAGCTGGGTCAGGATGGGAATTCCCTTTTTCTGCTTGCCGTGGCGCTCCTTGTAGTAGCCTCCCACCACGAGACTTTGCCCTTCCCGGAGTACCGTTTGCGTACTAATTTGACTCGTGCTCACCTTTGGGTGACTTCCGCTCACGTCCAGGAGTCCGTCGTTGATATTGACGAAAAGTTTAATTTGCCGGTCCAAATTTCCATCCCCATCCTCCAATTCCACGATGTGCGGAATGACCCGCAGGGAAACGGTGGCGGAGACAGAGAAGAGGTCGACGGCCTCCGTGCCGGCAACGGAAACGTAGGCCTGGTCGCTCTGGGAAATGACCGCCGCCAAATTATCCAGGGTGAGGACGGAGGGACGGGAGAATGTCTTTGTCACGTTGGCGTCTTCCAAGGCCTGGAGTCGTGCTCCAATGGTATCATAGCCAATAAGATTGCTCAGCTTCGCGAAAAAACTACTGTCTTCCCCGGACGATGCGTCGGCATCTCCTCCCAGGGGCCGCCAGGAAAGTTCCCGGTTGCCATTCAAAAATTGAACCACGTTGAGTCCCATCTGCCTGCTGTTGCCCACGTTCACGTCGACGATGGCCACGCGGATTTCCACGGCCTTCGTGGGCACGTCGAAGCGGTCAATGAGCGCCTGGTAGAAGGGCATCAACTCCAGACGGTCCCGGATAATGACGGCGTTGAGTCGGGCATCGTGGGTGATGGACGTGATGTGACTGGTCCTCGGGGACTCCGCCGCCGCCGCTGGTCCCTTCCCCATCTGGGCGCCGAGGGAAGGCGGCAGGGATTCCTTAACCTTTTCCAGGGACACCGAACCGGATTTTTCCTTCGCCGCCGATTTCTCCGACGGAACCCTCTCCGCGCTACTGGCACTGGCAATTCGCTGGGCATTCTTCTCCGCCGCCTCCGCCACCTTCTTCTGCAGCACGCCCTCCACCGATTGGCCATTGGCCTGGGACCTTCCGATGCTGACACTCCCTTGGATGGGAGGTGGAATGGTGTTGATGCCGCTAATGATCCGCTGCAGTAGGGTGGCCACACCTTCCACTTGAACGCTGCCATTGCCGTCCGTACCCACATCCAGGGAAACGTCGTAGGCGAAGGCATATTTTAGCGGAAAAATTTGGACGACGGTTTCATCGGTAAAATTTTGGATCGTATTGACCTGAATCTTTTCAAGAAAGGCCTGCACCACCTCCATGAAGCGGGGAGGACCGCTGACCACCATCATTCGCGTCGACGGCATGTAGCGGACGCTGTTGTTGGAACCGGCCAGGTCCATTTCCACTAGAATCTCCTTAAGGGCCGCACTTTCCTGGGAAGACATGGGAATTACCTTAGTGGAGATAAGAGTGTTAGGGTAGACATAGAGGGCGCTGCCGTCGAAGAACCAGGCCAGGTTGTAGACCTTGGTAAGATTGTCCCAAAATTCCGACGGAGGAATGTTTTCGAAGATACCATTGACCGTTCCGCCGAGGGAAGAGCTGATAACCACATCGATGCCTTGGATTGCCGTAAAGTCACGGATGAGGGTTTCCAGGCTCTGGTCCTGGGCGAAATGGTAGTAGGCGGAGTCCGTCCATGGGATTTCCCCGGCAATGGCGCCCTGCAAGGTGGCGGCGCCGAGCAACATTGCTGCGATAAAATTTCGTAATCTCATGGCGGCGACTTACCGGGCAAATGGATTGGAAGGCAATGACCCATTCGGTGAAAAAAGAGCACGAACCTGGCAACTGAGCGCACGGGCCTCTTCGACAAAGGACTCCACCCATTCCACAAGAACATCTTCCTCACAGTTTTGGAGAAAAAGCAATTGGGAAAGCACCAACTCGTCCAGATCTTTTACGTAGGTGAGCACCGTGGAACGAACCATGGAACGGGGCAAATTTTCCTTAAGTAGCTGCAATAGCGCCTCGGAACTACGAACAACCTCAGTGACCTCTTCGAGAAGTTGCGCCTCAAAGACAATCTGGTCCCCCGGACGCACCAGCAGACGCACGGGGATTCCGTCCGGAAGACGCACGGCGTAATTTCCATCCGAATCCGCTTCGAGATCGAAAACATCTAAACTAAAAGCCACAATTTTGATGGCATCCTCGCAGCGCACAACGGTGTGATGCTAGAATTGCCATTTATTGCTGGCAAGATAATTTCTTTCTTTGTCCTTTAATTTGAGAACTTTGCCGACGAAATCTCCAAAATTTCGTCGGTAATGGCGGCCTGCCGCGCCTTGTTGTGGGCCAGCTCCAATTCCTTGGCTAGGTCTTCCGCGTTATCCGTCGCCATTTTCATGGCCACCATGCGGGCGCTCTGTTCCGCCGCCTTCGATTCCAGCAGCAGGTGATAAATTTCCAGGCGCAAAAAACTTTCCGCCAGCATTTCCAAAATTTCCGAAAGAGATGGCTCCAGGAACAGTTCCCGGGGATCCGCCGGAAGCGGTTCCCCCTCCGAATGCAGCAATTCGCTCCGCCGCAGTAAATTTTTTGCCGCCCCATCCAGGGGGAGCAATTGGCGGAGGATGGTTTCCTGGCGAAGGGTATTAACGTAGAGGGGATGGGCCACTTCCACGCTGTCCACCTCTCCGGCCAAATAGGCATCCCTGAGAAAGTCAGCCACGGCCCGCGCCTGGAAAAAAGGAACTTCACTGGCGACGGAAAATTCTGCCACGGGAGGAAGATTTTTTGCGGTGAGCAGCTGGGTCCCCTTCTTCCCAACGGCAACGTAGCGAATTTTAGCGGAGGAATCTTCCCGTGGCAGCAACCTGAAAGTATTCTGGTTGAGCGCGCCACAAAGGCCCCTTTCCGTGGCAATCAGAACAACTCCTCTGGTGCGCACCGGCCGCCGCAGCAGCAGCGGCGGCACTTCCCTTCCACTATCCAAAAGCGCATTCAGGCAACCGGCCAATTCCTCCAAGCGAAAGGAATGCCGCCTCCCCTCCGTCGCCGCCACCTGGGCACGGCGCATTTTTGAGGCAGCTACCAGCTGCATGGCACGGGTAATCTTTGCCGTTCCCTGGACCGCCCGCAGGCGCCTTCTGATCTCCCGAAAATTTGCCACAGCACTTTTCCCCAAAAGTTAGAGGGGGGCCGCCTCCCCGGCGGTGCGGCTTTCTCCATGGACACTCTTCCAGAGACCCAGAGCCTTTTCCAGTCGCTTTTCCAGGGAGCCATCCAACTCTCCCCTTTGAAAAATTTCTCCGAGGAGTTCCGCCTGGCTTGAAGTCGCCCATCTTTCCATGTGGGCGGCCGCGGCTTGAATTTCCCCGATGGGAATGGCATCAAAGATGCCATTCTGCACGGCCCAGAGAAGAAGGATTTGAATTTCAACGGCCTTTGGCTCCAGCTGGGACTGCTTGAACAGTTCGACGATGCGGGCTCCGCGGTCCAGTTGCTGCCGGGTGCGAATGTCCAATTCGGAACCAAATTGGGCGAAGGCCAGCATTTCGTAGTACTGGCCAAGTTCCAACTTCACCTTTCCGGCAACTTGTTTAAATGCCGTAATTTGTGCCGCGGAACCCACCCGGGAAACGGAAATTCCCGTGGCGATGGCCGGCCGCACGCCGCGGTTGAACAGCTCCGTATCCAGGTAGATTTGTCCATCCGTAATGGAGATAATATTCGTGGGAATGTAGGCGGCCACGTCCCCGGCCTGGGTCTCCACGATGGGCAGGGCCGTCAGCGAGCCGCCGCCATGGTCGTCGTTGAGCTTTGCCGAGCGCTCCAGCAGACGGGAGTGGAGGTAAAAAATGTCCCCCGGGTAGGCCTGGCGTCCCGCCGGCCGCTTGAGCACTAGGGAAATTTGCCGATAGGCCACGGCGTGCTTGGAGAGGTCATCGTAGACGATGAGGGCGTCCATGCCATTGTCCATGAACCATTCCCCCATGGCCGTGGCCGCGTAGGGGGCAATGTACTGTCCCGCAGGATTTTCCGATGCTCCCTCCGCCACAACAACGGTAAATTCCATGGCACCAAGGGATTCCAGAAGCTGCACCGTCCGTGCCAGGGCAGCTCTTTTCTGTCCGATGGACACGTAAATGGAGTAGACGGGGCGGAAATTTTTGTCCTGCGACGCCAGCCCGCGACGATTGATCCGCGCCTGGTTGAGGATGGTGTCGAGGGCAATGGCCGTCTTCCCCGTCGCCCGGTCACCGATGATCAGCTCCCGCTGACCACGGCCGATGGGAATCATGGAATCCACCGCCAGGATGCCCGTTTGGATGGGCTGGGAAACGGAGCGGCGCGGAATGATGCCGTGGGCAATTTTTTCAACGGGGTAATGCCCCTGGGAAGAAATTTTTCCCAGGCCATCGATGGGCTCCCCAAGGCCATTGACCGCCCGACCCAGCAATTTCATCCCAACGGGCACGGAGAGGAGTTGTCCCGTCGTCTTCACCTCGAGGCCGACGCCGATGCGAGCTCCACCGGAAAGGATGGCCACCCCCACCAGGTCTTCCTCCAAATTCAGCGCCAGGCCCTTGGAGCCGTCGGCAAAATGCACAACCTCATTGAGTCGTACCTGGGACAGTCCGCTTACCTGGGCAACGCCGTCGGCAACGGCAATGACGCAGCCAACATTCTCCTCCACGATGCCCGGCCGCAGCGCTTCAATTTCTGCCCGAATTTGCCTTAGAAGATCACCGCCCTGACTCATTGCTTACCCGCTACAGGTCAACAATTTCTCCCCTAGTCCGAAATGTCAAACAGAAAGCGGAAACTTTGCACGGCAATGGAAGGCATTTCTCCGCGTTCATCGCTGGCCATCCATGGAGGATGGGACATGCGGGCTCGTGGCCCATCGGGCAAGGTCCGGAAATTTGTTGACAAATGGTTTTCATCATCCTAAGTTTCCATGAATATTATGCAAGCAGTCTCGGGAAATTCCACTGAAAATTTGTCCGGGCCTCTAAAAATTCCAGTTGTGGCTTGGGTTACGGGGGTATCCGGATTCGTACTTACCGTGAGTTCCATCTGCCTGTTTGCATTTGGGGTGATCGCCGTGGGAGCTCTAGGCGCTTCCCTTGTTGTGGGCGCTGTACTGTTGGTAGTCGCAGTGGCCTACGTTCTTATTGAGCGAAAAAAATCGCAACCTGTCACAGGGAGCAATGTCCCCCAGGTGAGATCTACTCCCCTGGCTAATTTTGCGGCTAAGAGAAAGGAAGAAGGCTATGTAGGCCCCGAGTGTAATATCTTGGAAATAACCCCCGAAGGCGAATGCAAAATGATTTTCTGTCATACTGATGCACATAAACACTGGCGAAGAGATGATAATCTATTTTACACTGAAAACATCGGCGAATGCGGTCAACAATATCCGGGAATTGAAATGCTTACCTTTTCGTGCGAATTACCTCCCGATTTTTCACTTAGTGGAAGCGATTTCCCCAATCTAAAATGCATTCGCTTCACCGAACCTCCAAAAACATTTTCGCTGAAAATGGAGGGAGACTTTGATGTCCTGGAAGAAATAGAATTGTATGGCTGTAAAGATTTAGAAAATTTCACGCTCGTTGCGGGGGAATTGACAGGCATTGAGCGTTTTATACCCCGATGGAAAAAGTTCTTTTTTCTCGACTACAGAGAGACTTAAGCGTTAGCAAGTTTTTATGGAAAAAAAACTAACGCTTCCAAAAATATTCAAGCGGATTTGCTCATTTTGCGA
>JAITOA010000009.1 GCA_031290195.1 Puniceicoccales bacterium | reverse complement strand
GAAAAAACTTGTGGGTGAAAATTTTTCTCGGTTTCGCGTCTGGGCCGTTGCCAAAGCGGTGGTTACGATTGCCATGGTGGCCATAAATTTAGGTTTTTAGACTTTTTCCATCGGGATATGTTCCTTTGTCTGGATACAAGAAAACAGGCGCAAATTCCTGGGGAAAAGTTACATGGAATCCGGAGTTAGGTGCGTGAATCATCTCCCATTCACCGGATCCCCTATTGATAACAATGGTTGAGTAAACTTTCAAGTTTCACAGGACAAGCCAGCCGGATCCTCTAAGGATGGCAGGGTCACGGCACCGGGGCCGGCAAAATATTCTCCCTGCGGAAGAGGATACCTCCTCCAAATTCGTTAATTTCTTCTCTTCTAACTTTTTGCCAGCCAGCATGTTCCAAATCCGAAACATCGCGGGGTTTTCCCACTGCCAGGTAGTGGCCCACTCCCCCCTTCCTCCAGAGGTCAACGGCTTCGCTATTTCCGTCAATTATAATTTCCAAACCATGGGGTTCCGGCGCCACTGGATTTGCGGCACCCCCTGTAAAAACCCTTCTCCTAAGGTGGGCAATTTTTTTGCCGCTAGTATCTCTATATATAATCGTCGAACTATGGCGCCACGCCGCCACTGGATTTGCGACCACTCCCTTCAGAAGCAATTCTTCGGGAACCGCATTTAAATTCGCAAATTCCACCGTGAACAATGGATTTTTTTTAGTTAATGCAATGGCAACTGGTTCCCATGGAGCGTCATTAAAAATTATCTTTTCAACTGGATTCTCGTACGTGATATTCATTTGAAAGCCGGAAATATTTTCAGCGTTTTTTTCGCCCGTTGCGGCGGAGTTTTGTCGAGATATCACCTCTGCATCGAAGGCATTGCTAGGGCCATAGAATTCCAATGCAATGACGCCAGAAATTTCTTCACAGTCATACGCATTAATATTCCATGGATGTTGCGTATTCCTTCTAAAAGGAATATTAACAACAGAAGGAGTGCCTGTTTTTGCCCAGATATTCATGTCCGTGAGAGCATTTAAATCGCTAGGTTTCAAATCCCTTCGATCAGTGCGAACTCTGATTTGATGTCCATTATTTCGACAATAGAAAGTAGTAGAGTGTTTGCATGGACGTCCAAAGCTTGAAATTTTACATTTTGTAGCATGGGAAATAAGCCAAGTGTTTAAATTTGCAACATTTAAAAAAGGTGTGTTTTTTATTTTTAATTTTTTAAAAGAATTTCGACCCAATGGGGAATTTCCGCCGTCCCAAATTCCGGCGACATCGACAAGATTCCGACAGTCGTTAATTTCAAGTTTTTCAATGGCAGTTAAAGTTTCTCCTGAAAAAACAAGGGTATTCATCTCACGACAACCCCTAAAGGAAATGCATTTCAGCGAATCAAACGTTCCCAGAAGGGTCAAAGAAAAAGGTCCCGAAATTACATTTCCGCAAAAAATGATATGTTCTAATTCCCTAAATTTTTGATTTCCAGAATCGTCCAAAACAATGCTACGCGGAATCCTTATACCGAACATAAGAATTTCAATTTTCGGAAATACAGCATCTACATCTTGAATGCTTTCAAAAATAAATTTACCGACCATTGGCATTACAAACGTAAAACCAACGCCTTCGCCATATTTTGTAAAAAACACACGTTTTACTTGATTGCGGGTTTCTACATCGAATGCACGCAACATGGCATTAACGCCCACGTAGATTGGAAATGGATTTTGGGGAGGAGCATCGACGACTGCTTGCTCATTTGGCTGCGGGTCTGGAGGAGGAACATCGGCGGGTGGAGGGATTTCATTTTTGCCAGAAACTTCGGGCGCATCGGGACAATTGCGGGGCCCTATGACGAAAAGAATAATATAATTATAAGCGCGAGAATGTCGACTGTTACGACGGCAATCAACAGGAATACATTCACAGGCCAAAATATGAGGACACAAGCCGTTCCAATGAACGCACAGCATGGAATGCAAGTGCAGATGCCATCCAACAGCAAAGATTTGGATTGGGACGGAGGAGATGTCGACGGCAAAGCGGATAGCGAGTCTAGCATTTTCCCGGAGGGATATGCCTCCGACGGCGATTTGGCAAGTGTTTTCCACGGCCACGTCGAGGGTTACTTTTGGATTGCAAAGGGAAATTCTCCGCAGGAGGCTGTCAGCTTCTTATGGCTGACTCCTACGAATTTAAGGAAATAGAGGCACGGTGGCAGGATTTTTGGCAGCGGGACGGGACCTTCCGCGCGGAGGACGGTGGCGGGAAGCCTAAGTACTACGTGTTGGACATGTTTCCCTATCCTTCCGGTGCGGGGCTTCACATTGGCCACCCGGAGGGCTATACGGCGTCGGACATTCTCGCCCGGTACCGCATTGCCTGCGGATGGAATGTTCTCCACCCCATGGGTTGGGACGCCTTTGGACTCCCCGCGGAGCAGCACGCCCTGCAGACGGGAATTGCTCCGGCGATCAACACGGCGCGGAACGTGGAGCGCTTTCGGGAACAAATTCGCCGGCTCGGCTTTGCCATCGACTGGGACCGCGAGATCAATACGACGGACCCCGAATACTACCGTTGGACCCAGTGGATCTTCCTCCAACTCTTCAAGCACGGCCTTGCCTACGTAGATGAGCGACCCGTCTGGTGGTGCCAGGAACTACGCACGGTCCTTGCCAACGAGGAGGTTATCGGCGGCCGCTCGGAGAGGGGAGATCACCCGGTGGAGCGGCGGCAGTTGCGCCAGTGGGTTCTCCGCATCACCGCCTACGCGGAGAAATTACTGGAAAATTTGGAGGGCCTGGATTGGCCGGATTCCACCAAGCGGCAGCAGAGGGCCTGGATTGGCCGGTCGGAGGGTGTGGAGATGGACTTTTCCGTGGACGGTTCCGGGGAAAAAATTTGCATCTACACGACCCGGGCCGATACCCTCTTCGGGGTGACCTATATGGTGCTAGCTCCGGAGCACCCGTCGGTGGATCGCATTACTACGGAAGAATGCGCTCCGTCGGTGGCCGAGTATCGGAGGCGGACGGCGGCCAAGGGGGACCTGGAACGGACGGACCTGGCCAAGGAAAAAACGGGGGTATTCACCGGAGCCCATGCTCTCCATCCTCTGACGGGACAGAAAATTCCCATCTGGCTCGCCGACTATGTTCTACCTACCTACGGAACCGGCGCCATCATGGCCGTTCCGGCCCATGACACCCGGGACTACGAGTTCGCTCGGAGGTATGACTTGCCAATTCTCCAGGTTGTTCGCTCGAAGGGTGATTCGGAAGAAGTGACGCCTCTCCCCCACTGCGACCGCGGCGTGCTCTGCAATTCCGGCGAGTGGGATGGTCTGGATTCGGAGGCGGGCAAGGAGGCCATTCTAGGGTGTTTGGAAAAATTGAACTGCGGCCGCCGGGCGGTGAATTACAAGCTCCGCGACTGGCTTTTTTCCCGGCAGCGCTACTGGGGTGAACCTATCCCCATCGTCTGGGTAGCGGAGGATGACTACCGTGCCCTGGCCGCGCTGCCCGATTCCCCCTTCCGTGAATTTCTCCCGGAAACCCCCGTGGCCCACGGGGACGCCGGCCACAGACTCTTCGCCATTCCCCTTCCAGCTAGCCAGCTCCCCCTCATCCTCCCGCCGGTGGAAGATTACCATCCGACGGATAGCGGAGAGAGTCCCCTGGCGAAGGCGAAAAACTGGGTCAGCGTGGAGATCCATGGGCCGACGGGACAGGTGCGGCCGGCCGGCGACGGACCTCTTTCCCCCGGATGGGTGAGAGGGCGACGGGAAACCAATACCATGCCCCAGTGGGCCGGATCGTGTTGGTACCACCTGCGCTACCTCTCCCCCCACTGCGCCGTCGCACCCGTTGGTTTGGAGGAAGAAAAGTACTGGCAGCGGCCGGATTTCTACATCGGCGGCGCGGAACACGCCGTGCTCCACCTGCTTTATGCTCGTTTCTGGCACCAATTTCTCTACGACATCGGGGCGGTGTCCACCCGGGAACCCTACCAGCGACTCTTTCACCAAGGCATCATCCTCGGCGAGGACGGAAACAAAATGTCCAAGAGTCGGGGCAACGTGGTCAATCCGGATGCCATTGTCGGAGAGTACGGCGCCGACGCCCTCCGTCTCTATGAAATGTTTCTTGGTCCCCTGGAAGCGGTTAAGCCATGGGATAGCCGGGGAATTGAAGGAATTTCTCGGTTTTTGCGGCGTCTCTGGCAGTGGTTTTTGGGTGCCGATGGACAGCTATCTTCCCGATTTATTAAAATTTTTGTAAATGATGAAGTTACCGATCGCCTTCTCAACGAAACTGTCCAGAAGGTACGGAATGATATCGAAGGTATGCGGCTAAACACGGCCGTTTCGCAGCTAATGATTCTTCTAAACCACCTGCAGGGGTTGCGCTTCGTTTCCATTGGTGTGGGGCGCATTTTTTTGCAGCTGCTGGCTCCCTTTGCGCCCCACATCGCCGAGGAACTTTGGCGGCGAGGCGGAGGTAAGGAGTCCATCGTGCGGACGCCATTCCCGGAAGCAGACCCTGAGAAACTACGGAAAAAAATGGTTACCATTGTGGTGCAGGTTAATGGCCGTCTGCGGGGGGAGGTCTACGTTCCCGTCGACCTGTCCCGGGAGGAAGTGCTTCGACTAGCTCGGTGCAATCCGATGGTGGAATCCCACATTGTTGGACGGGAAATTGCGAAGGAGATTCATGTGCCCAATCGGCTGGTTAACTTTGTGGTGCACTAGGAGGCGGAAGGGAAAAGTGCCCATGGAAAGTACCGAAACCGGTGGCGACGGGAAGGTCCTTTCCAGGTTCCTCCCGAAGGATTTCTCCCCTTCGGATGGGGTAACCCTTCTGGCCGGCCGCGGCGTCTATCCCTATCTCTGCGCCCGCCGCATGGTACGGGCAGGGGTGCGCTGCAATTTAATCGCCTCCGAGGAGGCCGACGACGCTGTCTTTGACCTCTTCCCCCCGGAAGGGCGGGCTCGCTACAACTCAGGACAGATCGGAAAATTGCTGCGACGGCTGGAGGAGTACGGCTCCCGCTACGCCATCATGGCGGGACAGATTGCTCCGAAGCGCCTCTTCCATGGGTTGAAATTCGACCTAACTGCCCTGAGACTCCTGGCCGCCCTGCGGCGGCGCAACGCGGAAACTATCTTCGGAACACTGGCGGATGAGATTGAGAGGCGCGGTGTGCGCCTGTTGGATGCTCGAGCATTCATGGACGATGATCTCGCCTCCGCCGGCTTTATGACGGCGGCGCGACCCAATCCCCGGGGCATCGGGGAGGGCATTTCCGTCGCCCGGTCCATCGCCGCTCTGGACATTGGCCAGGGCATCGTCGCCCGCAAGGGGACGACCTTGGCCGTGGAAGGCTTTGACGGGACAGATGGAATGCTGCGCCGTTGCAGCGAATTCCAAACGGACCGGAAATGGTTCATTAAAACATCTAAGCCGCAGCAGGACTTTCGCTTTGACGTTCCCATAATCGGAAAACGTACCCTGGATGCCCTCGACGCGGGTGGTATTCGTGCCGTTGCAGTTGAGGCCGGCACAACAATTCTCCTTGGTAGGGAGTGCCTCATCGCCGACGCCGATCGACGTCACATAGGAATTTACGGCTATGAAATTCCACGCTGAAAATCACGTGATTCTTCTCGCCGCTGGTCGCGGAGAGCGCATGGGGCACAGCGTTCCCAAGCAGTTCTGTCGAGTAGGGGGGGGGCGTCCGCTCCTCTACTTTTCCCTGGAGACCCTTCTGGCTCATCGGTTAGTGGCCTCGGTTTGCGTTGTCCTTCCGGAGAAGTTCATCGATTTTCCGCTCCCGGAGCATGGAAAATTATTGCCTCCGGTGGCGGGAGGGGGTTTGCGCCACATCTCCGTTCTCAATGGACTTCGCCAGTTGCGCTGCGGCGCCGGCGCGGGTGTTCTTATCCACGACTCCGCCAGACCCTTCCTTCCTAGTTCCTGCATCGATGCCGTCTGCCGATCCCTCGGGGAGGCCGATGCGGTGACACCGGCTTTGCCCATCGACGAAGCGATTCTGGATCGCGACAGTTTGATGGTCGTTGACAGGGCTCGCTATGCCATCATTCAAACGCCACAGGCATTTCGACATTCCGTTTTAATAGAAGCGTTTTCCTCCATGGAGGTCCTGGGTTTCCCTGGAGGACGGGTACCCTCCTGTGAATATGAAATGGTTCGTGCACTAGTCCCCTCCGCCTCCGCAAAGGCGGTTCCCGGAGATTCAAAAAATTTCAAGGTGACCCATCCCGGCGATCTTGAGCGGGCTACGATCTTCGCGAAGGAAATGTGTTCTCCCTGACGCGGAAGGGGAAAGTTTAACCGCGGCGACCTCCGGGGTCCCTTTGGGGTCGGGCTGGTTTTTTTCCGCAGGAAAGGATCGGTTCGCTTTATTTTTTTTAGTTCGTTCCCGGCGTGGGCTTCCATTGGCTTAATGGCTTCCCATGTAACGACTATGCGCGAAAAGCTAGGTCTCGAAGGCGAATCTGCTATATTTGGTGCAATAGACATTCTTGGGCTTCATAATAACACTCTTTCCTTTGCACGCCATCCCCATGTTGCCAATGGATTTACAAATCAACTGTTGTCTTACTATCTAGACTCATTGTGTTGGATTGGAAACACTGATATGTTGCAGACTTTAGACCTAGAAGGGCAAAAAGAAATCACTTCGCTCGACTTAGCATCCTTCCAAAACATTGAACTCATTAATTTGAGCTCCTGCACGAAATTGAAACACATAATTCTCGGAGATGCCGGAAAGTTAAAACACATCGACGGCCTCAAAGATCTTTCAGGCGTTACATGTTTTTGCGCAAAGTTTGACCCGAATAACACCCGCCTAGCGGAAGCTTTCGTCGACGCACAACCCGGAACTATTATTTGCACAAAATGGAATGAAATGGAGACAGCCGACGGTGAAAACGTCAATAAAACCCTGACTCCTCTAGGGGGCTACAGAAAGACAAATGGCGGTTCATGGGAAAAGGTTACATGGGGCCAGGCAACAAATCCATGGGACACCCCAGCAGTAGAAACAGACTAGGTGACATTCCGGCAATGATGCGCACCACCGTTCCGCGGCGGGGAAAATTTTTTAGCGCAACCACTTTTGCCCGTGGAACTTTGCCACCATTCACAGTAACCGGCGAAAGTCCCAGCAAAAGAAATACTTCACCCCGATGGGGAAAGTCTAAAAACTTTATGGCCATCATGGCAATCGTAACTACCGCTTTGGCAACGACTCAGACGCGAAACCGAGAAAAATTTTCGCACTTTAGCCCTTTTCCCATCGGAATGACGCTGCGGAAAACACTTGACAAATCGCCTGTGTAGGCATTTTTTTCTGAGAAAATGCTTGATCAGACATCTGCTTTGGTGCCTGCGCCTCCTCCGCCCCAATCCAAATCTTTGCTGGTGGGGGGCATATGCACTTGCACTCCGTTTTGTGCGATTATTGGAACCGCCTGTGTCATTGCATTTTGGCCTGTGAATATATTCCTATTGTTTGCCGTAGTGACCATCGACATTTTCGCACTTATGATTATTATACTTTTCGTCATAGGGGTCTGCAATTGCCCCGATGATCCTGAAGTTTCCGGCGAAAACGAAATCCCTCCACCCGCCGATGATCCTCCAGACCCGCAGCCAAATGAGCAAGTCGTCGATGCTCCTCCCCGCCGAAATACATTACTCCCGACCTACGTGGGCGTTAATGCCATTTTGAGTGCACTCGGTGAAGGAACCCGCAATCAAGTAGATCGTCTTAGCTTTGAGAATTACGGCGAAGGTGTTGATTTCAAAACGGAAATTCGAATAGGAGAGCGACTTTATATTTTGATTTTTGCAAGCATTCAAGACGTAGATACCGTATTCCCGAAAATTAGATTTCTCACATTCCATAATGGCGGGGCTCAAAATAGTCTTACTTTAGACGATTGTCTAAATCAGAAATTCAGGGAATTGGAATGTATTGATTTTTTCGGGGATTGCATTGCAGAAAATTTTTCCTTGACCATACTGGGAACATTTAATTCGTTGAAATCCATTACTTTCGCAGGGTGCAAAATGGAAACCCTTGCTTTTTCGAGGGAAAACTTAAATGCTGATACAAGTTTTAACATATGTGACTGTCCACATCTTGTCGATGTCACAGGAATTTGGGACGGCGGAAATCTCCTGTTGGATCGAAGTTCTTTTTTCTTACACATAGACAATGTGCCTCTTTTGAATATTGCAGATTTAAACGCCTGGCTCAACTCCAATGTCACAAAATACGTCATTGGAAGCATTGAACAATTCGTTTATTTTGTCTGTCAAAATAATGGGCGTATATTTACAGTTAAAACCAATCAAGGGAATTTGGAGCCTGGCGATTTAAATGCTCTCACGCATATGGATATCTGGACCAAAAGAGGCGTTTCTTTCGTTGTTAATATTCCTTCCAGAAAAAATACGCAACATCCATGGAATATTAATGTGCGTGATTTGCCTGCCATTGATTTGCCTGCTATTGCATTGGAATTCGAGGACTCAGAAAATGTCGCCGATGCAGGGGCGATATTCCAACAAAACGCCACCGCAACGGGCGAAATAAACACCGAAGATATTTCCAACTTTCAATTGGACATCACGCGCCGGAATCCCAGTGGAAAAATAAAATTTAATAACGCTCCACGGGAGCCAGTTGCCTTCGCATTAACTAAAAAAAATCCATTGTTCACGGTGGAATTTGCGAATTTAGATGCAGTTCCAGAAGAATTGCTTCTGAGAGAAATACCTTTCATAGAAGGTGCCGCAGATGCAGTGCCGCCCCGGGCCCCCAACGCCGCGAACGAAGTAATTGCGCATCCGGTGGTAGAACCCCATGGTTTGGAAATTGTAATTGGCGGAAATAGCAAAGCCGTAAACCTCTGGAGGAAGGATGGAGTGGACCACTACCTGGCGGTGGGAGAATCCCGCGACGTTTCGGGTTTGGAACATGCTGGCTGGCGGGAAGTTAGAAAAGAAGAAATTAATGGATTTGAAGGAGGTATCCTCTTCCGCAGGGAGAATGTTTTGCCGGCCCCGGTGCCGTGACCCTGCTTTCTTTTTTGATGCGGTATTTTAAAATTTTGCTTGCGGAAAGGACCGGATCATGGGACCCACGGAATTCAGCGGCTGGAGAAAGGAGATTCCCTGGTCCAGGAAAGCAAAATTTCGGAGGATAAAGTTGTATCCAGACACATCATCGAAGATAATTGGAATCACCAACGTTCTGGTAAAATTTATGGCCCCGGCCGACATCCAACACACATTCGGATTTCACCGTCCAGAAATCGTCGTCGCTGCAATCGATGCCATGCCATGAAATTCCAGCGGTGGTGTGGCATTTGTTCCTATGATGGAACGGATTTTGGAGGCTGGCAGAGTCAACCCAACGGCAACACCATCCAGGATGCCCTCGAGGGGCGTCTAGGGCAAATTTTCCAACGCCCGACAAAGGTCATCGGCTCCGGGCGAACGGATGCAGGGGTCCACGCCAATGGTCAGTGCTTTCACTTTGATTCCATGGGCTGGTCGCACGGCGGAGATGCCCTGCTCCGAGCGTTGCACTGTGGTTTGCCGGAGAGTATTCACGTGGAAACCCTCGTTCCGGTACGGCCGAATTTCCACGCTCGCTTTTCCGCCCTGGGAAAGCGCTACCTCTATTTTTTTCAGAAGGGCTACGCCGTAACCTTCCGCCGCCGATTTTGCTGGTCGCTCGGAAATTTTTCCGTGGATGGAAAGTCCATGGAGGCTGCCGCGTCACTGTTTATGGGGACCCACAACTTCCGCGCCTTTGCCAATCTTCGATCCGACGGCTCCGACGGGGATTTTGTCCGGACGATCACCCGCAGCGAACTTTTGTGCCACGGCGATAGTTTTGTCTTTATTACCGAAGGCAATGGCTACCTCTACCGCATGGTACGCCGCATCGTTGGTGCGCTGGTTGCCGTGGGTCAGGGAAAAATTGGAGCCAGCGACGTCCGCGAACGCCTCGAAAATCCCAGAGGCAATTTCCCTGCACAGACCCCCACGGCACCCGCCCGTGGACTTTTTTTGGACCGAATATTTTTTTAAAAATCCGTTGACATTGCGGAAATTTCATTCGTCCATGGCCCACCATTGCAGGATGGAGCAGTCTGGTAGCTCGTCAGGCTCATAACCTGAAGGTCCTTGGTTCAAATCCAAGTCCTGCACCCAATGCTTCACGGGAGCTCCCAGGCAGTTTCTGCCTAGGATGGATGGGCGAAAAGATGCGGATCGCAAAATTAGCTCTCCTAGTTGACCGTCAAAATTTCTGTGGATGATACTCCGAACCAGATATTTTTCACGGCCTGTGTTGCTCGTGTTGTTTATTCCTGTGGCTTAAATGGCCTGGTCGACTTTTTATACGAATAAAAAATCGGAGTTGAGTTCTACGGCTTTTCCGTATGTTCCTTCCCATTGGATGGGCACCCACCCGGGTTGTTTTTTTGCTTTTTCTAGATTTTCCTGAATAACTGGAATGATACACTGTACGGATCCGTGGGGCAACTGATGCTTATACCATTGGATATTTTCCAAAATAGTGCCTCTCAACTTAATTTTCGGAAGCGCACTGTTTCCCGAACTCCAGAATGACATTTTAAATGGCTTTCCAGTGCCGTCGATTGAGTTTTGCGGAAGTCCATTGATTTCCAGTAATGTTCCATTTTCATGCGCTGCAAATTCAACGCGGCAGTCGTCCATTGGTTCTGCGATTTCGAGGTGGTCGATGCGCGTGTTATCTGGAATTACAATTTTCCCACATTTAGCTAGATTGAAATTTACTATCACATGGGAATCCAATGTTTCATCATTAAGCCTAATAGAGCGAGATGCTATACCTGGAAGTTGGAGATTGACGGTGGATATATTACTCTCCTTAGATAGAGCCGATTCTCGGCTAAATGTTCTGTAAACTGCGAAATATGTGTCGGCCCTATTTCCTTTGGATAAAGCTTCAGGATTAACTTTATATCCATAGATCTCGTGTGCATGCATTGCGATGTTGTCAAAGTCCGTTTGCCTTTCCGAAAACTTTTGACAATCATACAGTTGAACAACAAGTTCGCCCGTTTTTCCGAATAAACACTCTTCGGATTTATGGAGGTGTATTTTCTTAATAATTTCCTCGTCGTTTGGATGGTCGCCAATGTGTACATCGTCAAGAATTGGGCAATCTTTGAATATTACAGAACAAAATTTTGGCGCAATGCATTCGCCGCTAATTCTAGCGGATTGCAAATTAATACATTCGAGAAATATGATACTTTGTAAGCCTTCGAATGTCCCGGTGAGATGTTTGGCAGCTTCAAAATTTTTAATTTTAGCGGATGAAAAAATTACACTTTCCAATTTCTTTAGCCTATCTCCTTGAATTTGGAAGTCTTCAGGGAATTCACCGGAAAAACAGAACAATTTTACGCTTTCAAGTTTCTCCCACACATCTTCAGTATTGTCGGCGAAAAAACAAATTTTTGGCTCAGATTTATCTGTGGTTTGTGAGCATTCAAAAAGGAATTTGTCATCTTCCATTCCGCAAAAATGGAGAACTTGAGCTGTACTGAGTTGCTCAGCTATTTTCGGATTATTTATGTCCATTACAGCCTCCGTTTTCGCAGCACCGGCGGGGGGAGCTGAAAACCTTGAAACACCGCCACCGGAAGGGAGAAGTCCCGATCGGACGGAAGTTATCGAGGTGCTTACATTTGAATTGGAAACATTGCTTTGTGTGTTCTTTGATTCTTCTCCATTGGCATTTTCTGATGATCCTTGGAGTTCGATTGAAGAATTCGATTTATCCGCACTTTCCAGAATTCCCATTTGGTCTGTTTGTTGATATAGGCTTTCTCCACTCTCCGCGGGCGGTTCTTTGCCGTCTGCGTGAGGTTCGTTTGAAGGTTCCAGTTCATCTGGAATTACCTTTGGTTCAGAAGTTTCATTGACCTCAATCCGCGGCTGTTCTGCAAATAGAAAATCGGAGTTGAGTTCTACGGCTTGGTTATATACCCAACTAGAACGTGCCATTTCAACGGCCGTCCACCCAGTTTGTCTATCGGCTTTCTCCCAATTTTCCCGAATAACTGGAATAAGAGTGTGGGGTCTGTTTTGGTTCTTTGACTGATACCATTTGATGTCTGTCAAAGTAACATTATTTATTCTAACTGCAGGGAGTTCAGTGGGTTCTGTTGTACCAAAAAACATTTTAAATGGCTTCCCAGTGCCGTCGGTTGAGTTTTGCGGGAACCCATTGACATCCAGCAACGTTTTACCTGGATTCGCGTAAAATTCGACGTAGCAGTTGGCTGTTGGTTTTGTGAATTCTAAGTGTTCAATCATTGCCGTTCGCTTCATTGGAAAAACAACTCTTTCGCATGAATTCAAATTAAAATCCACCACCACATGAGGATCCAATGTTTCATAGTAAAGCATAACATCTAAAGCTGACACGTCCGGGAATTGTAGGTCGATGGTGGATATTCCATTGGCTCTCTGTAAATTTGATTCCCGTTCTAATGCACAACTAGCTATGGAATAGATTCCATGACTAAGTTCACCTTCTTTGTTTAGGCGAATTTCTTTATCATCCGCCACAATACCATTTAAATGTTTTTGTTTTACTGATAGATTTTGACAGCCTTCTAGTCGAACTAGAACTCTATTTTTGCTTCCGAATAGACGATTTCCCGGATGGATGTGCTGAGATTCATTTCCAACGCAGAAATCGTCGAGAATTGGGCAATTGTTAAATTGCACATCTCGAAAATTTTTCGCAATGCAGTTGCCGCTAATTCTAGCGGAATGTAGCTTGCTACAATTTCTGAATGTGATACCCGTCAAACCGTTAAATGTCCCAGCGAGATGTTTGGAGGCTTCAAATTTTCTTATTTTATTGGATGAAAAATGTATGCCTTTCAAATTTTTTAATTTATCTCCTGAAATTTGGAAGTTTTCGGGCAATTTGCCGGGAAAATAGAGGGATTTTACATTTATAGATTTCCCCCATACACTTTCAATGTTGTCGGCAGAAAAACGGATTTTTGGCTCGGAGTAATGTGTGGATCGCGCGCACTCAAAAAGAAATTTATTGTCTTCCATTCCGAGAAAATAGAGAACTTGAGCCGCACGGAGTTGTCCGTCTACTTTCGGATCATTGACGTCCATTGCTGTCCTCATTTTCACTGCCGCTGCATTTCCATTGATTCCTTGCTCTAGTGTGTCGGAATTTTGGTTTACCATTGTGCTTTGTAATAAATCTTGGGTTTCTATTGGGTTTGCCGGGAGTTGTTGACTTTCTCCGCCAGCCGCATGAGTTTCGCCTAAAATTTCCAATGCATCGGAGGAATGTTCAGAAAATTTTTGAACGCTGTTATGTGGAGGAATAGGTCCCGATTGGACGAGAATTCCCGCGGAATTTGTTCCCGAACGGAGAATATCACTTTGTGCGTTTCCTGGTTCCTCTCCATCGGGTTTTCCCGGTAATCCTTGGGGTTTGGTTGGAGGTTCCGGTTTGTCCGCACTTTCCTGGAATCCTATTGGGTCTGCCGGGGGTTGTGGACTTTCTTCGCCAGACGAAGGAGGTTCGCTTGAAGGTCCCGTGTCATCTAGAATTTCCTTCGATTTAGAAGTTCCAATTACTGGTTGTTCTCCTTCGAAATTTGTCTCTGGACCATGGATCCCACTAACTAAAGTTTGCAGGTTTTCTCCTTCGGGTGTTTCGACCGGTGGCTTTCCCTCTTCTGGTGGTTCCGAAGAAGTTTGCTGCTTTTTTGATTCTCCGTCCAATTTTTTTAACCGGCAGATGCTCCAAATACAAACAGCGGCCGAGGCCGCGCCAAGGACAGTGGCGGCGAGTAGGACGGGGAAGAGTGGCAGTGCGGCGACGAAGATGCAAATGCAGGCGATGACGGCGATGGTGAGAAGGGCGCAGCCACTTACCCATCCAACACTTCTATACAACGTTGGATTGCTAGAAGGTGTGTGGTCCCTTACCGGGGAACTTGGTTTGGGACTTTCCAAAACTTAAAAAGTGTGAAGCAGCTCGGGTGGTAGTCAACGCTATTCTCGGACCGAAATTTCTGCAAACAGAAAAGCGGAGTTGAGTTCTATGATTCCGCCGCAGTTCCACATGTGTGGCATTTCAGCGACCGCCCACCCTTTTTGCCTATCTGCTTTTTCGCAATTTTTTGGAATAACAGGAATATTCATATGTTCGCCATCCTCTGACGTATACTTATACCATCTGATGTCTGTCAAAATAATATTATTTGATTTAATCACAGGAAGCTCGCTGTTGTTGGCACTCCAATTCACGAATGACATTTTAAATGGCTTTTCAGTGCCACCGGTTGAGTTTTTCGGAAACCCATTGATTTCCAGCAATGTTCCGCCTGGATCCGCGTTAAATTCGACGAAGCAGTCGTCCATTGGCCTTATAAATTCTAAATGTTTAATTTTTGTTTTATTTGGTGTAAGTGTAACTCTTTTATATTTAGCTAAATTAAGGTTTACTATCACATGCGAATTCATGACATCACTAAGCATAATGTTGGGAGATATTACGCCTGGAAGTTGGAGATTGATAGTGGATGCTTTTCTGGTGTTAGATATAGAGGATTCTTCCTGGCTAAATGCTCTGAAAACTACGGAATATGATGTGCTTTCATTGCTTTTTGTGAAGGCTTCAAGGCTAGTTTTACATCCATAGCTCCCGTGAACATGCATCATGATACCATTAAAATCCGTTTGCCTTTCTGAAAACTTTTGACAATTATTTGAGTAAACAATGAATCTACTCGTTTTTCCTAAAAAACACTCTCCGGATTTAGGGAGGTGTATTTTCCTAATAATTTGCTCGCCATTTGGATGATTCCCAACGTGAATGTCGTCGACGACTGGGCATCCATTGAATGTCACTGTTTTAAGTTTTTTCGCTATCCATTCACCGTTGATTCTAGCGGATTGCAAATTAATGCATTCTTCAAATGCAATGTGCTCTAATCCTTCAAACTTCCCGGTTAAATGATCTGCAAGCGCAAGACTTTTAATTTCATCGGATGAAAATATTATTTCTCCCAATTTCCTTAGTTTATCTCCTGAAATTTGGAAGTTTTCGGGCAATTTGCCGGAAAAATAGAGGGATTTTACATTTCTAGATTTCTTCCACACATCTTCAATGTTGTCGGCTAGAAAACGGGTTTTTGGCTCGGAGTAATGTGTGGATCGCGCGCACTCAAAAAGAAATTTATTGTCTTCCATTCTGAGAAAATAGAGAACTTGAGCCGCACGGAGTTGTCTAATTATTTCTAGATCATTTACATCCATTACAGCCTGCGTTTTCACTACCACTGCATTTTCCTTAATTCCTTGCTCTAGTGTGCCGAAATTTTGGTTTACCATTGTGTTTTGTAATAAATCTTTGGATTCTATTGGTCTATTGGGGGGTTGTAGACTTTCTTCGCCAGATGCATGAGGTTCACTTAAAGATCCCGAGTCATCTAGAATTTCCTTTGCTACGGAAGTTCCAATTACTGGTTGTTCTCCTTCGAAACTTGTTTCTGGACCGGGAGTCTCACTGGCTTCAACTCGCGGCTGTTCATCTTCGAAATTTGTCCTTGGAATAGAGGGTCTCACTTGCGGGTTTCTTTCTCCGAGTATTTCGACCTTCGGATTTTCGTCTTTTAAAATTTCAGATTTTGGAGGAGGTTCTTGTTTTTTCTGTTCTTCGTTCAATTTTTTTAACCGGCAGATGCTCCAAATGCAAATGGAGGCCGAGGCCGCGCCAAGGACAGTGGCGGCGAGTAGGACGGGGAGGAGCGGCAGTGCGGCGACAAAGATGCAAATGCAGGCGATGACGGCGATGGCAAGAAGGGCGCAGCCAGTTATCCATCCAACGCTTCTATACAACGTTGGATTGCTAGAAGGTGTGTGGTCCCTTACCGGGGAACTTGGTTCGGGACTTTCCAAAACCCAAAAAGTGTGAAATAGTTCGGATGACAGTCAACGCTATTCACGGCGAAAGCCAGGGTCCGTCAAATTTCTATCGGAAGGAGCAATGGAAGTGGGGAAATTGATTTCTCTAATTTTCTGAAACCCGATAATATTCGGGGATTTTCGCAGTTTCAAATTTTTCCCAGGAACGGCCTTGACAGCTCCATCCGCCGCTGGCATCCCCTAGGCTAGCGCTTTCGTAGTTCAAAGGATAGAACCGCGGTTTCCTAAACCGCTAATCCCGGTTCGAGTCCGGGCGGAGGCGCCGGCGGTGGGGAAAAATGGATAGCCATGTGCACCTCGACTACTTTCCGGAGGAACGGCGGGGAGAAATCATTGCCCGGGCCTGGAGAGCTGGGCTACAGGTTTTGGTAACAATTGCCGTGACCCTGGGGTCCGCCGGCGTTCTCAGTGAATTGGCGAAGAGATTTTTGGGGCGTATTTTTTATTCCGTTGGGGTACATCCGACGGAGCTGGGTGCCACCGCCGTGGAAAATTTGGGGAGCGCCCTGGAGAGCGTTCTCGGGTCGGCGTCTCCGGCGGCCATTGCGGTGGGGGAAATGGGGTTGGACTACGCTTCTCTTCCGAAGGACGCCGCGGAGGCAAGGAAGATCGTGGCGGCCCAGCGCGTTGCCTTCCGGGAGCAGGCGGCGGCGGCAAAAAATGCCCATTTGCCATTGGTAATCCACTGCCGAGACGTGGAGGGGCAGAGGACTGCCTGGGAAGACACCAACGGAATTTTGGACGGTCTGTCCTTCGATCGGAGTAGGGCGCTGATGCACTGCTTTTCCTACGGATCCAAGGAACTATGCCATTGGCAGGGGAGGGGAGGCTGCGTTTCATTTTCGGGGATTTTGACGCGGAAGAAGGCCGTCGGGGTCCACGGTGCGCTGCTGGCGGCGGACCTGTCCCGGGTTCTCTTCGAGACCGATGCGCCGTTTCTGCTGCCGGAGCCGCTGCGCACTGAGAGCCCCCGGGCGGAGAATGAGCCGGCCAATGCGATTTTAGTGAGTGATTTTGCGGCGAATTTGCTGGAAAGGTCGGGAAGGGAGATGGCGGAGCTGGGATTGGCCAATGGCCTCCGTTTTTTTTCCGTGGAGATGCCGCCGTGCTGAGGTCCTGGGTGGGGTACTATGCCTGGAAGCAGCTCTGGCCGAGCGGTTCCTCCGGCCGCTGGTTTGCCCCCTTCGCTATTTTCGGAGTGGCCCTCGGGGTTGCCGTTCTGCTCGTTGTTCTGGCCATCATGGATGGTTTCCAGGGGGAGATTCGTCGGCGGCTTCTGCGGTTCCACGGTGAAGTGGCGGTAATTTCCGATGGCGGTGCCTTCTCTCCGGAGAATGGGGTTCTGGACCGGCTGGCATCCCTGGAGGGCGTGGAGGCGGCGGTTCCCTTCTACGAAACATTTCTGCTTCTGGAAAAAGAGAGTCGCTACGCCTTTCCCCTTGCCCGCGGCTCCGATGGCGGGGAAAGTGGCGGAAATGGAGAGGTAATTTTCCTCGGCCGATCCATCGCGGAGCAGCTGGCTGCCCGTCCCGGCGACGAAGTCCTGGCCCTGTCTCCGCGGCAGGTGGTGGCGAATCTTTCGGGAGACGGCGAGCGCCATTTGCCCCTGCAGTTGGCCAGCGGCGGGCCGACTGCGGGCCGGAGGGAGGGTCCCGACGGGTCCCGGGTTTTTTTGCCCCTGGAATTGCTCGCGGAAATGTCCGGGGAACCGGGGAAAATTCACGGCTTTGAACTGCGCCTGCGGCGGGGGGTGGACGCGGAGAATTTTGCCCGGCGCTTGAACGGGGGAATTTTACCCCCTTCCCTGCGGGCAGTGACGTGGATGGAGTCCAACCGGGAACTGCTCTCCGCCCTTGCCCTGGAACGGGCTGCCATGTTCTTTTCCATGGCCTTCATCGTCGTCATCGCCGCCTTTTCCATGGCCTGCTCTCTCTCCTCCCACGTGGCCGGAAAGGTCCGTGAAATTGGTTTGCTGATGGCCCTTGGGTGTGGCCGGGGAGCCATTGCCGCCAGTTTTCTCCTGCAGAGCGCCCTGGTTGGTTTTTTTGGGATTCTCGTTGGCCTGGGCCTCGGCGCATTTTTGCTCTCCGTCCGCGACGGCATCCTGCGGGGCGTGCTGTGGTTTTTTGGGCGGGGAGAGCGAATTTTTGAGTACTATGACTTTATCCACCTGCCCGCTGCCATCGGCGGGGGTGTCCCGGTGAAAATTTGCGCCTTTGCCATGGCCACCACCCTCCTGGCGGGACTGCTGCCGGCCTGCCGCGTCCTGCGCCTGGACCCATCCGCCGCCCTGCGCCATGGATACTGAGGACCCCATCCGAACCCTTTCCCTGCGGAACGTCTCCGCCTCCTATTCCTCTCCATCGGGGATGGTTCCCGTTCTTTGTTCCGTGGATTTTTCCCTTTCGGTCGGTGAAAGTTGTGTGCTTTTGGGGCCCTCCGGCTGCGGGAAAACGACGCTGGTTCACCTGCTTGGGGGTCTGCTGCGGCCGTCCTGCGGGGATATTTTTTGGGGGTCCCACCGGCTGTGGTCGGCGGGCCGCAGTGTGGAAAATCGTCGGCGGGGCAGGTGGATCGGCTTTGTTTTCCAATGCCATACTTTGCTGCCGGAAATGACAGTTTGGGAAAATATTCTCTTTCCCAGCCGCGTCGCCGGTGGGAGGGATTTTTCCGCCGCCGCCGGCCGGGCAGAGGAGCTGTTAGATCGGGTTGGACTGCTGGGCCGGCGGCGTTCCTTTCCCCGGGATCTTTCCGGAGGCGAGCAGCAGCGAGTGGCCATCGCCCGGGCACTCCTTTGCCGACCGCAATTTCTCCTTGCCGACGAGCCAACGGGCAGTCTCGATGGAATTTCCTCCGCTTCGGTGAGGGATCTGCTCTTTGACCTTTGCGGGCGAGACGGTTCCGGCCTCCTGATTGTGACCCACGACGCGCTTTTCATTCCACGGGCAGACAGGACGGTGACCCTGGAGGGTGGCCATCTCCGCTAAAAAATCTTCCCCGCCGCGGAACGGTGGTGCGCATCATTGCTGGAATGTCACCTATTCTGTTGCCGAGAGGCCCACTGAGGGCTCCTCAGTGGAAGCCAATTGCTCCCCCAGTGGGTCTGTGGTGGCAGGGCCGTCAGTTGGTGGCGATTCGGCTGCGGGTCCCTGTGCTTTTTCTGCTCCTACTTCGGGTGTTTCCTCCGGTTCGGGACTTGTCTGCATTGCATTTTGTGAACCAGCAGGACCCTGCTGCTCTTCCGAAGTCGAAGGAGCTTGCGATGTTTCAGAATCGGGCGGTTGTTCTGCGGTTTGTTGCCCCTGATTCCACTCAACCCTTTCCCATAAACCGCCACCTATCTTTCTGTAGCCCTCTAGAGGAGTCAGGGTTTTATTGACGTTTTCACCATCACCGGTCATCGTTTCTCCCCATGCTGTGCAAATAATAGTTCCGGGTAGTGCTCCGGCGAAAGCTTCCATTAGACGTGTGTCATCCGGATTAAACTTTGCGCAAAAGAAGGTAGTATCTGGAAGGTCATTGAGCCCATTAATGTGTTGCAATTTTTCGGCATTCCCAAGGATTATGTATTTTAATTTTGCGGATTTGCCGTCCTCGCCTATACAGCCGTTCAGTTGAATGTTTTCAATGTTTGGCAAAGATGTTAAGTCGATCGAAGTGATTGCTGGTTGGTTGGCAAGGTCTATGTTTTTTAAAATGGCAGACTTTCCAGTCGAATGCAATTCCGCTAGCAAGTAAGATATTTGCCGGTCTGTAAATCCACGACTTAAATGAGACAAAGAAAAACTAGGACATTTATCAGATACACGTGCAACTCCAGCCAACGCAGAAGCTCCATAGATGCCAAATTGTTTAAAACTCCTCTGAAGGAATGCTGTGCTGGACTGATCTGCAGGCACGCCTTGAGATTGGACGGGTGCCTCTGGAGCCTTAAAAGTTGCTATTGTAATGGGCGCAATAGAATCTAGCTTCTCAGGAAGTTTTATTTTATTTACAAAAACATCATTTGAAGTGATTAGTTCAATTATTTTTCCTTTGCTCTCTTTCGAGGAAAATGCAAGATTAAAAAATGCCCTAATGCATTGGAATAATGATGGCTCTTCCTCAGAAGACTGATAGGAGGAGGCTAACATTTTGCAACGCTCGGTAAACGTGACCGTTCTAAGAAAACTCTTCGCCGCTTCTTCTTTGCTCGGATTAGGACCGGCAAGAGCAGATCGGTTAATAATTGAGGAAATGCTCGCACGATTGGCGCCCGTTAGCATAACGGGTCGATTTTGGCAGAAATTTGCAAAAGGGAAAGTATTTCTTTTCGCCGGTTGCTGTGAATGGCGGCAAAGTTCTACGGGCAAAACTAGTTGCGCTGAAAAATTTTC
>JAITOA010000002.1 GCA_031290195.1 Puniceicoccales bacterium | reverse complement strand
TTGGGGCCGGGGGGGGGCTGCGGGTGGCCAGTAATTTTTTCCGTTGGGTTTGCCCCAGCCGGGGGCGCCGGCGAATTTTCCGGTGGGGCCACATACCCCCCCCCCCCCCCCCCCAGGGGGCATCCGTAAAGACTTTTTTACCCAGGGCCCCTAATTTTCTAGGGAAACACGCGAATAGACAACATTTTTTTACAATACGCCAACCGGAGGAGGCCTTCCGTCCGAATTCTACGGAGGTCTAGGCGCGGGACTTCCACTTCCGGGGGGGTTAATGGGGACCCTCTTTCCCGCCGCCGGAACTTTCCATTTCTTCGTAGATTTTCCGGCGGCGGGCGAGCTGGTCCCTTGCCGCCGCGGTCAGTGTCTCCGCGCGCCCTTGGTCCGTGCGGGCCAATTGGCTAAACCGATTTTCTGTTGCCATGAAAGTTGCCACGTCCTCCGTCGCTGCCTTCGAGTCCAGTTGCAGAGGATTCCCCCCGGCGGCGGCGCGCCGTGGGTCGTAGCGGTAGAGTTGCCAGTAGCCGGCGGCGACCGCCTGTTTCTGGTGGTCCAGCTGCTCCCGCATTTCGAAGCCGTGGGCGATGCAGGGGCAATAGGCAATGATGAGGGCGGGGCCGTCGTAGGATTCCGCTTCGAGGAATGCGTCGACGGTTTGGGTGTCCTTGGCTCCGAGGGCTACCTGGGCGACGTAGACGTGGCCATAGGTCATGGCGATGCGGCCCAGGTCCTTTTTGCCACTGGATTTTCCCGCGGCGGCGAACTTCGCGATGGCCCCAATGGGCGTGGACTTCGACTGCTGTCCTCCGGTGTTGGAGTAGACCTCCGTGTCCAGGACGAGAATTTTTATGTTTTTTCCGCTGGCAATGGCGTGGTCTAGCCCGCCAAAGCCGATGTCATAGGCCCATCCGTCCCCGCCGATGACCCAGACGGATTTTTTGGCCAATTGGTCCAAAATGGGAAGCAGTCCAACGAGGGCCTCCTTTTGGGAGCGCAGAAGGAGCTTCTTCAGTTCCGCCAGCCGTGTCCGCTGCAATTCGATGCCAAGGCGGGTGGATTGGTCGGCATTTAGAATTTCCCCCACGAACTTTTCGCCGATTTCCCCCCCGTGGGCCCGCAACAATATTTCCGCCGATTTCCTCCGCCGTTCAACGGCCAGCAGCATGCCGAGGCCGAACTCCGCGTTGTCTTCGAAGAGGGAATTGGCCCAGGAGGGCCCCCGTCCCCTCTCATCCTTGCAGTAGGGCGTCGTCGGGAGATTGCCCCCGTAGATGGAGGAGCAGCCGGTGGCATTGGCGATGATGAGGTGGTCGCCGAAGAGCTGTGTGAGGAGCTTGACGTAGGGCGTTTCCCCACAGCCGGCGCAGGCGCCGGAAAACTCAAAGAGCGGCTGGAGGAACTGGGAGCCCTTGACGTCGTTGGAGATTTTTTCCGCCGGCGGTTGGGGAATTTGGCGGAAAAACCGATAGTTTTCCTTCTCCTTGCCTACCACCTCCGTCCGCGGGACCAGGCAGAGGGCCTTTTTCCCCTCCTCCGTGCGACTTTTCCCCAGGCACGCTTCCACGCAGAGTCCGCAGCCCGTGCAGTCTTCGGGGGCCACTTGGACGGTGAATTTGCAGTCCGGGTTGTCCCGGGAGCGGAAGTCCGTGGAAAGAAATTGCTCCGGTGCTCCGGCCAGGGCACTTGCCGGGTAAAACTTGCTGCGGATGGCGGCGTGGGGACAGAACAGGGCACAGCGATTGCACTGGATGCAGAGGGCCGGATCCCAGCGGGGAACTTCCTGGGCGACGTTACGCTTTTCGTAGCATACCGTGTCCGTTGGCCAGGTGCCGTCCACGGGAAGGGCGCCGACGGAAAGCTCTTCCCCCCTACCCTCCAGCAGGGGAATGGTGACGTCTTTTACAAACTGCGGAATGTTGGGGCAGCGGCAGTGGCAGCGGTCGGGAACGGTCCCGGAGACCTTGCCCGCATCCAGCTCAACCCGATGTAGATTCGCCAGAGTTTGGTCCACGCAGGAAAAATTTTTTTCCACGACGGCCTGCCCCTTTTTGGCGTAGGTTTTTTCGATGGATTTCTTGATCGCAGCGATGGCTGTGTCCCGGGGTAAAATGCCGGAAATGGCGAAGAAACAGGTTTGCATAATCGTATTGATGCGCCTCCCCATGTCACTCCCCTGGGCAACCGCGTAGGCATCGATCACGTAGAACTGCAATCCCAGCCGGAGGATCTGTTCCGCCGTGGAACGGCCCAGGTGGTCCTGGATATCCCGCGGACCGTGGGGGGCGTTGAGGAGAAAGACTCCTCCGGGAGCCGCGGAGCGGAGCAGGTCAAATTTTTCCAAAAATTGGAACTGGTGACAGCCGATGAATTGGGCCACTTCGATGAGATAGGGGGCGCGGATGGGTTCCGGTCCGAAGCGCAGGTGGGAGACCGTCATCCCTCCGGATTTCTTTGAATCGTAGACGAAATAGGCCTGGGCGTAGTTGCCCGTTTCGTGGCCGATAATTTTGATTGTATTTTTATTTGCCCCGACCGTCCCGTCCGCCCCAAGTCCGTAGAAAAGAGCATTGAACCGACCCGCTTCCTCCGGTAGCCGGTAATTTTTTTCGTAGGGAACGGAGAGGTGGGTAACGTCGTCGTCGATGCCAACGGTGAAGTGGAGGCGCAATTTTTTGGCGGAGGAGGCGTCCGCGATCCCCTTGACCATGGCCGGTGAAAATTCCTTGGAGCCGAGGCCATAGCGGCCACCGTGGACCGACGGGAGAAAATTTGCGGGGAGCCATCCGGCGGCCCGCGCCTCGGCAAGGGCGCCGACGACGTCCAAATAGAGGGGCTCGCCCAGGGATCCCGGTTCCTTGGTGCGGTCGAGGACGATGAGGGTTTTTGTCGTCTTTGGAAGCCGTGCGGCAAAGAGTTCCGCGGAAAATGGCCGGTAGAGGCGGACCTTAACCAATCCCATTTTCTTCCCCTTCCCCCCATTGAGGTCACCGATGGTTTCTTCTATGGTTTCCGCCCCGGAACCCATGCACACGAAAACTGTCTCCGCCGCCGCCGCTCCGGCATATTCGTAGGGCGCGTAGGAACGGCCCGTCGCCCGGGAAAATTTTTCCATCGTTCTTTGCAGGATCTGTGGAACGGCATCATGGAAGGTGTTGCAGCGTTCCCGTCCCTGGAAAAATACGTCCGGATTTTGAGCCGTCCCCCGGATTGTCGGGGAATTCGGGTCCATGGATCGCAGTCGGAATGCTTCGAGGGCCAGAGGATTGAGCAGTTCCCTGAGGACGGAGTCGGGAATCATGGCATAGGTGTTCACTTCGTGGGAGGTGCGGAAGCCGTCGAAGAAGTGGAGGAAGGGCACCCGTGATTCGTAGGTTACCGCCGTGGCGATGGCGGCAAAGTCATGGGCCTCCTGGACGGAGTTGGAGACAAAAAGTGCGAAGCCGGTGCCGCGGCAGGCCATGACGTCGGAGTGGTCCCCGAAAATGGAAAGGGCATGGGAAGCCAGAGCCCGGGCCGTTACGTGCATGCAAAATGGAAGTAGCTGACCCGCAATTTTGTGAAGGTTGGGGATCATCAGTAGCAGGCCCTGGGATGCCGTAAAGGTGGTGACCAGGGAGCCGCACTGGAGGGCGCCGTGGACGGCGCCGGCGACCCCGGCTTCGGACTGCATTTCCGTGATGTCCGGGGATTCGCCCCAGAGATTTTTTTTGTTCGCCGCTGCCCATTCGTCGCAGAACTCGGCCATGGGAGAGGACGGCGTGATGGGGTAGATGATGACCATCTCCGCCAGACGGAATGCCACCGACGCCACGGCCTCATTGGCATCCGTAATCTGCATTAATTCCTGCTCTTCTTCTTCCATGGGAACCTCTCCCGAGAACTTACCGGCGCCGGGAAGGGTCGTCAAGGGGGATTTGCACCGCCTATCTTTGCGCCGATGAAATGGGCCCACATCCCTGGAAAATTTTTTCGGTTACGGCTCCGTGGAAGCGGACGGCCGCAGGTCCACCAGCTCCACCTGGATGCCGCGGTTGCCGTTCCAATAGGTCGTGTGGAGCCGCACGGCGATGTCGCAGGAACTCTGCAGGGGAAGCAGGTGAACTTTCTGCCAGGCAACTCCGTGGAGGGAGCGGCCGTTTCCCGCCAGGACAAAGTTGAAGTGCTGGTGATTGTTTCCAAAAATGTGCGGTTCCCCGAGAAAGACCGGACAATGGACCCCGAAGACGGGCTGCGGATTGCCCTGGCCGAAGGGTTCCAGCTGGCGCAGCTGGCGCATGAGGGACTCGTTGATCTCTCCCGCGGTGATCCAGTCGACAATTTCCAGGTCGTTGGCCACGTCGATGATGCGCAGTGCCTCCGTCACGCTCACCTCAAAGGCTTCCCGGAAGTGGGAAATATTGTCAATGGGCATGCCAATTCCCGCCGCCAGTGGGTGACCTCCCCAGGTACCGAGCAGGTGGGAGCATTTGGAAAATAGATCCACGAGGCTGAGTCCGCTTACGCAGCGGCCGGAGCCCTTTGCCATATTGTTTTCTTCCCGGCTGAGGACGACGCACGGTTTCCTGTAGCGCTGCATTAGCTTTCCGGCAACGATGCCGATGACTCCCGTGTGCCAGTGGTCATTGAAGAGGACAATGGAATTGCAACCACTGAACTCCGTTTCCACCATGCGGCTGGCTTCCTCGGTAATCTCCGATTCAATGCGCTGCCGTTCCAGGTTCATCTCCGCCAGTTCGGAGGCGATCACCTTTGCCTTTTCCGGGTCCTCGGTCAGAAACATTTCCACGGGAGGGGTGGCATTGGCGATGCGGCCGCTGGCATTGATGCGGGGACAGACCTTGAAGGAGAGATCCGAGGCCACGATGGCGTGGTCCCCATCCAGGGCCGCCTGGGAAATGATTGCCTTTGTCCCGGGACGCCAGGGACTTTGCAGTTCCTTGAGTCCATACTTCACAAAAATCCGATTCTCCCCGAGGAGCGGCACCACATCGGCCACCGTTGCCATGGCCACCAAATCCAATTGTCCCTTGAGGTTAAAATCCAATGCACGCCTATCGTTCTGCCGCCGCAGCACCTTAAGAAGTCCGTGGATGCACTTGAAAACCAGGCCGGCCGTGCAGAAAATGCCGTAATTTTCCTGGTCGTCACCGCCGTGGACGTTTGGATTGACGAGGATGAGGTCCGCGTGGAGTTCACAGGTAGCCCGGTGGTGGTCCACGATGATCACCGTCGTTCCTCTGTCCCGCATCCATTGAACCTGGGCCACGGAATTTGTTCCGCAATCCAGTGCGAGAACCACCTTGGGAACCCCGTCGGCGTAGGCCCGCTCCACCACCGACTGGGAGAGTCCGTAGCCATCTTCGAAGCGCCGCGGTATGTAGTAGCGAACTTTCCCTTCGAAGTGGCGAAGCGTGTGCACCATCAGTGCCGTGGAAGAAATTCCGTCGACGTCGTAGTCACCGAACACGGCCACGTCTTCCCGCCGCTTCAATGCAAAATGTAGACGTTCTGCGACCTCCCGAATGTGGAGGAGCTTGAAGGGATCCTCCAACTGACTCAGCCTGGCATCTAGGAAAAAACGGGCCTGCTGCGGGTCCCTTAGACCCCTCGCAACTAGGATCTGAGCCAGAATTTTTGGCACGCGAAGTAATCGTCTAAGCTGTTCTGCCGCCGCCATATCGCAGCTAATAGGTTTCCAATGTAATTCCTTGTTCATTTTCGAGCCGGGGCTAATGACCAATTCCCCGGCGGGCAATCTTTTATTCCTGTCTATCTCCCCAGGTACCGGTCAAGTTCACGGAACGATGGAAAAAACTATTGAGTTGGGGAATCGGCTGAAGCGTGAAATTCACCTTCTGACTTGTATTTTGCAAATTTTTTTTATAAATTTCGGCAGAGAGGCTTTGCCATGGACAGTCCACAGGAATCGCCAAGAACGCCGGGGGTGCGCTCCCGCATTTTTTGGTTGGTGTTTGTTTTCGTCGTCGCCGCCGCCATCATCGGCTTTGCCGTCCTGCGGCGGAGCATCCGGCGGGCCCAGGATGCCCGGTTTCTGCGGGAGATCATGCTGGTGCAGGAGGCGCTGGCCCAGTTTGCGGAGGCATCCTCCGATGAGGTAGCTCCCAGAACTAAGCTCGCCGGGGATGCGGCTGGATCTGCGATGGAGACGGCGATCGGTGGCCGGTGGCGCCTGCGCCATTCCGAAGGGGATTCCCAGGAAAGTTCCACGGAGTTGCTCATCGAAAATCCCAACCGGCCAATCAGCGAGATGGAAGCTCTGGATGCGGCCATCGACGACGGTGACCTTTCCACGGGTGCATTCGTTCTCCGAGGTCCCGACTCCTATTCCATCAAGTTGCTTGGCAAAGAAAAAACCGGAGAGGCCGCCAAAAAGCAGGTAGATCTACTGAAGGAGGCCGCCCCCTCAGCCCGCTAAAATGAAAAAACCACTTCCAAAATCTTTCCGCAGCAAATTCCCTTTCCAGAGTCATTTTCTGCGGCTTTCCAGCGGTGCCCGACTCCACTACGTGGACGAAGGTCGAGAAAATTTGACCATCTTTCTCCATGACATCCCTTTCTGGTCCTTTTATTTTCGAAACCTTATCGTCGACCTGCGGGACAATTTCCGCTGTCTGGCGCCGGACTACGTCGGCTTTGGCCTGTCAGACAAGCCCTCCCGGCGAAACTACTCCCTCCGCACCATCACAAACGACGTCGTTGAGTTCCTAACAAAGCTAGACGTTGGTAAATTCAACCTGGTCCTCCATGGCTGGGGCGCCGTCCCGGGAATGGCCATTGCCACGCGCTGGGCGGAACGGGTCAATCGCATTGCCATTTTCAATGGAAACTGTTTCCCCGGCTACGGGATGTCCCTTTCCCACTCCGCCTACCGCACGGGAATTCTTGGAAAATTTTTTGCAAATTTTTTAAATGTTCCCATCCGGGAAGCGGTGTCCTCCACCCACTGCGATGGGCCCTCCCACGACGGCTACCTATTCCCCTACCGGAGCTGGGCATCCCGAACCCCCACGCGCACCTTTCTCGGCAATCTTCCCACCTACGAGGAGTCCAAACCCGGAGGAAAATGGCTGCGGGAACTGTCCGAAAAAATTTTTATCCTGTCCCACAAAAAGTTTGAAATTTTTTGGGGCGTAAATGACAGAACTTTTCCGGTGGATGTTCTAGACAAGTGGAAAGCGGAGCTCGGTGAGGTGCAGCCGCGACTATTCCATAACAGCGGACACCATATCCTTGAAGACGAGTATGCCGCCGCCGCCGGGCCCCTGCGCCACCTGCTGGCGGGCGGCATCGAGGCGAAGATTCCTTCCCTTTGATCCCCCAATAGCGCATGGAAATTGATGAATTTGAACTTGCGACAGCTTCTTCTCTACCAAGAATATGATATGAAATTACAGCTCTGCCTTCGGGAGGAAGAGGAGCATAAAAAATTGCTCCGGAGCCTCGAAGAAATGGATAGTGCGGAGAAGGATGCCCTGGAAAAAAAGCGAACGGATTGCGGACAGAAGGAAGGGGAACTTCGTTCGCTGGAGGGTACCATCGGCGCAATGGAAAATAGGTTGAAAAATCTCGAAGGGAAAAAGAAGCGCATTACCACGGAGGCGCAGGCCGATGCCATCGGTGGGGAAATGGCCGAACTCATCCGGGGGAAGGCCTTGGTCGAGGAGAGGTACTTGGAGTGTTTGGAGGCATTGGAGGCGGATGGGGTTGAACTCGAGGAAGCGTGCCGGTGCCGGGAAAAGCACCGTGCGGAGAGGGCTGGCCGGCGCATGGAGTCGGAGTTGAAACGGAAAGAAATTTTGAGAAAAGTGGAGGACCTGCGGAAAAAATTGGATCAGATCCATGGGCAGGTAGGGAAACCCTGGATGGCCGCCTACGGGTCCCTGCGCGGACCTTTTGTAAAATTGCCATATGTTGTTCAATTGGACGGAGTTATCTGTTCTGGCTGCCACATGCATCTGGCCGCCAATTTGCCGAAATGGGGGGAGAACTTCGACGATGCGGTGCGTCGCTGTGAATTTTGCAACCGCATTCTCTACGTGGACGACGGGGACAGCGCCGGTGAAATTGCCTAGAATCCACGGGACCGTCGCCGGAGAAACCGGGAAAAGTTTTTGGAAAGAATGCTCCCATTGGCCTAAAAAGGTGGCCGTTCTTGGGTTTGGAGTCACGGGTCAGGCCGTTTCTAATTTTTTGCGGGAGAGGGAAATTGACCACGAAATTTTTGACGAAGACGCTTCTCTGGCTCCTCTGGGAATAAAACTAGACTTCCAACCAACCGGGGAAGAAATTGTCATCTACGGTCCGGGGTTTATCCATTCCCAGTGGCTTTGCCGCGCCAGGGAAGTCGGCTGCCGGTGCCTGTCGGAGCTCGATCTTGCCCAATTTTACTGCGCTAACCGCACCGTCGCCGTCACCGGGACCAACGGGAAAACGTCGACGGTCCATCTGCTGGCCCATGTCCTGGAAAATCTCGGGGAAAAATGCGTCCTCACCGGCAACGTTGGAGCGCCCGTCATCGGCCAAATTTCTACCCTTTCCACCAATCTGAAACTATGGAATATCTGCGAAGTGAGCTCCTTCCAGGCCTACTCCCTGGAATATTTTCGCCCGGAATTCGTGCTCTGGACAAATTTTTCCGAAAATCATCTGGATGTCCACCGCGATCTTGGCGAATATTGGGAGGCAAAGTGGCGGCTACTTCGGCGCTGTGTGGGCTTCGCCGCCGTCGGTCGGGGGGTCGCCCGGTGGGCGGAAAAATTTTCCCTTCCCCTGCCCTCCTTTGCAGTCGTCCCCGGCGAAGCCGCTACCCCGAAGTGCGGCTTTTTGGCAATGGCCCACCAGCGTCAAAATTATTTTCTTGTGGAGAAATTTCTCCAATTCCTTGGCTTTTCCCCAGAAAAAATTAGCGGTGCCGCTGAAAATTTCAAAACGCCGCCCCACCGCCTGTGGCGGTGGGGCACCGTTGGCGGAGTAGAAATCTGGGAGGACTCGAAGGCGACGACGGCCGCTGCGGCGCTGGCGGCACTGCGACACGTCACCGGCAATGGAAAACCCTGCCTCTGGATCGTCTGCGGCCACTCCAAGGGTGAGGACCTGAAAAATTTTCACCCCGCCGTCTCTCTGGCCGGAGAAATTCTCTGCTTCGGGGAAATCGCGCCCCGTTTCCAGAAATTTTTTGCAGGGGAAGGAAAAATTTCCACCGTCGCCCATCGGGACCAAATTTTTGAAAAAATCGACGATTTCATCCGCCGGCAGAGAAAAAAATCGGCATCCATTCTCTTCAGTCCGGGATTTAGCAGCTTCGACCTTTTTAGGAACTATGGGGAAAGGGGGGATTGGTTTCTGCGGGGCATGGCCGAACTCAGGACCCGGGGGAGGAGCACCGAAGAGTAATTTCCCCGCGTGGGTCCGCCGGGCCCACCGCCAATGGAAAAATCGGGTGGATACTCCGGCAAACGGAGCACCCCGGCGAAGGGTAAGCCGGATTCTGTGACGGCGTTTCCGCCGCGGCATTCATTTATCTAGTCTCCGGCAACGGAAACTCCCCGTACTCCTCCGAAAAGGAGCCGATGGGTGCGACAAACCCGAGACCACTGGGCGGGCCGCCCGGCCTCCTATTCTGTCTTGCACCGGATTGGGTTTATCCTGCCATCCCGATTGCTCGGAGATGCGGTGGGCCCTTGCCCCACCTTTTCACCCTTACCCACCTGCGTGGGCGGTTTATTTTCTGTGACACTTTCCGTCGGAGGACCCTCCGACCCCCCGCCCCGGCTTTCACCGGGAATCCTGCCCTGCGGTGTCCGGACTTTCCTCCCGCCAATCGCTGACGGGCGAATACCTTCCCTTCGCCGACCCTCCATTGGGAGTCGCGGATCGAAGGTCAAGTCCATTTCAATGAATTTTCACAGAAATTCACTCCATTTTTCTTTCGGAGAAGGACTAAAAAATTGTCCACCCATAAAAAAAATTTGCCTATGCACACAATTTTGATTATGGAATGGCACCGCATGGGAAATGTTCGCCGGGGAGCTTTTCTGGCAGTCCTCCGCTGGGGGGTCTTCCTTTCCACCCCCCTTCTTTGTTTCTTCCTCTCCACGGGTTCCTGCCGTGCAAAATACCACCACTATCTCCGGCGTCAGGAAGTGCTCCTGGCCCGGAGAGCGGAGCTGCGGGATCAACTGCAAAAGTTAGAAGTCTATCTGGGACGCTTTTCCCGCGAAAATTCTTTCCGCCAGCGCGTCATCCGGGAACGTCTCGGCTACGCGGACAGCGATGAATTTGTCTATCTTTTCGAGGAATAAGGCCATGGTAAATCGAGGAAAGGTGAAGTGGAATGCTCTGCGCGACCTGCTCATTCGCAACGACCAGGACCACGTGGTGCCTTTTTTTGAAAATTTGGGAGAAGATCGCCATTCCGAGCTGCTGGCTCAACTGGAGTCCATTGATTTTTCCCAGCTCCGCCGGGAGGTTCTACGCCTTCGCCGACCCTCCTGCGACGGGAGTCGGCTCCGCCCCGCCACCTGCATCCCCCTGCCCGGAACTACGACGGAGAAGGCGCGGTGGAAACAGGCATGGGTGGACGGCGAAACGGTCCTCCGCCGGGGGGAAGTGGCGGTGATCACCGTCGCCGGTGGCCAGGGCACGCGGCTCGGATTTGACCGTCCCAAGGGTTTCTTCCCCATCACGCCGGTCAAGGGGAAATCTCTATTCCAGCTCTTCGCGGAAAAAATTCGGGCCGGCGAATGCCGCTACGGCTGCACGGTTCCCTGGCTCATTCTCACGGGTCCGGACCACCTGGAGGAGACAAAAGCCTTTTTTGTAGAGCAGAAAAATTTTGGTCTCAGGGAGGTGTACATCTTTGCCCAGGGACAGCTTCCCACCATTGACATGGATGGGAAACTGATTCTCTCCGCGAAGGACAGCGTTGCCATGCATCCGGATGGCCACGGAGGATTGCTCTGTGCTCTGGAAAAAATTGGTCTTCTCCAGACACTGCGCCTCCCTAGGATACGCCATTTTAGCTATTTTCAGGTAGATAACCCCCTTGCCTCGCCGCTAGATCCCTACTTCATTGGCTTCCACACAGGGATGGAGGCGCAGGTGTCCAGCCGCTGTGTAAGAAAAAATTTCCCCGGGGAGAAGGTGGGAGTTTTTGTCGAAAGCGAGGACAGAACACGGGTCATGGAGTACTCCGACCTCCCTCCGGAATGTGCCATGGCCACGGATGTTTCCGGTCGCCTACACTTCGGCCTTGCCAACGTTGCCATCCATCTCTTCGAGGCTAATTTTCTCGAACATTTTTGCCAGGCGGGAAGGTCAAACAGCCTTCCCCTGCACATTTCTCTCAGAAAAGTTCCCTACATCAACGCCGCGGCACACCTGGTACGGCCCGTGGAGATTAATGCCATTAAGCTGGAACGATTCATTTTTGACCTTCTTCCCCAGGCAGAATGCGCCGTCCTCCTCGAGGGACGCCGGGAGGAAATTTTCAGCCCCGTCAAAAATTCGGCGGGATTGGACTCCGTGGAAACGTCGAAGCGGGACCAGACACGCCAATTTGCCGACTGGCTCGCCAGAGGGAAGGTGGACCTGATTAGGGATGCCGGCGGAACTCCCCCATTTTTCCTTGAAATTGCACCTTCCTTCGCTGTTTCCTGCGAAGAGTTTTTGGAAAAGTGGATGCAATTGGAAAAAAAGCCGGCCGTTGGGGCAAATTTTTATCTGGAATGACGGACCGCCGGCGGGCCCTGGAAAAGGATGCGCTGCGGGCGGGGATTTCCCTGTCTTTTCCGGCACTGGCCGTTTCAATTAGCTCGCAAAAAATGCTGCTGCTGCGGGCGGACGGAGGCGGAAAAATCTATGCCATATCGACGGGGGAAAAGCCTCCAAGTAACAGGGAAGGATCCAATGGAACTCCCCGTGGCTGGCACGTGATTGTGGAAAAATACGGGGACGGATTGCCCTCGGGCGAAGTGCTGCTGGGCCGCGCGGCGACCGGGAAACCCTACTGGGAATTCCCTGACTGGCGGGAGCGGGGCTACGTGATCACGCGGATCCTCCGTCTCCGCGGATTGGAGGAAGGAATCAATGCGGGAATGGGGTCCGACGGCCATGGCTGCGATAGCTACAAAAGAAATATCTATATCCATGGAACCTGCTTCGAAGAAAGAATTGGCCGACCATCCAGCGCCGGCTGCGTCACCCTAGGCAGCGCCGACGCCGTGGAACTCTATGACATTTGCCCGGTTGGGACCAGGGTCCACATCGGATGACGATTCCCGGGGAAACATGTCCTCGATTCGCGCCGGCAGCGGTTCATTTTCACGACAAAACCATTCGTCTAAAAAAAATTTTCGAACCCTTTCCGGCGATTGTTGAAGAAAGAAATGTCGTGTTTTTCCCGTGAATTATTAAACTTTCGCCTTCCATGAGTATCCCTCCACCAGGAAATGGTGCACTGCCACTGCCATTAGAGCGACAACCGCCCAGTGACGTCCATGAGAAACAAAGTATTATGGATCGCATGCGGGCGGGGATGGCCGATTTGATCAATGGCATAAAAACTCATCCCGTAGCCTTTACCCTGGTCGGAGCCATGATTTCGGTAATATTGGGCGTTGCAACCGGCGGAATTGGCGGCGCCCTCTTTGCGGCGGGATGGTTTGGCGGCGCCGCCCTCGCCGGGAAATTGAGTAGAAAACTCACCCTGGAAAATCTCAAAACGTACTTTTCTGAAGGTTTTCAGCAAATTTTTAAGGACGTAAAAGCAGTTTGGGCGGCAACCTTTGGTGCAGCAGAAGGTGTACTTAAAAAAACGCTTGCATTGGGGAAATTTCTCGTAGTCGAGCCGCTCAAATTCGTTTTTAGAAGCATTGGTGGGTTGATATCGGATTTCTCGATCTACGTTAGCAAACACACAATCGCCCGCGTTCTAGTTTCTGTTTTAGCACTGGCGCTGGTCGCCGCTGTGTTTTGCACCCCATTGGGAATGTTGGGATTACCCGTTGTACTGCTAGCGGCAGTTTTAATTATTTCTTGGAACGTTGGCGTGTCCATTGGATCCTTCAAGCGCGCCAAGGAATCCTCCGAAGAAACTGCCGGGGACGTTGGAAAACCCGACCCCGTCGGGGAAAAGGATGAGCCATCGGAGGTTGAACCAAAAGAAGTACCGACCGAGACCGCTATCGGAGAAGGTGGTGTGGTCGCAGAAAAAGGTGCTGCCGCGGCAGAGGATGCACCTTCCGCTGATGGGGCAGGGACGGCCGACGCTCCTGAAAAAGAAGAAGTAGCGGCGGACGGCAAAGAAAAGACCGGGGAAGCGGATGATCCTTCAAGCGCAAATGCTAAACCTGATAAACTCGACAAGGCTAGCGCCGCCAAAGGCACGGAAGAAGAAGCAGTAACCGATCAACAAGAAGAGGTTACGAAGACATCAAAATTCGCTGCCTTTATGAAGGCCCATCCCGTTCTGTCTGGAGTTCTCTACGTGACGGGCACCTTGCTTTTGATAGCCGCATTGGGTTGCATGGGAGCTGGCTGGTTCATATGGGTTGCACCCATTCTTGCCGTCGTCCTGGCCCCCGTCATATTCAGGGAAAAATATAGATCTATTTGGGCCACCAGAGGATTTCTCGCCGCCCTTAAAGCATATAAAAATGATGCGGCTACCGTCATCGGGAAAGCCCTCCACGTATTGGCGGAAAAAGTACGAATGCATAAAATCGCATTTGCGGTTATTGGTACCGTTTTAACGGTTGCGGTTGGAGTAGTTACTGGAGGAGTTGGCGCTTTAGTTATAGGATTAATCTGGTTCGGAGGTGGACTTGGATTGATTGCATTCATTCCTCCGAAGGAAGAGGAGGAAGCTGCAGTGGAAGAAGAGAAGAAGGAGGTTGAAGGTTCTGAACGTACCGATGAAATTTTGGAGGATCAAAGTGCCGTAGTGGAAGGCACTACAGGTCCGGCGACGACAACCGATGTGGCCGTAGGGGATGCAGAAGCAGGTAAGGGGGGCGATGAAATAGGGCCCGCGGAAGAACCGGGAAGTAAGCCTACATCGGAAGAAAAAAGTGAAGGTTTATCGACAGAAACTGCCTCAAAAGTGTCCGGAGAAACTCCGCCCGTGGAAACCGAAGACAAGGATACGATATCCGAAATGGGATTTCTCCAAAAGGCTAAAACCCTTGCCATTGATTTCATTGAATATTTGAGAGACCATACAATTGCGCGCATTGTCGTATCATTGCTGCTTGTCGTGATTACGGCCGCCACGGTAGGGGCGGTTTCCTTTGCTCTCGGACCGGTGATAGTGACCATTGCCGCCGTATGGGTCCTCGTCGGCATTGCATTGATACTATTTAACCTCGGAGTGTGGATGGGCCAAGCCGAAGAGAGGGTAGCCGCAAAAAAGAAAGCCGAAGATGAAGAGGCGGAGGAAGTTGAAAAACAGCGTCAACTGGAAGCGATACGGGCAAAGGCGGAGTCCGACATAGAAACCACCGCTGAAGACCACGGTGAAGGAGGGAGTCCTGAAGGCTCATCCTTACAGCAGACGGATTGAATAATCTCCTCCCGCCCCCAGGGCCTCCATTCCGCGTGGACGTTTTGGGCGGTTGGCCCTCGCCGAAGGCTGACCGGTAGAAATTTCCAAGTGGGATTCCGCTCACAGGTCTGGGTTGATTTGGATGGCGGGGTGGGCTACGCCGCTGAGCCGTGCGCCCAGTAGTTTTGACCTCGGTCCTGGGCCTCCGAGTGCTAGAAATTCCTGCGGTTCCAGATAGCTAATTCCAATGGAGACGGTGGAAAATGGCAGCGGAATACGAAATTCGTCCCAGGATTTCAGGGTTCCGGCTCGACCGTAGGAAAAATGAAAGGCCAGGATGGTGGCTCCCGTTTCCAGGGCGAGACGGATGGCCCCGCCCTTGCATTGAAATTTTGGTCCACGCGGTCCATCCGGGGTGATGGCAACGTCGCAGCCGGACCGCAATTTTTCCCGGGCGGCTCCATAGACACCCAATGCCCCGTGGCCGCTGGAACCGCGGATGGACCCAATGCCAATGGAGCCCAGCAAGCTTGCCAGCCATTCCCCGTCCCGGGAGGCACTCACCATTGCCACCAATGGACGTTTTCTGGGAAAACGACGCTGCAATTCTCCGATGGAAAACAGATCCCTATGCCACAGGGTAATAATCAGCGGTCTGGAACTTTCCAAGAAACGAGCCAATCCCGCGTCCACGCGGATGCGGAGCGTGCGCCACCAAAGTCGGACAATTGCCGACAGCAACCACGCCAGAAAGCGTCCGATCCGACGCAGTGGCCTACGCCCCTCCCCCACCCCGGGCCCTCCAGTAGGGTAGAACGTCCGCGAAGGATGCATTGGAGAAGAGAACTACCACCCGCAATTTCTCCGATTCCCGTCCGAGGACTTCCAGTAGTCTTTCCTGCAGTTCACCATTTTTTTCAAAAGCAATGGCGTCGACGCCGATTTCCCTCAGTCGTCCCATAATTTCTCCCGGAATGATCCGTTCCCCCGCGGGAATGCGCTCCGGCCGCCGCAGTTCTCCCCAGTAGCAGCGGTCTCCCAGGGAAAAAGCGGAAACAAATTCTTCCGCCAGTTCCCTGCGCAGGGCCGTGTGGGTGGCCGGTTCAAAGCAGCCAATGAGCTCGCAGCCGCCGTGGCGCAGCCGCAGGGAGCGGAGCACCTCCCGGATCGCCCGCGGATGGTGGCCAAAATCTTCGTAGACCCGGCAGCGGGAATCCCCATGCAGCAGCTGCTGCCGCCGTTGGACTCCGCGAAATCCCCTCAGATCCGCCCGTCCCGGCAGGGCCGTCCCCAGTGCGTCGTGGGCCGCCAGGACCGCCATGGTGCAATTGCGAACGTTGAATTCTCCTCCGAGGGAACTGGACATTTGTAAAATTTCCTTTCCGTGGGCGACCTCCCACGAGCTCCCTTCTCCTCCCAAGGAGAGGTTTTGCAGACGAAAATCGTTGTTTTGCCCAAGGCCAACGCGGAAAATTTTTATCCACGGACAGGGACCCAGAAAATCGCCGTCGTCGCCGTCACCGCTAATAAAAACGCTCCGCCGCCGCGGCATTGTCCGCAGCAGGTGGTTAAAAGTTCTTCCAACGTCGGTCCGATCGCGAAAAATGTCGGCGTGGTCGAAGTCAATGGCGCTGACCACGAGGGTGTCCGGCGCGTAGTGGATGAACTTGCTCCGCTTGTCAAAGAACGCGCTGTCGTATTCGTCCCCCTCGATGGCGAAAGGGGTCCCCGGGGCGCCAATGTCGGCTCCGGTCGGAAAATTAAAGGGGGCTCCACCGGCAAAAAATCCAGCGGCGATGCCCAATTGCCGCAGGTAGAAGGCCGCAGCGGCGGTGGTGGTGGTTTTCCCGTGGGTCCCCGCGAAGACGAGGCGGTGGCGGCCGCGCAAGAAATGCTGGAAAAGAAAATTCGGCAGCGAGGTAAAAGGGATTGTTTCCCGGTCAAGGAGCCATTCCACCTCCGCATTGCCCCGGCCGACGCCGTTGCCTACCACGACAAGGTCCGGGGCAAAGGAGGAAAGATTTTCTTCGCAAAATCCCCCGAAGGGGACGATGCCATTTTCCCGGAGAAGATTGGACATGGGGGGATAGATTGCTCCGTCGCTGCCCCCGACCCGGTGGCCAATTCCGCGGGCCATGAGAGCAGCATTGCCCATGGCCACCCCACCGATCCCCAGGAAGTAAATTTTCTTAGATCCACTCACCGGTTGGTCCAGCATCGAAAAATTTTCAAAAAAATTTTGAACAAAATCCAGTAAAATGGCTCTTAACTAGGAACGCGGTCCATTTTCCTTGGGTCGCTTTATGGTTCTCGGTTCCGCGTGGCCGCCCCAGGAGGGCGGCCACGTTTTTGCATTGTATGGAACAAAAAATTTTCTCTTCCTGAAGACCGGTAGCCACTCCGAGAGATTAGTTACAAATTTTTTACTAAAATCTAATAATTATAAGTATTTATCGTTGACATGTCCTAGGGGGAAAATACCCAGCCGCCATGGCTATTCCAAGACTAAAGGAATGTAAAATCTTCTTCCCTCCAGAGATATCTCCGGACCAGAGGATGGGCGAGTTTACCCTCAGTGCTTTTATAGATATGGGGATAATCTACTTTGAAACAAATAACACTTCCGGCGGAGAGAAGAAAATGTTGCCCGCATTGGCAGCATGTCTTTGTTCCCATGGCGTAGACAAATGTAACTTCATGGATAAGGTGTTAAAAATTTTTACCGAATCCGTTGGGACATCTTCTAATTACGAGGAGATAAAAAATTGTTTACTCCCTAAAGTTCGTAACCTTCTTGGGGGCCTTTTTCAAAAAGCCTACGCAGAACAGCAAAAAAAGCTCGCCCGTGACCGGCGTGATTGCTCGGACCTGCGATTTTGCCTCCCTGGAGCACTAACCGGTCGTCCCCTAAGCGAAGCCGGCGTGAAGCCGGCGAGGCGGTTGGAAGATCTCGTTGTCCACTGCCAAAGGAGGGTACTTGACTTTTTTTTCCGCCACTATTTGCAATACGGAAATTTGGAGGAATTTGCTTCGCAGGACGACTTCCACCGCACCACGACATCCATTGTTTCCGAGGCCACGGAAGACTTTGGCCTTGGGGGGAGTTGTTTTCAAGAAGGGTTCGTTGGGAGCCTTTTTCCGACTGCCCCACTCGACGGACCGCCGCGAGTCAGCGGACTGATCTATGGCATATGGGCCTATTACATCGAAAAAATTATGCGGCTAGGAACAAGAGATGAAATTCGTGCTTCCGCCGAGTGCCCACGGAGCTATGCGGTGAACCCCCAATTGGATTCCCACGAGGCAGTGAAGCATAGCTGCGTTGCGTGGATCTCAATGTTTGCCAAGTTCAAGGCCGTGGAAGAAGTCGGTGGAAGCTTGCTGGAGCCGCTCCAACTTACCATCGATGAAGTCACCGCCCTGCAGGCAAAGATTATGCCATCTATCGTCGGGTTCATGGAAAAGTCCGGCGCATTTCTCCCGCACGCCCAAGAGGCAGTAGCTATGAAAATTGCAGGAGATCAGGTACCTAGTTTACGTAGGAATTCGTTCATTCAGCTCCCCTTCCTTCGGGAAGATCCATACACCGAATGCTGGATCACCGAGGAAGTAATTCAGTTGGCAAAGATGGACCCTTCATTGGTGCGCACATTGACGGAGAAATTTTCCTAGACGTATGCGCCGCCGCTCCGCGTTTTGTTCGGTCGCCGTTCCTCCGGCGAGTAGAATTGGAACTAGTCGGAACAACTAGTGTGTCTCATTCGGTGGGCGGCCGCAGGGACGGATAGAGGATTGTGTCCCGGATGTTGGCGGCACCGGTAAGAAGAATGACGAGCCGGTCGATGCCAATGCCCATGCCTCCGGCCGGAGGCATGCCGTACTCCAATGCCCTCAAAAACTCCCTATCCAGTGCCTGGATGTCGTCCCCCACCTGCTTTTCAAAGAGCTCCCTCTGCAAAATGGGGTCATTTTGCTCCGAATAGGCCGGCGCGACCTCCTGACCATTGATGCAAAGTTCAAAGACGTCCAGGTAGCGGGGGTCCATCCGGTTCAATTTGGCCAATGGGCAGAGTTCCCGGGGCAACTGGGTGACAAAGGTGGGTTGGATTAGGGTTGGTTCCACCATTTTTTCAAAAACATTGCCGTCGATGGAAAAATGCTCCAACTCCGGGTTCACAGCGACGGAAAAATCGGCGCAGCGCCGTAGTTTTTCTTCCTTTGAAAGTTCAAACCAGCCGTCGATTCCGGTGCGCCGGCGAATGAGGTCGCAGTAGGTGACCTCCTCCCAGTTCCCGCCCAGGTGGATGGTTTCTCCGCCGGCCTGAACGATGTCAGTTGTTCCAATGACTTCCCGGCAGAGATGTTGAATGAGGTCGCGGACAAGATCCATCATTGTGCGGTGGTCGCCGTAGGCCTGGTAGAGTTCCAGCATTGTGAATTCTGGATTATGCTTCCGGGAAAGTCCTTCGTTGCGAAAGACGCGGCCCATCTCGAAGACGCGGTCGAAACCCGCCACCAGCAGGCGCTTCAGGTACAGCTCCAGGGAAATGCGCAGAAAAAAATCCCGGTCCAGGGCATTCATGTGGGTCACAAATGGCCGCGCCGCCGCGCCGCCGGCCACGTTTTGGAGAAAAGGAGTTTCCACCTCGACGAAATCCCTCGTCCAGAGAAATTTTCGGATCTCTTTCACGATGGCAATGCGCTGAAAAGCCCGCTTTCTGGACTCCTGATTTGTGATGAGATCCAGGTGCCGTTCCCGGTAAATCTGATCTTCGTTTGTGAGCCCATGGAATTTGTCCGGAAGTGCCCGCAGCGACTTGGAAACGAGGGTAATTTTTTCCACGCGAACGGTAACTTCCCCCGTTGCGGTGCGAAAGATGGAACCGCTAACGCCAACGATGTCGCCGATGTCGTAGGTTTTAAAGGAGACATAGGCCGCTTCGCCGATGGTATCCTGCTTCACATAGCACTGGATCGTCCCGGCCCTATCCAAAAGCGTCAGGAATGCGGCCTTGCCCATGAGTCGAAAGGACAAAATACGGCCGGCAACGGAAACCCGTTCTTCGCACTGATCCCGGTCGCCGAGGAGCCGTCGCACCTCCTCCGTGCTGTGGCTCTGGGAACAGGATTGCCGGTAGGGATCGATGCCCTGGGTTCTCAGGTCCGCCAGTTTTCGCAGGCGAACGGCAAAAATGTCACTGCCGTGGGGAGTGGTTGGGTCCATGGCAAAATTTCCTAGAATACGGAGCCGAAGGTGAAATTAAATTGCACCTTATATTCAGTATAGCGATCCCCGTGGAGGGGATAGCCAAAGATGAGCCGGAGGGGCGACCCCATGACAAAGATGCGGAATTCAACCCCGGCATCCAGGTAGATCGGGTCCTTCAGGCGCATGTAATTCAATCCCACCCGGGCAGCCTCACCGAAGAAGGCCATGCGGAAGGAGTCCGTAAAGCGGAAGGAATATTCCCCGCAGCCGTAGGCGTAGGTTCGCGCCCCCAGTGCTTCGCCGCAGTAGGGATCCCTCGGGCCCACCGCGTGTCCCCCAAATCCCCGCATGTCGCCGACGCCGCCGAGAAATTTGCGATCGAAGTAGGGAATCGGCTCGGACCCAAAGCCCTTTATTGTCCCAATTTTACCGATGAGTGCGAGAGTCTGCGTGTGCCAATTGGCGACTTTAAACCACTGCCCCCCCTGTAGATCAAGGTTGAGGTAGTGAATGTTCCCGCCCAGTCCAGCGTAGTCCAAGGCCAGAATAACGCGATTGCCGACGGTTGGGTAGAGAAGACTATCCCGGGAATCCCGCTGGAGCGATAGGCCGACCTTGGAAATCCACTGGGCTCCGGCCGCCTCCTGCTCCTTCAGAGGTCTTGGAGCCTGGGGACCAACGTCGTAGAGCTTTGCATTGTCCAGCCGATAGTAGAGGCGCCCCTCCAACAATTCGACGATGCGCTTGCGAAAATAGGACTCAAAGCCGCCGTGCCTCTCGTTGTAGGTGGCCCCGTCGTAGTTATAATCCGATTTTTTGTATTCGCTGCGGGTAGCAAAGATGTCCGTGCCAAAGGCCAGTTCCCGGTTGTAGAGCCACGGCTCCCCAAGGGACAGGAGTAGCTGGGAAGTGCGCGTGCCAACTTCCACCCGGGAACGGAATTTTTGCCCGGCCCCTTGGAAGTGGGCATTGCGGTTAAAAATGTCGGCATTGGACTGGGAAAATTCCACGTAGCCAACGATGTTGTCGAAGGAACTCAGCGCCCCACCGAAGGAAAATTTCCCCGTTTTTTCCTCCTCTACGTTGACGGCGACGTTGCGGATCTCCGGTTCCTCCGTGGCCTCAGGGACCAGTGTCACCTGCCTAAAATAGCGGGTTTCCCGGAGACGGTTTTCGCTGTTGCGCAGTTTGATAAGATCAAATTTATCTCCCGGGAAGAGGGACAGTTCCCTCAGAATTACCGAATTTTTTGTCTTCGTATTTCCCTGAATATTCACCATGCCCACACGGCTCAGGGGAGACTCCCGCACCGCGAAGGTAAGGTCGATGGAATTGTTGGCAATGTTGGCCCGCCGCTGCGCCGTAACGTAGCTATCGATGTGCCCCCCCCGGCCGTAGAAATAGCGCAGACTCTCCACGGTTTGGTCTACCCTATCCGGGGAAAAATAATCCCCGGAATGGACCTGCAGTAACTTCTCCAGGCGTCGATTGTCGTAGAGAGTATTGCCAAAAAAAGTTACCTCTCCGACCTTGAATCGGGGACCCTCGATGATGGGAATTGTGATTAGCAGGGAATTTCCGCTCTTCCGGTCAAGGATAGCGTCCTCCGCTAAAATTCGCACGTCGAGGAAGCCAAGATTGTGGTAGTAGCCGCGAAGTTTTTCCAGATCGTCTTCCAGCTGTCTCGGACGGTAGTTTCCGGAGCCGCTCAGGAAGGAAAATAATGTGCGCCGGTGGAGGACCATGAGTTTCCGCAGCACCCGGGAAGGAACGGAGGAATTGCCCGAAAAATTAATCTTTCCGATGGGCAGTCGGGCACCTTCCCCGATGGCGTAGACAAGATCCTGCGGCTCTTCATTTCCTGCTTCGGCACAGCGCACGGCGACGGCGACGTCGGCGTGGCCCCTGCTCCGGTAGAGGTCCAGGATGGCCTCCACATCCTTCTGCACCTGGGTGTGATCCAGAGCGCCTCCATCCTTTACTTCGACGAGCTTCCTCAGCCGTTTGTTGGAAATGTGCCGATTCCCCTCAAAGGAAACCTTCGCCACCCTCTGCTTGGGATGGAGCACGTAGACCACGTCAATGTGGCCGTCGGAAATGCCATTTTCGGTGATCACTTCGACGAGGTCAAAGAGATGGGTGGCGTAGAGAGCGCGGATGGAATCGTCATTTTTTTCCTGGAGAAAGGGCTCCCCTTCCTTTAGTTTGATGCGGGAAAAAACGGCATCGGTGCCGACGGTGGCGGCCCCCTGGATGCGCATTTCCACCTTTCCAACCGTCAATTCTTCGGCGGACAGCGGCAACGTTCCCGCTAAAAGTACCGCGAAAAAAAGTTTTCCAAAACCCCTAAATCTTGACTCCATTTTTTCGACCCACGCTGTCTCCACATTTTTGGGGCCCACCGCAATCATCTTTTGGTCCGATAGCATAATTTTTATATTTTGTAAGGCCCCTATCGAAGAGTAGGGTAATGACTCCCGTCTGTCCGTTCCGCTGCTTGGCCACAAGTAGCTCCCGCTCAATGGGAAACTGCTGTCGACCCCAATCTCCGCTGGCCATATCCACGGCTCTCAGCTCCTCGTCTTCCGGCACATCCTTCGCCCGAGTCAGCAGAAGAACCACGTCCGCATCCTGTTCGATGGCACCGGATTCCCGCAAATCTGACAGCCGCGGACGCCGATTTTCTTTCTCCGATTCGCGGTTGAGCTGACTTAGGACAACCACGGGGACTCCCAATTCCTTGGCCATGGCCTTCACTCCCCGGGAAATTTCGGAAATTTGCTGCTCCCTGGGCGCGCGGCCATCCGTTCCCGCGATTAGCTGCAGATAGTCGATGACGATGAATCCCAAATTATTCCGGCTATGAAGTCGTCGGGCCCGGGCCCGCATTTCCAGGATGGTCAGATTGGAGGAATCGTCGATCCACAGGGGAGCGCTGCGAAACTCCTTTTCCGCCCGCAAAATGGCCTCTTCCCAGCCTTCGGGGAAGCGGGACGGGGTGCGCAGCCGGTCCGCGGCGATGCCGGCTCTCCCGCAGAGAAGACGCATGGCCAGTTGGTCCGCACCCATTTCGAGACTGAAAAATAGGGTGGGCACCGCCTTCTTCCCCTTCCCGGGAAGGACGACATTTTCTGCGATGTTGAGGGCGAGGCTAGTTTTTCCCATGGAAGGCCGCGCCGCCACGACAACCATTTCCCCAGGGTGGAGTCCGGATGTGATGCGGTCCAGGTCGATGAAGCCCGTTTCTACGCCGGGTAGGGTCCCATTATTTTTAGAAATCATCTGAATCGTCTGCACATTTTGCTGCATGGGGACCTCCACGTGGCAAATTTCCCGCTGGAGAAGATCCTTGCTGATTTCGAAAATTTTTTCCTCCGCTTCGGCGAGAAATTGCGGCACTTCCTCCTGGTTTTCAAAGGCCCGGACAATGAGGGACTGGGATACGGCGATGACGCGGCGGAGAAGCTCATAGTCCCGGACGCGGGCGATGTAGTGGCTGAGATAGGCGTAGGTATCCACGCGACTGCAAATTTGACCGATGTAGAGGGCTCCGCCGGCGGCAGTTAGCTTGCCTTTGGCTCCCAGAGAATCCACGAGGACCGTTTCGTCGAGGGGAGTACCGCCCTGGTAGACGCCGTGAATTTCCGCGAAGAGGACCCGATGGGCGGGGTAGTAGAAGGAATCCTCCGTAATGTGCCGCTGGATGCAGAGGGGCACGCTGTCCTGGCCGCCATCCAAAACGCAGCAGCTCAGCAGAGCCTGCTCCAACTCGTTGCTATGGGGGGGGGTGCGCGGAGACGCCGATTCCTTCCGGCTGACAGAAACCATGGCCCGTTTTCCTAGAGGCCTAGTTTCCGGTCGCGAGTATTATCGGATTTTCCGAGACAATCTCAACGGTGAATGATGCCTGGACGTCCCTATGCAGGCGAACTCCGACGGCGTGCTGGCCAAGTTCCTTCAGCGGCTGTTCCAGTTGCAATTGTTGCCGTTCAAGGGAAATACCCTTCTCCGCCAACTTTTCCAGGAGTTCCATTGCCGTAACTGAGCCAAAAAGTTTTCCATTTTCCCCGGTTTTTACGGCAACGACCACGCGGAGGCCGTCAAACTGTTTCGCCAGTCCGGCGGCTGATTCCCTCTCCCGGCGTTCCCGCTCCTCCCGGAGTCTGATCAGCGACTGGACCTGACGCTCATTGGCCCTATTGAAGGCCAGAGCCTTCTTCCTTGGAACGAGAAAATTCCTTGCGTAGCCCGCCTTCACATGGACACGCTCCCCCTCACGACCAAGATTTGTCACGGGTTCAAGGAGTAAAATTTCACAGATTGCCATGGCCCACCTCCACTAGAACGGAATTTCTTCGTCCGTCCCTTCTTCGTCGCCTTCCCTCTCCTCGGATTCCGGGCGCGGCTTCGGACGGCCACCGCTGCGCGGAGGTCTCCGCTGCGCCCCGGCGGCCTCGCCGCCTTCCCCTCCGTAGCCGTCGCCATCCCGCCGGCTCGGGGAATCCAGAAATTGGAAACTCTCCGCAACGACCATTATGCGACTCCGCCTTTCCCCGTTTTGACTTTCCCACTGGTCAAGGCGTAGACGGCCCTCGATGAGGATCCGGTGGCCCTTGGCCATGTAGCGGGAGATGGCCTCCGCCTGCTTATTGAAACTATCCACATCAATGAACAGGACCTCTTCCCTGGAAGAGCCGTCCGCATTGCGGAACTGGCGACTGACAGCCATGGTGAAACGGCAGATGGACGTCCCGTTGGGAGTCGTGCGCAGTTCCGGGTCACGCGTCAGGTTGCCAAGCAAAATCACCTTATTAAACGAAGCCATGGGAGTTAAAGCCTTTCGATGAGAGCGCAGTTAACCGTCTTATCCAGACGGAGCTTCGCAGTAAATTCGCCATTGAAGGAGCCCTTCGCCGCCAATTCATATTGGGCATAGGATCCAGCCGTAAACTTTCGACTGGTACAGCGAGCAAACGGAAAAATGCCGAGACTCCTGCTTGCCTCGACGGAGGCGCCGAGAGATTCCATCATCTTTCCGATGCGCTGCCGCATGTCATCGGCCGACTCCCGCTGCTCGCGGGTATCGAAAACGAGCGTTATTCTATACCTGTTTGACATAGCTGCCTGTCCTTCATAGGTGCTAGGAGAAGATTCATGGGATGGAAACCGTCTTTGTCAAGGGGTACTTTGCGGATTATTGAAAAGGTCCTTGAGTCCGTCCAAAATTGCCGGCATGGCGTAGAGGAGCGCTGCCTGCTCTTCGTCGGTGAATTTGCTCAGCACGTAGTCTTTGAGATCCATCTCCTTGTCTTTCTTAGGCCCGATTCCCACGCGGAAGCGCACGCATTCACCAAATTTTTCGCAGATGTCCGCCATGCCGTTGTGCCCTCCGGAACCGCTGCGATGGGTGATTTTAAACTCCCCCAAGGGAAGGTTAATTTCGTCGTAGACGATAACAACGCGACCCTGAGGAATTTTAAAGTAGTTCGCAACGCGGAGGACCGGGTACCCGCTGTCGTTCATGTAGGATAGGGGGCGAGCCAGAAGAAAATCCGTATTTCCGGAACGGCCCCGCGCCAGGTCTGCACTCAGCCGCTTATTGTTGATCCACTTTACGCTGAGGTGGCGAGCAAAACCATCGAGGATGAACTGACCCAGGTTGTGACGAGAATGCACGTGGGTCGCTCCGGGATTCCCTAGACCGACGAACAGCAGCGGTTCCCTCCTATTTTCCTCCATGGTCTACAAAGTCGTAGTTCTCCTTCATATTTGCAAGACTTACCAGCTAAAGGAGTTGTGTGACTTTGACCCCCTACGCTTTCGGAGCCGCATTCGCGCTTTCAGCTGCAGTGCCGGCCGTCGACTCCTCCTGCACCTTCATGGCGCTGCAGACGACAATCACCAGATCCGGAGATCCAAGAAACTCCACGCCATCCATGGGCGGAAGGTCCCTAACGTGTACAATTTGCCCAACATGCAGTCCGGAAATGTCCACGGAACATCCGGCCGGAAGGTCCTTGGGTAGGCAACGCACCTCAAGACTATGGCAGAGGAACTCGAGGACGCCATTTTCCGTTTTCACGCCGGCACATTCCTCGGCGCCGAAGAGGGCAACGGGAACATGGGCGTGCATTTTTTTCCGCATGGAAACCTCGTGGAAATCCACGTGGACCAGGGAATCGACGATGCAATTTCTCTGGCAGTCGGCCAGGACCGAAAGCCGCTCCTTCCCGCCAACGTCTAGGGAGATGAGGGCCGCTCCGCCGGAAATGCGACGCAGTGCGGAACGCAGCTCACCGTCGGCAAAATAAATCGGAAAATTTCCCGATTCCCCGTAGAGAACTCCGGGGATTTTTCCCTGCTTCCGTGCCCGCCGCATTGCGCCGCGTCCAAATTCTTTCCGTTCCGTGGCAACTAATTCTAACCTTTCCATAGCCCAACCTCCCCGGCGGTGCCGGCAGCAAAAACAGCGGTGACTTCTACTCGGACGGATGGGGAACTGTCAAGTGCTTTTAAAACTTTCGAAGAACTCCAAAACCACCCCATTTCCCGGCGGGTGTGTCCGCCGTTCTCCGGAAAATTTCTCCGGAAAATTTCATTGCCCCGGCTGCGTAAATTTCTTTCAGCATCCCCGAATGGCGGGATTTTTTAAAAATTTAAAGCGAAAATTGACGCAGACGGTTCGCTCGCTGAGTGGGAAAATAAAAAACATTTTTGCCGGCGTCAAACTGTCCGCGGAGCGGCTTGGAGAAATGGAAGAGCTGCTCTACCAGGCGGACTTTGGCAGAAAAACGGTGGAATCCATCCTGGACGCCGTACGGGAAAGCCACAGCAGAAATCCAAAACTACGCTCCGAAGAAATTTCCGCCATCGCCCGCCGGATACTGCGGGATCTCTTGGAAGGCTCCGAAGGGTCGTTTTCCCCCCAGTCATTCCCGGAAACCATCTGCCTTGTCGGCATCAACGGAAGTGGAAAAACAACGACCGCGGCAAAGCTGGCCATTCTCTTCGCCCGCCGGGGTCACGGAGTTCTGCTGGGTTCCTGTGATACCTTCCGGGCAGCCGCCAATGAGCAAATATCCCTCTGGGCCAGTCGACTCGGCGTGGAAATAGTTCAAAGTTGCCACGGAGCGGATGCGGCGGCCGTCGCCTTCGATGCGCTTTCGGCGGCGGTGGCGCGGAAAAAGGACCTGCTTATTCTGGATACGGCCGGACGACTGCATACGAAAGTTCACCTTCTCGATGAGTTGGACAAGGTGCAGCGGGTGCTTAGGAAGAAACTGCCCGAAGGAATTTTTCACCGCTGGCTGGTCATCGACGGGCACCTGGGTACCAATTCACTGCGGCAGGCGGAAATTTTTCATGGGGCCTTCCAGCTGACCGGAATCGTTATCACGAAGATGGACGGAACCGCCCGCGGCGGCGCCCTGGTGTCCATTTACAGCGAATGGAAACTTCCCATCTACTTCGTCGGAATCGGCGAAGGGGCCGACGATCTGCGCCCTTTTTCCATCGAAGAGTACCTGGACGCGCTCTTTGGACAGGAGGAAGCCGCGAAGGGTGGAAAATAATTCCGAACGCCGGTGGACAAATGCCCGGGGGCTCGGAATCCCAGTTTCGTGCCATTTGCCAGTCGAAGTGATCGTGCGTCAAAGAAAAGAAAAGGGACTGGTTTTAGGGTCATCTTTTCTCCACGCCGGTTGGCCGTGCATAGTGTCGTGATCAGGCTGGACATACTGGAGTCCCTCTCGCGGATCCTTCGGCTGCGGATCGGGAGCCTTGGGAGAAGCCAAGTAGGCTATGCCCATAACTATAAGGTAGATGAAGACGGTAAAAACTGTAAGTGCCACGGCAAGAATTACATTTTCCGTTTGATGGCTTTCCCCAAGCTGATGATTTTTTAGAAATTGGAAAAAAGCACTTTTCGTTTCCCGCTGGGCTGCGCTCGAATGATTGCCTCCCTGTCTCAACAGGCTGTTGGCTCCAGTCTCCGTTGGCTGGTTTTCCGGGTTTAGATGACTACCCCCTTTCTTTGTCCCCTCACACCCACGATAATCCCCGTCATCGTAATACCCATCATCGTCACCCCAAACCCGTCGACACGAGTAATCACCAAAAGTCACTACTAAGTTTTGCCGCTTACTTGCACAATTGCAAGGGAAAATTTTCGAAGGACGCAAACCACAACATTAGCGTGCCAAGTTAATCGCCAGAATTCCCGCTCAGATAGCAGAGAATGCGGTCCGCGGCGAGCGAAACCGCGACAACGGCACAGCATTATGGATGCTGCCAGGCCTTAGGGCAAAGCCAACGATTTTTTGCGTTTCACTGACGGCCACGTGCAATTTCAGCCTGAGTATGTGGTCATTTTTGGGAAAAATAAATCCCAGTTTCATTCTTGAACGCCGCGGCGAAGAGCACCCGCCACAACGGAATTTAATTCATCAACGCTCACATCCATATATCCACATTCAAAATTCTTGGGTATGCAATCACTGCCGTAATAACTGTCGGCTTCACCGGGCGCGTAATCAAGGGCAACGAGTTGCGGATCCTCCGGAGGATCCTCCGGTGGATCCTTCGGTGGATCCTTCGGAGGATCGGGAGCCTTGGGAGAAGCCAAGTAGGCTATGCCCATAACTATAAGGTAGATGAAGACGGTACAAATTGTAAGTGCCACGGCAAGAATTACATTTCCCGTTTGATGGCTTTCCCCAAGCGGATGATTTTTTAGAAATTGGAAAAAAGCACTTTTCGTTTTCCGCTGGGCTGCGCTCGAATGATTGCCTCCCTGTCTCAACAGGCTGTTGGGTCCAATCTCCGTTGGCTGGTTTCCCTGGTTTGGCGGCAAATTCTCTTTCGGTATCCCCACCTCCCCACGATACTGCCCGTTAGTCCATCGTTGCAAACGAACACCAGAATCCACCATTAGATTTTGCCGCTTACTTGCACAATTGCAAGGGAAAATTTTCGAAGAATTTAAGTCCTTCTACAAATGTGGGGAGTAACTTTAAGGAACAGGGATTGGGTTGGGACTCGAATCGCAAAATTAACCCGTTGAATCTTTTCGATTTGCCGTCAGAGCCCATGCCAAAGGCGCGGGACCCGTCCCTGCTAGCTCATTCGCGGGGAACCATCCTCTCCGCAGCAGCTGCCGCGCATTTTCTCCGCATGGTAAATGTGAATCAAATTTTGCAGGGCAAGCTCCCGGGATCCCGGCGGGACGAGGTAATCGTAGTAAACTGAATCCCTCAGCTCCCCCTGGATAGATTCCATGCGTCGCCGCAGCTCACCTTCGTCGATCGATTCCCGCAGCTGAATCCTCGTCCGCAATTCATTGAAATCCGGAGGAAGGAGAAAAATGGTCACCACGCGGCCGTGTAAAAAATGTTCCGATTCCGCCATGGCCAACCGGTGCAATTTCATGGCACCCTGGACATTCATGCAGAGAAGAACGTCGTGGCCCACGGAAAAATGCCGCTCCATTTCCCCGCGAGTCAACCCGTAGAGGTGCTGCCCGTGGACGGTCGCATGTTCGTAGAAGGCGTTGTGTCCGAGGAGTTCTTGAAATTTATCCCTGCCAACGAAGTAGTAGTCATAGCCGTCCCGCTCACCGCTGCGCGGTGGCCGGGTGGTCGTTGTTACGGCGTAGGCAAAGCGGTCCCCGTGTATGGCAACGAGGTTGCGGCAGAGGGTCGTTTTCCCCACGCCCGCCGGCCCGGAAATAATCAATGCCAGAGGCCCACGCCCGAGGTGGCACCCTCTCCCGTCGGAAAGTTCTTCGTCGGCGAAGGAAAATTTTTCCTGGGTCATCGTCTGGACCTCCAAACGAGCCAGTTCCGTAGCCGATAGGGGTAAATCACCAGATAAATGGCCAGCAAAATGTAAACGTAGGCAACGGCCTTCGCCAGCAGCCACGGCGACGAAAAATGACCAAGGCCGGCAGTCAGAAATTCGTTGGCCCAGACCAATTGGAAAATCGCCAATCCGCGTGCGGCGAGAAATCCGTGGTTAAACGCTAGAGCACCCAAGGCTAGTAGAAAAAATGCGGAGAATAGCAGGTGCCGGTAATTACCAAAATCAGCCGCATCGAGATTGCATACCTTCCAAAGAAAAAGGGCGGCGGCTAGGGAAAAAACCGCACGGTTGATCCGCGGCGATCGGAGGACGCGCAGGGTGGATTCGCGGCTCCAGGGATTCCAGAAAATCAAACTAAGCAGCAGCACCGGAGGAAGGAAGCCCGCAAAAAAGAGAAGGCTGGAATTGGCCATGGCACTTCCTAGCAGCAGGAGTGGTAGTGCTTCAAATCTTTTTCACAGGAGGAACGAGATTCGTGGATAGCTAAAAGTAGGGTGACCGGCACTATGATGGCCGCTCCGACTAACGTGGCGCCATTGGCAACTTCTCCGAAAAACAGATAGCCCGTGAAGAGGCTGAAAAGAAATTCCACGTAGCGGTAGGGAGCCGTCGCGGACGCTTCGATGAGCCGCAGAGCCCGCACGACGCAAAAGTAGAGAAGATTCGCTCCGATGCCGAGAGCAATCGACCAGAACCATTCGCCGACCCCCATCGGTTTCCATAGATACAGTGCGGGGATCGCGGCGACGATCGTTGTCCCCAGGAATGCGTAGAAAAGCATGGACCACATTGTTTCCTCCCGGGCACAGCGGCGGTTGAGTATGTCGAGGGCGGCAAAGAACACGGTGGAAAGAAGCAGCGGCACCATCGCCCAGTTGAAGTGGGAGCCCTGGGGTTCCGCAACAATGATGATGCCCAGGAAGCCCACGGCCGTGGCTGCCCACCGCAACTTGGAAATCCGTTCCCCTAGAAAAATCCAGGCAAAGATCAGCAGAAATAGCGGCATGGCAAAGCCGACAACCACCGCCATGGGCATGGTCGCCCTGCGGAGACCATGGCACCAGCAGACAATTGCACCGAAGAGAAAAAGACTGCGCAAAAAATGGACCTGTGGCATCTTCGTCGAGAGACTTCCGTTCCCCATAAAAATCATAAATGGAAGGAGGAGGAGCGTCGCCAGGGCGAAGCGGAGAAAGGTGGTTTGAATGGGCGCTATCCGAACGCTGAGGAGCTTCATGATGCTGTCGTTGCACTGGCACAAAAGCAGGCTGAGAAGGAACCACAGCACACCGCGCAGGTATTTCCGATCCACCATTTCGAACTCCGGGCTCACCAAGGAAAATTTTTACATGTCGTCAAGGGGAATGATGGACAATTTTTGCGGGGGAAGGGGTGTGCAGAGGAATTGAAAGTAAAGTTTCTTGCCCATTTTTGGCGAAAATGGAAAGTTTATCTCCGTGAAAATTGGTCTTACGGGGGGAATTTGCTGTGGAAAGAGCACGGTGCTAGGCCTCTTCGGGCGCTACGGCTTCACCACCGTTGACCTGGACCGTCATGTGCACGAGGTTTTACAGGGAAATGAGCGGGTCAAATTGAACCTGCGCGGCCGCTTCGGGGAAGACTGCATCGATGCAAATAGCGGGAAGGTGCTCACGGAACGCGTCGCGGAGCTTGTTTTCCAGGACGGGAAGTCCCTGACGTTCCTTGAAAATCTCGTCTATCCGGAAATAGAGGATCTCTGGCAGCGGGAAACCGATGGCCCATCGGTGGTTGAAATTCCCCTACTCTTTGAAAACAACCTGGAAATGCACTTTAATCACACTGTCTGTGTCTACGCCAACTACCCGGAGCAACTTAGCCGGGCCATTGTCTGCCGCAACTGGTCCCGGGAGGAATTGGACCTTCGCGTGGACCAGCAGCTGCCACTGGTGGAAAAAATTCGCCGCGCAGACTTCGTCATTGGCAATAATGGAAGCATTTTTCAACTCGAGCGGCAGGTCCAATGGCTCCTGGAAAAATCCCTC
>JAITOA010000029.1 GCA_031290195.1 Puniceicoccales bacterium | reverse complement strand
CAACAATTCCAAATGCTCTCTCAGATTCATATGTCGCTGGACATAAACCAATTTTAGAATTAAAATCGAGCCGAAAGGGCAAAAATGTTTCCCTTGCCGAAGAATTGAAAGACCCTGCCTCGAGAGCCGGTTACGACTTTTTTGGATGACCCATTGCGGTAGTTGACCCTTCTGCCCGCTAATTTTTCCTGTTTTTCAAATCCTAAATGCTGCTTAAGTTCCTCTGAATACATGACTTCGATTACATTTTTCGTCATTTCTCGAAGGATCTCGCTCAAAGACTCATGCTCACCGCATTCCTTGAGTAAGTCTTTGATCTTCACCTGGTAAGCATCTTTTTTCTGCCGTTCTTCTTTTGTCGTTTTCATGTGTAAATGTTTAATTTTTGTCTAAAATGAATAAATTTTGGCCTACTTGGGCTCAGTGTCCACTCTGTCTCCGGCGGAGGTTAAATATGAGTGTTGGTGATATAGCGGAACGCAATTTCGGAAAATACTTTTCGGATTTGAACAGAGTCAAGATATCTGTGGATTGTTATCTTGGGCCTGATATGTTCGTGTGGGTTAGAAGGTCTGGGCTCACGAAAGATAGACCAGACTTCTTGCTAGGCGTTTACGATGAGGTGACCGAAACTTTCGTATGCACTAACACTGAACGAGAGGATGTTTTCCTTAAATCTATTGGTGAAGTTATTTTTGGGATGCCGCTGTGGCGCGTTTCAAACCCATCACCAGTTATAATTAATTACGCAAGGGGGCTTGGAACACAAGCCACTAAAATGATGCTCTATTTCGTGATCCAGGTAGTAAGAAGGGGATAAACTTCCAATGTGCCTCCACACCCTAAATATCGTGGGCGGGTCTCTAGAGTGGAGGCGCAGTAAAATGTCCGATGTCAACTATAGCGATGCGTTACTTGTTGCGTGTGTAAAAGGTGACATGGGTCATGTTTCTTTCTTAAGAGAAAAAATAACTGAAGCTCGTCTATTAGAAATAATATTTCGCTCCGAGTTCGTTTCGAATTTGTCAGAGAGAGTTAGCATAGGGCTATCACAATATACGAGTTCGGACGGCGCAGAATGCTTTTCCTACGAGCTGACGGTCGATAGGAGAAAAGTTTTTGGGGTGCTAGCAACTGTACTGTATGAAGCATCGGTGCTTTGCAAAAATACAGCAATAGGGATTCTGGCAATTGACTTCTTCGTGTGGTTGAAATCCTATCTGGCAAGCCTGGTGATCGGAGGATTCGTTGCACCTCCGGCGACCCTTTTACTAATAGGAATGTCAGTCGGAATATTGCTTTTGTTATCCGGTATTCTATGCGAAAAAATCTACCGACACAGGTATGCTACGCCGGTTGAAAAGATAGAATATATCCCGATGGAAAAATCGGCAATCGACTAGGAATTGCCTGCCGTCCCTGTCCGGTACGGCCTAGTCTCATTCAGTCACGAATGCTAAGCCATCGTAAATAGGCCTCTGCGGTTCGCGTTACAGAAGCTCCATTTCCGATGACGGGGCGAATCTGTCGGTTGCCGACGGTTTGTAGGGACCAAGGATGTGGTCGAGGGGGGTGCCTTTGCCTGGTTTTTCGGCGGCAATTTCCGCGAGACGCCTGCGGGCACATTCGGCGGCGGCGGAGTTTTCCGGAGCGATTTTTAACGTCTCGGCGTAGTAAATTTTTGCCCCTTCAGGATTTTGCCTGCCGTCGTAGTAAAAGTTGCCGATGGATAATTTTCCCGCCGCACGCAGTTCCATAACCTCCTTCAATCCGGCCTCCGCCTCATCCACCCGCGGTGAATCCGGGAAGAGGATCAGAAATTCCTGGTAGTAATTTAGGGCATCATTGGCCGAACGCTGGTCATAGTCGGGACCTGGAACGAGGTCGCGGTGGATCCTGGCCAGCAGGAGTAGGGCATCCGGTGCCTGGGGAGAATTTCCGTAGCCGTCGATCAATTTTTCCAGCGCTTCGATGGAGATGGTCGGTTCTCCGGTACGGATGCCGAGATGGGCGATGTTTAGGAGAGCTTCGGGCGCGTAGTCGCCGTAGGGCGCCCGCTCGACAACTCGGCGGAAAAATTCGATGGCACCGGTTCGATTTTTAAATCCGGGAATCTTCCCCCAAAAATAGTTGCGCTGTCCCCGCATCATTCTTTCCGCTATCTGAAACTCCAGGCCAACAATTCCGATGTACCGAGGATATTCCGGATACCTATCGAGGAGATTTTGAAAATACTGGAATGCCGGTTGAAAGCGGCGCTGTTCCAACAGAATGGACCCCATGCGTTCCATGGCCATCGGCGCTTCCGTGCCCGTTGGAAATTTCCGGATCAGCTTCCGGTAGGAGCGGCGGGCTTTGGAAAAATTTCCAAGCTTTTCGGCGTCCAGCGCCCTCTCTAGGAGCAATTCGGCCTCCGTGGGCATGGAAGATTCCGCAAAAATTTCATTGGCGCGGCCCGCAGCTAGTGCGGCGAGGAAAATGGCAGAAACGGAGAAAAGGTGGCGAAAAAATCTTCCCATTGGTTCTTTCCATGGAAAGTCCGAGGTCGTTGCAACGAAAAATTCCTTCGACATTCATTGAACCCGGCTCCCTGTCCGGTTGTCGGGGGAAAAAACCTTTTCTTCGATAACCCGGGCGGACGGACTTGATTCTTCCTTTGAAAAATATACACGTTCGGATGGCCGGGAAAAAATGCGGAAAGAGGATGGAATAAAATTGGTTGAAACTTTGGAGGAACGGCGGCGGTTTTCCATTTTCGCCGGCTTTGATGCCGCCGTTGATGGAATTTATGCCCTTCTTGCCGAACAGACGGAGTCGGGAACGGTTCGCATGGGGACCATTGCCGATTTTGCAGGACACGTCGCCGCCGCCGCCGGCAAGAGCACCAACGTTGGCCGTCGGCTTTTGGAGGTCCGGGCCGGAGGAAATTCCGTTCTCTGCGCCGGTGCCTTACAGCGCCTAGGCGCTTCCGTTACCGTCGTTGCCAACGTGGGTCGGCCCATGCACCGTGTTTTCCGGGGGCTCCGTTCCGGCGGCGCGGAGGTCCATTCCACGGGAGAGCCCAATGGCACCGATGCCCTGGAATTTTCCGACGGCAAGATCCTACTAACCGATTCCAGTCCGCTGGAACGATTGACCTACGATGCCATCGTGGACTCCTTGCCGGGCGGACAATCTCCCGTGGATTTGATGGTCGCCCAGGATGCCGTTGTTCTTACCAATTGGACGATGATGCCCGGCGGCACGGCCATCTACCGGCGGCTACTTGGGGAAGCCGCTGCCCTTCCAGGTTCCGCGCCATTTTTCTTCGACATTTCCGATCCGGCTCGCCGATCCACCCGGGAAATTTTTGAACTGCTTGACCTCATCTCCGACTTCTCTTCCTGTTGCAGAGTATTTCTCAGCCTGAATCGGAAGGAAATGGAGCGTGTGGCTGGACCCATCGATTCCTCCGGAACCGTGGAGGAGCGGAAGGAAATCATGGGGAAATTGCATCGTCGCTGGCCACTGGAGTGGATTTTACATTGCCCCGACGGGGCCGATTCCTTTGGCCGAGACGGATGGCACCGGGCCGAAGGATTTTTTACGCCGCAGCCACTTACCTCGACGGGAGGCGGAGACCATTTCAACGGCGGCTTCCTCCATGGGGTCCTCTGCGGTCTTCCCAGGGAATTGGCGCTGCTGCTGGGCAACGCGGTTTCCGGTGCCTACGTGCGACTTGGACACTCGCCGACGGGGGCAGAGGTGGGGCAGTTTCTCCTGGAAATGGCGTGAAAGCGGGCATTTTTATTTCCGTCGAGGGCTCCGAAGGAGCGGGGAAGTCCTCCAATTTGGCTCTGCTGAGGGATTATTTGCTGGCCAAAAATTTGGACGTTTGCTGCGTTCGGGAGCCCGGAGGAACCGTTCTCGGAGAAGAAATTCGCAGACTGCTCAACCGGGACGACATCTTCCCTCCCATGTGCCAGGAAAGTGAGCTCCTTTTGTTTCTTGCTAGTCGGGCCCAAATTGTTCGTGAAAAAATTTTGCCGGCGCTGGAAGCCGGATCCATCGTTCTCTGTGACCGCTATTTTGATTCTACCGTCGCCTACCAGAGTGGGGCCCGCGCCATTTCCGAAGACACCGTGAAAACTCTTAATGCCTTTGTTGCCGGTTGCTGCGTTCCTGACCTAACATTTCTACTGGACCTATCCCCGGAGGAGGGACTGCGCCGAATCTACGGTCGCTGCAACACCCTTGACCGCCTGGAGCGGGAATCTTCGGAATTTTTCCAAAAAGTCCGCCATTCCTATCTGCGCATTGCGCGGGAAGAGCCCCGCCGCGTCCACGTCATCGACGCCGGGGTGCCCCTGGCCAGCATCCAGCAAGAAATGCGTCGCGTGGTTGGGGAACGCTTTGGCCTATGAACTTTGTGCCCAGACACTGAAATTTTTCCGCATCTGGAAGACCGAGATACCGTTGCCGTTGGACAGCGCCTCCTCGCTGAAGATGTGTGGATTACTTTCCGTGGAGAGACATTGGCCGCGTGCGGAATGGGGTTTCGCCGTCGTCAGAGCATTCCCCGGCTGCAGCGATCCCGAAATTGGAAAAGTTCTTCCTTCAGCGGGCCCGGAATCGAGTCATCTCCGCTGACCCTTTCCAATGCCTGTGTGCGGTTGAGTCCCGCCCCGTAGAGATGGCGGTGGATGCGGCGTACGGCGGCGACTTCCTCTTCGGAAAAGCCATGGCGTTGAAGTCCAACTTTATTGTAGGAACGGACCCGGGCCCTATTGCCCTCGGCCAGCATGTAGGGAGGAAGGTCCTGGACCAGCGCCGATCCTCCTCCGAGCAGGGCATACTTGCCGACCTTGCAAAATTGGTGAATGGCGGAGGCGCCGCCAATGTTTGCGTGCGAATCGATTTCCACGTGCCCTCCGAGTACCGCCTGGGTGCTAATGATAATGTCGTCGTGGAGAAGACATTCGTGTGCCACGTGGGCATAGGAAAGTAAATAATTGCCATCGCCGATGCGGGTTTCTCCATTCGCGCTGGTGGGACAGTGTACGGTTACGAATTCTCGGAAAATGTTGCCATCGCCGATGCGGAGCACTCCGTCGGTTCCGTCGTATTTGAGGTCCTGGGTCCTTCCGCCGATGGCGGCGAAGGGAAAAATTTCGTTATTTTTTCCTAGAACGCTATTGCCTTCTACGACGCCGTGGTGGTGCAGGGTGCAGCCGGAGTCCAGGCACACTGAAGGTCCAACGTAGGCATAGGCGCCGATGGTCACATCATCGGCAAGTTTGGCCCCCGGCTCGACGATGGCCGTTGGATGGATCCGGGCCATGATTTTTACATTCTCCCCTAGCGCATCCACCGCAGCAGAGCTGCCCCGGAGGTTAGTCCTGCCCCGAAGGCGACCAATGTGAGTAGGTCTCCCCTTTGCAGCTGTCCCTTCCGTGCCGCGTCATCCCAGGCAATGCCGACGGAGGCCGATGAAGTATTGCCCGTGCGCTGGAGAACTGTCCAAAAGCGCTCCAGAGGGAGGTTCAGGTATTCGGCGATTGCTTCGATGATGCGTAAATTTGCTTGGTGGGGAATGAATAATCGCATCTGGTCCGCGGTCACCTGGCAGTTGGAAAAAAGTTGATCCACGGCGGCGGCCATTCCCTTCACGGCTCTTTTGAAGACTTCCTTGCCGTTCATTTTGAGAAAGTGCTGCCGCTCCACCACCGTTGTTTCCGTCGCCGGCAGGCGGCTTCCTCCCGCTGGCATCCAGAGAAATTCCGCCCCGGAGCCGTCGGCGGCAATGTGATTTCCGAGCAGTTCCGCCGCGGCCCCCTCCCCTTCGCCGCCGACGATGAAGCCACTTGCGCCGTCCGCCAGCAGCACGCAGGTTGACCGGTCCGTCCAATCTGTGACGGAGGATAGTTTGTCGGCGGCGACGAGCAGAATATTGCGATAGCGGCCCCACTGGACAAGACCGGCGGCCAATTCCAGTCCGTAGATGACTCCGGAACAGCCTGCCTCCATGTCCATGCAGGGGCAGTTTCCCATGCCTAGCTTTTGCTGAACGAAGCAGGCCGTTGCCGGGAAAGCAACATCCGGAGTGACGGTTGTGACGATGATGGCGTCCACTTCTCCGACGCCGATTCCGGCATTATTCATGGCGGCCGTGGCCGCCTCCACGGCCAGGTCAGAAGTGACCTGATTGGCCGCCGCGATGTGGCGTTCTCGGATGCCCGTGCGGCTCACAATCCACTCGTCACTGGTGTCTACAATTTTTTCCATGTCCCCGTTGGTGAGCACCCTATCCGGAAGATAGGAGCCAATGCCCCGGACAAATACGCGTTTTTTCTCTCTCATTTTTTTATCTCCAACCCGCCGGCACCGTCGGGCATGCTCAAAATTTCGTTGGTCCGTGCAATCAGATTTCGCAGCTCATCCCGGTGTCCCGACCGCAGAAAGCGCTGGGCAATGAGAATGGCGTGGCAAATTTCCCGGCGATTGCTGGCGCCGTGGGCCTTGAAGAGGGCGCCATTGAGGCCCAGAAGGGGGGCTCCTCCGTATTTTTCTCCGCTCAGCTCCCTCCGAACCGTCCGGAGCGCACCCCCCAAAAAAAGACAGCCAAAAATGCGCAGCGGATTTCGTAGAAGTTCCTTGCGCAGAAATCCTTTGAGTCGCTTTGCTAGAGATTCGATGGATTTCAGTAGTACGTTTCCGACAAATCCATCGCAGACAACGACATCCACTCCATTCGTTCCCTCCTGGAACAGTTGAAATCCCTCGATGAGTCCGGCGTAGTCGACGATGCCGCCCAATTCCTTGAGCATCTCATGGGTCCTCTGCACCAGACCGTTGCCTTTTCCTTCCTCCGTTCCAATGGAAAGCAATCCCACCCTTGGGGAAGGAGTTTTTAATGCCACTCGGCTATAGTGGGCTCCCAGCAGGGCGTTGTGGACCAATTGCCGCGCCGTCGGTTCCGGGTTGGCTCCCACGTCCAGGAGAACAAAGTGGCGGCCGATGGTCGGCAGGATGGTTGCCAGGGTTGGCCGCTCCAGATGGTCCATGGGTCTCAATTTGATTGTCCCGAGGGCAACGAGAGCGCCGGTGTTGCCGCAGCTGAGTGCCCCATCTGCCTTTCCGTCCCGGACCAATTCGACGGCCCTCGCCATGGACGCATCTTTTTTTTGGCGGAGAACCTTTGTCGGACTTTCCTCCATGGCGATGACCTCCCCGGCATGGAAGATTTCCACGCGCGGCAGGAGCGGACGGAATCGGCGATGGCCGAGGGCAGGGCGAATGACGGATTCATCGCCGACGAGGATGACGGAATAGCCCAGGGAAGTGGGGGTCTTCAGTGCCAGGTAAATCCCCTCAAGGATCTCATCCGGCCCCTTGTCTGATCCCATCACATCAACGGCGAGAACCGGCTGCTGGGAATTTTGCATGGGGAGAAAAAATTACTGTACTTCCAGCACCTGGCGACCCCGGTACATGCCCGTTGTCGGATTTACATGGTGGGGAAGACAGAGTTCTCCGCTCCGGTCCCTCGCCAGCTGGGGTGCCACAAAGCGATTTGCGCCGCGGCGTTTGCGGCTTCTCTGTTTAGAATTTTTACGTTTCGGCTGTGCCATGGTCGTGTTCCAATCTTTGGGGCGGGAGTCGATTAAAAACTGTCCGGTGCGTCAACGGTAAAATGCCCCTTACCGGCAAAAACTTTCGTCCAAATCTCTGCACCCTCACCGTGGACCCCGATGGAAAAATTTAAAAACAAAACTTAGGTGCATGGCCGCCCGTTTGGAATCAGGTGATTGCCGGCCACGGTTGCCAAGCGCAAAACCTGCGGTGATGCTCCGGCGGGGCCGCCGTGAAGTTTTCATTGGCCCCGCCGGGGCAGGCCCCTCCGTTGGAAATTTTTACAATTGTAACATGAACCGTGCTGTTGTCCGTGTCCACGATCTTGTGGCATCCCTGCGTAGCATGCCATTTGGCTGTAACGTGTTTTTGAATTGACATTCCTCATTGCGTGCAATCTGCTGTCCTTCGGTAGGTTTGGTGATGGGTTCAAATGAGGCTAGAAAAACAAATAATGTCCTGGTTGCTGGGTGCAGTCATCATTTGAGAGAATTTGCTACAAATCCATTTTCCTTGAGCACAATTCAACACCTGTTTCAAACGAGGACTGCCAGGATAACTTTACTTGCCATTGCCGTCCTTTTGACCGCGGTGGCCATGGGGCCATTTGTTGCCTACTTGGCGGCCATTCCCTTTATTGGAGGGGTGCTTCTTTGGCTATTGCCGAACATTTTAGCCATCGTAAAATTTGCTGCCATTGCCGTGACTGCCCTTGGAACTACCTCCATTGTGGGTGCCCGGAGAGGGAAGGAGCTCGTTTCATTTCCGTCGTGGACGATTGCTGCACAGACGGGAATTCGGCGCATTCTAGTTGCTTCCGACGATCTGAGCAAATTTGACTGGGGCTCCTTGCGTGTGACGGAATCCCTTGAAAAAATAAAGCGCGTGTGGAACGACATTTCCGGGGCGGCGGAGCGGGGAAATAAAAAAACATTTTTTGAAAATGGAAGGGTTATGAATTTGGCCGGCACTGTGTTTGGCGAGGATCAAATTAACAAAGTGTCGCGAATTCTTTCGATAAGCACCGAGATCGTAGATGCGAGCGATGGTCTAAGTCGATGTGGCGCCTATAATATTAATGCGTTCGACGAACTTCCGGTCATTTTTGGCCACGATCCTCCTGAGCCTAATGCAGAGGCTGCCGACGGGGTCCTCATGGAAGTCGGAGGCGGAACCACTGCCACCTGGAAAGTGTCAACGGATTTCGACCCGGCGCAAAAAATGCGTGCTATTCTGTGCGAGCTTCAAGCGGGAATGAAGGAAATGTTCGATGGCGGTGTCTCTCCGAAGGCTGCTGCTCAGGAGGAACCAGAGATTGAAGATGTAGCTTCCTCCGAGTCCGGTGAAGCTCCGAAAAAAGTCAAAGACTCTGGACTTAGAAAAATTGAACCTTACTACCGCGGATTACTGCATTTTTGGTTGCAGTTCCTAGACCCAGAGGAGGTGGAATGAGTTGACATTTTTGCCTCTGAAAAATCAGGAATTTCATTTTCGCTATTTCCGGTGGGTAGCATGGGAAACCTAGGGTTTTCCAAGGGAAGTCGCAGCACCGCGCGGGTACCGCGGGGAGAGAGGCTGCGCAGGGCGATGGTTCCCCGGTGCGTTCGAAGAATGCGCTGGACAATGAGAAGTCCAAGTCCGTTGCCGAGTCTCTTGTTACTGTGCTGTGATCGCAGGAGGTGAGGCAGTGCGGAGGGAGAAATTCCAACGCCATCGTCTTCGATTTCCACCAATGCAAAGGCATTATCTTCTGCGGTGTTGACCAGGATGTTCCCCGTGCCGTCGATGGCCTCCATGGCATTTCGCAGAAGATTCAAAAATACCCGCCGCAGCTGCTCGCTGTCTCCCAAAATTTTTGGTGATTCCCTGCAAAATCTAAGCTGGATTCCTATGCAATGCCGGTCCAATTCCTCCCGTAGCACGGCGATGCAACCTTCCATGAGCCCATTGAGATCCACCGTTGCCAAATTTGGTTGGGCCGGGCGAATGGCGCCCAGGAACTGCTGTACCATCCGGTGAAGACGGTCCACTTCGTCCCTGCAAACGGCAACCGCTTCCAAAACTTTTTTTCCCCTTCGACCTTCCCGCAGCTGCCGTTGAAGCAATTGTAGCTGAATTTGCAGTGTATTGAGTGGGTTCCCCATCTCGTGGGCCATACTCCCGGCCAATAGCTGCACGGCCGCACACATTTCGTCCTCCAGAAAAGCCGCATTTCGCTCCTCTTCGGCGGTGCGATCCGTGAGGACGAGGGCGTGAAGAAGGGGACTTTTGCCGTCGATGGGGAGACAGGTCACCCGCAGCAATCTCCTTTCCGGGTAGGCAATGGTTGCTTCAAAAACTTGCTGCGACTCGGTTCCAATGCAACTTTCCAGATGGACAAAAAGCTCCGGTGAAAAGCGCCGCAGCGGCAGCGGCAGTTCGTTTCCTTCCGGGATTCCGAGCAATTCTCGGGTTCGAGAATTCATATTCCTAATATTTCCGTCTTCGCCGATCACCAGAAAGCCGTCGTGGAGAAGGTCCCATATCTTTTCAATGGATGCCATTTCCAACATTTTTCTGGAGTCCGTTTCAACACCCTTCCCGTCCACCGCCATTTTCCGTGAATTCTGCCTTATATATTGCTTCCATCTTCGCCGGCGCAAGCCTCCTCTGCGGTCAAGATTTTTTTGAAAGCAAGCCAAGACTAAGCTAGATCCTTGAGGCGTTAGAAGCTTAATCGCCCGCAAAGCCGCTCTGGGAGCGTGGAGCCGGATGTCGGAATCGGACCGACGACCTTTCGCTTACAAGGCGAGTGCTCTACCAGCTGAGCTAATCCGGCACCGGTACCTGACCGGGGACTCGAACCCCGAACCAATTGATTAAGAGTCAACTGCTCTGCCAATTGAGCTAGTCAGGCGCGGAGCCCACGCCTATTCTCCGGAGGACGTACCGCAAGCAAAAAATTAGACGACACCCGAAGAAGCGAAAACAGCCACCGCTCCGAGCCGATAGAAAATTTACCACCCGTCTTCCCGGCCAATTTCAAAAACATCCGTGTAATCCTAACTTCTTAGCGATTTTTTTGACGTTCCTTCTAGCGGCCACAGACCCCCGATGGATCCATGCACTGGAGCAATGGAAGACAAACAACTTGGGAGCTCACCTAGCAGCAATGGCGGCAGCACGGGTCTCGCCCATGGAGTTGCCGACGCAAATCAGAACTTTTTTACGGTCGGACTCAATATTTTTGGCAGGGTCTTTCAATTCTTCGGCAAGGGAAACATTTTTGCCCTTTCGGCTCGATTTTAATTCTAAAATTGGTTTATGTCCAGCGACATATGAATCTGAGAGAGCATTTGGAATTGTTG
>JAITOA010000040.1 GCA_031290195.1 Puniceicoccales bacterium | reverse complement strand
GCCATAATGCGACTGCGTCAATTTCACTCGGCACAAACCGTATCAATGGTAATCCTTACGGATAAAGACGAAAGCATTAAGTTAGAGGATGTTTTTGCGGCGTTTGTGCGCAATCATGGGGAAAATCTACGACAGCAAATTCTAAAGTCGCTAAAGGATAGAATAGATAATCTCCTGAAAGACTTAATCCTAAAAAATTTACCTAAATTGCAGGAGGAAAATGGGCCGCAGTCGCTAAAGGAGATTCGCAGCGTGTTTTCACTTTTTAAAGATTTTTTTATTTCCAATGCCTCCGACGATCCGTTGGCAAACTACATTAGCCACAATGAAGCAGCAAAAGGAGAGGAAATCGTTAGAAGGTTCTATGAGTATAAAATTGCAGCCTTCAAAAACTGCTGCAATGCAATAAAAGACGGAGCTCTAAAGGGAATTTTTGAAGGTGCACTGGAAGAATTAAGCGTGGACGGGGGAGCTTTTGCCATACTACTCGAAGATGCCAAATCCCTCCTGGATGGGGAAAATTTCCAAAGTGCCGTCGCGTCGCGTTCGATGGACGCAGAAATGGATAATGACAGGAATACTGAAGCAGAACAGCAGGTGCAGGCGGAGCAGCAGGTGGCACAGCAAGCGGAAAGGCAGGTCGACGTAGAACGACTTGTGATGAATTTGGAAACCCCAAAGAGCGACTCTCACATGGAATTTACAACCAGAAATGAAGAAGTAGTGAATGCGACCTATGTTGCAACTTCCAGAAACATCTCTCACATGGAAACATTCCATACAATAGCGGTTTGCAGTGAAAAGAGCGGCATGGCGGGAATTAGCATTAATGCCTCTGCGCGAGTGAAAGCACTCAGGCATTATGGAGAACTCATGCCTGACTGGCTACATGTGTCGGAAAATCAACGATTTGCCTCTGTTAGGAAAAACACACCATTGCTTTCTCCGCAGTGCGAGGTCCCATCATTTCTTCTGATTGCAAAACCGGAAGATGAAAATGCTCACCCAAATGTGGTCATCATTACCGTACAAGAGGCGGAAATTTTGCGCAAGGCAACGCAGCATCAAAAGCAACATTTTTCCGTCTACAGCATGGAGGGAAATTGTTTAGATGGGCACGACTATTTTTTGCCCGAAGAGGTTGCAAATGCTCGTTTTTACACCTACATTTACTACGGTGATTATTACTCACTGGCCAATGCGGCATCGCAGGATTGGATTGAAGCAAACATTTGCCCCTTTAACAATGGTATTGTCTCGGATAAAGAATTTGCTTTCCTCCGCTGGTTTTGCCTATGTGCAAAACTACGAGGAAGACCAATGGAAGAGGCAAGGAAATTTATTTCTAGCCATTTTCAGCGCTTTCACGACGATGGAATTGAAAGACATATTGTTGGGGAAATGAAGTTATTTGGAATGCTAACTTCCGCCGAGAAAAAGGCAATAGTTCTACGAAGTTCAGCCGGCGTGAGTATTGCGCAAAGTTTACAGCAAGAATCTGCGCATATTCCACTGAGACCCGAAGAAAGTGAAATTCTCACTAACGGTGAAATCCTTGATGGGATTCCAGGCGATGAAATAGCTAATCATGGTACTAACCACGAAGACACAGCTCCTGAAGTAAATCCCAATGAAGAAACGATCGAAGCAGATAGTCCTCCGGGAGATGAACCGACGCACCCCCCAGATCCCAATGAGGTCCTAGCGGATGCGACCGAAGATAAAACTTCGGAAGAAGTGAAGACGCAATCATTTACCGTAAAGACCTGGCAGAAGTTAGCCATTGGAGCTGTCTGCGTGCTTCTCATGGTGGCCATTGCCCTGTGCTTTTGGCCAATATCCGCGCTATTCATCCTCGGTCCATTTATCTACTATTTAATTATATTCAGTCCAGCCATTGTGGTGGCTATAGTCACCACCACCTCAATCTTAGTCGATAAGGCAAAAAGTAGAAGCGAAGAAATTTAGAAAATTTTCTAAATGGACTCAATTTTTAAATGAGTCGGGAGCATTTCCTAAATTTTTACGGGGGGAAATTTTTCCACTTCCGCATGTTTCATCTCCCTCCGGCTCTGCGCCTCCATGGCGACACGTACGAGGCCCACATCCGCCGCGCCCACTCCACTGATGCGACCGGCTTGTCCGAGAGTGCGCGGGCGAATGGCGGCTAACTTTTGCCGGCTTTCGGTACGTAACCCTCGAATGGCGGCGTAGTCCATGTTTTCTGGGATGGGCACGGCATCCATGGCTCCCAGCCGGTCAATTGTCCTCCGCTCCCGTTCCAAATAGCCGGCGTAGCTCACCCGGTAGAAAATTTCCTCCCACTCCGCATCACTAACCATACCCAGTGCCGACCGCAGTTCCGCCACCACTCCTTCCCCATGGACACGCAGGCGATTTCCAAGAGTTCCGCCCTCCGGTGCCCTTTCCCGCTCCAAAAAGTCCACCCCTTCTTCCACTCGACGCAATTTTTTCCGGATGCGCCCTAGACGTCCCTGTCCCAGTAAGCCATGGGATTCCGCCGCCCCGAGCAGCCGCAGTTCCGCTCCGCCGGCGTTGAGGAGGAGACGGTATTCTGCCCGGCCCGTGAACATTCGGTAGGGCTCCTCGGTTCCCTTGGTTACCAGGTCATCGATAAGTACTCCGGCGTAGGCTTCGTGGCGGCCGAGCACCAGAGACTCCCGATTCATCAACTTTGCCGCGGCGTTAATTCCCGCCAAAAGTCCCTGGACCGCAGCCTCTTCATAGCCGGAAGTTCCGTTAATTTGTCCTGCGCAGAAGAGATTGGGTACTATTTTCGATTCCAATGTCGGGAACAGCTGGGTCGGCGGCGCATAGTCGTATTCCACGGCATAGGCGGGGCGGAGGATTTTGGCCCGTCCTAAACCTTCGATGGAATGTATCAGATCTTCTTGCACGGAAAGAGGTAAGCTGGTGGAAAGGCCGTTCACGTACCATTCGTCCGTGGAGATTCCTTCCGGCTCCAAAAAAAGGCGGTGGGTGGGGTGGTCGGGGAATTTAACGAATTTATCTTCGATGCTTGGGCAATAGCGGGGGCCACGTCCGGAAATGCTTCCAGAGTAGAGGGGGGAACGGTGAAGATTGGCTTCCACGATGGCTCGGGTGCACTTGCTGGTGGCTGCGATGAAGCAGGGGCGCTGGTCTTCCGGTCGGACTACGATGGGTTCCGGCAGCATTTTAAAATTTTTCTCCTCTCCGGGTTCCCTGGTATCGTAGAAGGCGAAGTGGGAGATCTTCCCATCGCCGTCCTGCCGTTCCATGGGAGAAAAATCAATGCTGTTCCCCGAAAGTCGCGGCGGTGTCCCCGTCTTCATGCGTCCCGTAGAAATCCCATGCCGGTTCAGGGAGGCCGCCAAGTCCCCGGCGGAAAAATCTCCAAGACGCCCCCCGTCCATCTGCTTTTCTCCAATATGCAGGCGGCCACGGAGAAAGGTCCCCGTTGTCAGAATTGTCACCGCTGCGCGCAGTTCCAGGCCAAGTTGGGTCCGTACCCCGACGGCGTGACAATCTTCCACTAAAATTTCTTCGGCAATGTCCTGGAAAAGGGTGAGGTACTCCATTCGCTCCAGGGTCCATTTCATACGCAGAGCGTAGAGGTGTCGGTCGCACTGGGCTCTCGGTCCACGCACGGCGGCTCCCTTGGATCGATTGAGCAGACGAAATTGCAGTGCCGTGGCGTCCGCATTTTCCGCCATTAGTCCTCCGAGGGCATCAATTTCCCTCACCATGTGGCCCTTACCAAGACCGCCAATGGCCGGATTGCAGCTCATTCGGGCGATGGTGTCCAAATTTCCTGTAAGCAACAACGTCTCCAGGCCCTTCCCAGCACAAATGTTGGCCGCCTCGCAGCCCGCGTGGCCACCGCCCACCACAAGTACTTCCCAGACTTTTCCCGCCGCGACCATCCCTCATTTCCCGATGCAAAATTTTCCAAAAATTCGATCCAAAATCACCCCGTCAATCTTTTCTCCGGTGATGGTTGCCAGCGCATCTAGGGCCCGACGCAGTTCCGCCGCCACCAGTTCACCCTTTTCCAGGGATAATGTCTCCGCTACGGCCAGAGCTGCCACTGCCTCCCTCAGGTGCTCTGCCTGCCGTTGATTCACGAGGACTTGTTCTTCGTTGGGAATTAGATCCTTCTCCGTTAGATATTTGATCAAAAAACATTTGAGGCTTTCAATGTCCTCCGGTCTCCGGGCAGAAATTTCTACGGTTGGCCAACCGATTTCCCGGAGGAAGGGATGATCCCGGCCAATGGTCGCTGGGAGGTCCCGCTTACTAAGGATGAGGATGCCGCTACTACGATGGGACCACCATTCCTCCCGTGAGGAAAGGGCCCGGTCGAGGGGCCCGGAGCCGTCGATGACCCAAAGAAGAAGGTCTGCCCCGATAATTTTTTCCCGGCTGCGTTCCATGCTGAGTGCTTCGAGTTCGTCGTCCGTTTCCCGAAGTCCGGCCGTGTCAATGATCCGCAAGTTCCACGGGCCAAGGAAAATTTCTTCTTCTAAAAAATCTCTCGTTGTCCCGGCAATGGGGCTCACCAGGGCTCTTTCCCGTCCCAGAAAACCGTTCCACAGGGTACTTTTTCCTGCGTTGGGAGCTCCCATGAAGGCCACCGCAACACCCTTTTCCACATGATGCCGATGGCGGAGCGTTCCCAGAAGTTTTTCCAGTGTGCGCCGTACGGGATCCAGATTCCTTTGCAGAGTGAGCACCGGAGCGGTTGGCTCCTCTTCGGAAAAATCAATGTGAGCTTCCACCGTTGCCAGAAGATCCACAAGGATCGAAACCTGGGGAGAAAGCTCCCTTCCCAGGGAACCGTCCAGCTGTTGGCGAGCGAAGGCCAGAGCTGCCTCACTGCGGGCATGGATGAGGTCTGCCACCGCCTCTGCCTGGGCCAGATCTAGTTTTCCGTTGAGGAAGGCAGTTCTCGTGAATTCTCCCGGTTCCGCTGGCCGGCAACCGCGGCCGTAGAGGTCTTCCAGAATTCGGTGAACAATGGACGGATTTCCGTGGCAGGAAATTTCAACCAAATCTTCTCCAGTGTAGGAAGTAGGTCCAAAAAAGTAGGTTACAACTACATCATCCAGATGGATCCCGGCACGGTTCCGATAGGGAGCAAAGGTGGCCACACGGGGACAGGGGTCCCTGGAAAAGATTTCTTTAAAAATTTTTCGGCAACCGCAGCCGCTAAAGCGCAGGACGGCGATGGCAGAAATACCCCCTGGAGTTGACGCCGCAGCGAATGGAGAATCTCCTCCCATGGGGTGCTGGATGCGACGTTCGAAAGTTTTTGCGAGTCAAAACTCCCAGAGAACTTGGGTCGTTGGAACGTTGCCTGGGAATTCTTCGAAATTTTTTCTTGCTCCATCCCTTGACACCGGCAGACCATTGCGCCAGTGCCCGGATGGCGGAATCGGCAGACGCGTCGGACTCAAAATCCGATTCCCTTTGGGAGTGAGGGTTCGACCCCCTCTCCGGGCACCGGAGCGGCTTTACTGGCGATTACGGGAAACCAATTCTTCACCCTTGTTCTTAATACGTTCTTAAAATTGTCGAAAATTTAGTAATTTCCCAGTTCTCCCCCGACCCGTTTTAAGAATTCTCGGAGAATAAAGCCTGGCAGCATCCACGACGTCACTCGCGCGGAGGAAGTGCTCGGAGGACATAATGGAATTCGGTGGGCGGCACAGGATTCGAACCTGCGACCTGCCGGATGTAAACCGGATGCTCTAACCGGCTGAGCTAGCCGCCCCGGAGGAAAGGCCACCGAGTTCCCCATTGCTGTCAAGGCCATTTCCTGAACAGGTAAAGGATAATCATTGATGGGCGTAGCCGGAGAATTCTGATTTGGACACGGGAATGTAACCGCCGCGGGCAGTGCAGGGGAGGACAATGGCTCCCGGTTCGAGGATGCTGCCCGGCTGCAGGACTCCATTGCAACCAACCTGTGCACCGTCGCCGAGAAGGGCACCAAATTTTCGCTTTCCCGTAGGAATTGTGCCCTCTGGCATGTGCAATTTCACCGGTTGTCGATCCAGCCGAAGGTTGGCGATGACGGCTCCGGCGCCGAGATGGCTTCCGGCTCCAAGGATGGAATCTCCGACGTAGTTGAAGTGGGGAACCTGAGCTCCATCCAGCAGGAGGGAATTTTTTATTTCGCAGGAATTGCCGACAACGCAGTGGGCGCCGAGGAGAACATTGCCTCGAATTAGAGCTCCGTGACGAATTTCACAATTTTCTCCGATGAGAGCCGGGCCAAGAAAGATCGCCGTCGGAGCGATGGTTGCCGTCCCATGGGCATGGACCCCAGGAGCAATCCGTACAAAGCCGTCCAGCCGTAGGGGCCATTTCTCGGAGAATAATTTCGCAATTTCGTCGACCCAGAGCCATGGAGGAAGGTCCAGGCGAAAGTGGTCACGAAAATTTTCCAGGCCACCGAGGGAGGTGAAGAGACGATCCGCGCGCATGGAAACTCATTTTCGCCGTCGATTAGTAGGGGATTTCCACCCATCCGACTCCGGATTTTTTGGGACGAATAGCCGTATCGCCATCCCGTTGAATATTGAATGCATTTCCGTCGGAGAAGGAAATTTGGACATCCCCCTCCTGGAGAATTTCTGCGCTACTGCCCCCTTTGATTGTTCCGGAGAAGAGAGTTTGCCGGGTATCTTTGGAGCGTACCAACACTTGAACTGTTTCCGTCGCCCTAATTATCATTTTTTTAGGAGGGTTGGGGGCAATGGAGACCACCTCCGCCGCGTCTCCCCCCAACAATTCCTCCCATTCCAGGTCCCGGTGCCGGGAAGGCCACAGAAGAAATGCCACGGAGACAGCGGCAATGGTAAGGCCAATGCCCCCTATAAGCCAGCGCCGGTCGCCGAATTTTTCCTTAGCGGAACCTAGGAAAGCTAAAATTTTTCCCTTCCAGCTCCATCCATCGCCGGAACGGCCATTTTTCAATTCCACGGGACCATCTTCTCCTCCGCTATTGCCCCTATTTTCCTCTGGGACTTCTCCTTCCCGTTCAACGGCCGGAGGAAGCTTTGCGAGAAATTTCTCCGGATCCAGCCCCAAAAATTGCGCATAGGTCCGCAGAAACCCCCTTTTATAGATAATTGGCAAATCGAAGTCAAAGTTGTTTCGCTCAAATTCTTCGATAAAGTCTTGCCGAATTTTCGTCTCGTTTTCCATCTGCTTCAGCGAGAATCCGCGTTCCTCCCGCACCTTCCTCAGCTGCTCCCCAAGATTCACCATCGCCATCATTACACACCTTACCCCGCCGCGATCCACCGGCCAATCTTTTTCGTTGGATCAAGCCCTAAAAATTTCCTTGCGACTTTTGCAAATTCTTGTAGTTCTCCAGTTCGCAGAGGTGTTTATCCCAAAAAGAATCAGCTATTTCGGCAAAGGTGCAGAGTTCCGTTAGTTGGGCCATGCACGGGTGCTGCGGCGGTTGATTCGCCGGTAGCGATGGGACCACAAAAGCGTTGACAGCCATTTCCCAATGGCGGGGAATGGGTCATTGGCGGTGGAACGGGTAGTATGGACGAGAACGCGATTGAATCGACACTTTTGAAATATCCCCTGCTACGGCGGCATCGGGATCGGTTGGCCGCCATGGGCCAGGGGGCTTTCTGCTTCCATAAAACTTTTGGTTTGGGGGAAATCGTCGGCTATGATTCAGTCGCTGGTCGGCTCACGGTCGATTTTGACGGGAAACCTCGCCATGCCATTGACCCCGCCTTCGCCATTAAACATTTGGAAATTTTACCGGAAGGACACCTTCTGGTGCATTTTCGGAAGAATCCGTCAAAGGTCCAGAAACTCCTTAGGGAACGACCGGCTGAGGTGCTGCGCATCATTCTCACCCAATCCAAAGATGGTCGGGCCACACAAATGGAAATTGGAGAAACCCTTCTGCCCATCCTCGGTGAAAAAGGCTTGAAAGCATGGTGGCCAAAGGCGAAGCGGGAAGCAGAACTGGATCCACAGATTTCCCAGCCGGAGCAGCGGAATGGCTATTACATTCTCCGAGAACAACCAATGGAGCAAGTGGATGAGCTCATCGATGGAGTTCTTCTTTCGAAGCAGGCAGCAAAAAAAATTCAATGTGCCGCCAAATTGCTTTCGGAAAAAAAATTTATTCTTCAACGGGAAAAGGTGTCAATGATTCTGGAGGAATTAGAGCGGCTTTCCCTGTCGACGGCACCGGTGGAAGCGGAAAAATTGCAACTTTTTTGGCTCTGTGAAGATTTTGCCACTATGCTGGAGGTTAGACTGCCGGAAGAAATTACACAGGACGCCATCCTCATGTCCATCGGTGATATGACGGAGGTGGCCAATGCGCTCCCCATTTCCCAGATCAACCGCCTACTACGCTGCATGCAGCAAACTTTCCAGGATAATTTCCAGTCCCTATCCATTCTGCTCGTACGCAGCGGAAGCAGCCGAACCATCGGGACAACGGTCGATTTTCTCATTGCCGCTGGCTTCGGGGAGTTTGTCCAACAGACGATCACCCAGTGGCTCCGCGATGGGTCCATGAAGGTCACACTTCTGGATTGGGTATTGCGAAATCGACATCAAAAAAAATATGAGGAACTTCTGAGGCCTCTGGCGGGCCCCATCCTCTTCCGCGTGGCGCTGAGCAATCTTGACCAGGAATCCCTGAAGCGAACGAGCAATCGAAAAATTCCCCTTGCTGAAACCATCATTGGGGATCGGAGTTTAGTGGAAGAGGTGATCCTTGGGCAGCCGTTAGAAATGGCTCGGGACCTAGCGCACATGGTTCTCGTTAACCAGTGCTTTGACGTGTTGACAAAGCGATCCATCGTTGCCCGTTTTATCCGTATTTTCCCAAGCCTCCAGGCGCTTCTGGAGTCCGGTGGAGCGGTGGAAGAAGCAATGCTGTGGGTTTCCCAGGAAAGTTTGGACGCCATACGGCAGGAATACGAGCACTTCATTTCCGTTAAAATTCCCGCCAATACCGCCGCCGTGGAAAGGGCCCGAGAAGAGGGGGATCTGCGGGAAAATTCCGAATACAAGATGGCGAGGCAGGACCAGGACATGCTACTTGCCCGGAAAACGCATCTGGAAAAAGATTTGGCTCGTGCGCAGGTGGTTAATTTTTCCGATGTGGCCGTGGATGTCGTCGGAATTGGCAGCGCTGTCACCCTGGAAGATGGGAAAGGGAAGTTGGAACGTTTGGCTATTTTGGGCGCCTGGGATAGCGACCCGGATCGGAACATTTTATCCTATCTAACGCCACTGGGTAGGGAGCTTCTTGGAAAGAAGGTGGGCGCCGAAGTGGCGTTTGAAGGACAGGCGGTGCGGACGATTCATTCCATCGAGCGATGGGTGGACTGCGCGCCCAGGTGGAAGTCGGGAAAGTAGATGCTACGACGGATAATCGGTTCTTTTCTTCTAGTATTTTCCATTGTCGCAGTGCTGGGAATGGCTGGAAATGGTGGTGCCGTTTGGTTGCTGGCTTTTTTTGCCCTGGTGTCGCAGCTGGAGCTCATCCGTCTGCTGGAAAAATTGTCCGGCCGCGTTCTGGCCCTCCAAGTGTCCGTTTGGACGGTGACTATCGTACTCGGAGCATGGTACCTGCACCATCCCTATGCGGGAGTGTGGCTCACCCTTGTCGCCCTTCTTTGGATGCTGGTCCATGGCATTATCCACCTATCACCTGCCCGGCTGCTTACTCACCTGGCGCCGTCGCTGTTTAGCCTGCTCTACATCCCCTTCACTTTGCAATTCGGCGTGCTTCTACTCCGCTTCAGCGGGAATCTTTGGCTCCTGGCATGGGTGGTAACAGTCAGTAAATTGGGAGATATTGGCGGTTTACTGATTGGTCGCCGCTACGGTCAGCACGCATTTGCAAGCAAATATAGTCCTCAAAAAACCTGGGAAGGATTTTTTGGGGGCGTGGTCTTGGCCGCCGTGGGAGGACTATCCATCTGTGCCCTGGCCCACCTCTTCGGGCCATTTTTTATTCCCTTCTGGCTTTCCATCCCGCTTGCTCTGCTTCTGGCCACCATCGGAGCCGTCGCGGACTTGCTAGAATCTGCGCTGAAGCGACTTGCGGATATTAAGGACTCCGGGAAAATTATTCCTGGAATCGGCGGTTGCCTGGATTTCTGCGACACCTTGACTTTAACTCTGCCAACTGCCTACCTCACCCTCCAACTTCTTTTGACCTAAAGAGATCCATGGAGGGTCGAAAAAACGTCGTTCTTCTTGGGGCCACCGGATCCGTCGGCGCCTCCGCGCTCCAGGTCCTGAGAAGACGGCGAGATTGCTTTCGACTGCTGGGAATTTCTGTCCACCGGGACTTGGAGAGAGCCCGAGACATTGCCGGTGAATTCGGCGTCCAATATTTATCGGTAACGGGGAAAAAAACACCGGCACGACCCTTCCCCGGAATTCGACGGCTCCCCATCGAAGAACTTGTTAGTCTGGATAGCGTTGACCACGTAATCGTTGCCATTCCTGGGCTTACCGCCCTGCGACCCCTCCTATCGGCGCTAGGTGCCGGGAAAAAAATTGCCCTGGCAAACAAGGAATCGGTGGTAGTGGCAGGTCATCTTCTTCGGCGGGCACTGCAAACTTCAAAGGCCACCCTACTTCCAGTGGACAGCGAGCACAGTGGAATTTTCCAGTGCCTGGGCAGCCGGACGGAAGTTTTTTTTTCCAAGGTGCCCGCACTGAAAAAAATCTGGCTAACAGCGTCGGGCGGACCTTTCCGTGACCTCACCGTGGAGCAACTTTCCCGGGTCACCGTAGCCGATGCCCTCCGCCATCCGACCTGGTCCATGGGAGCAAAAATTTCCGTTGATTCGGCAACGCTAGCCAATAAGGGTCTGGAAAAAATCGAGGCCGGCTGGTTTTACGACATCGAACCCGCGGAGATTGACGCCGTCATTCACAGGGAAAGCATCGTTCATGGATTGGTTGAATTTTGCGACGGCACAATGTTGGCCCAGCTGTCTCCTTCATCCATGGAATTCCCCATTGCCCATTGCCTCGATTTCCCAAAAAAAAGTTCTGTGGCTGCGGCGGGGATCGATCTTTTAACCCTTGGGGCACTGCACTTCGAGGCACCGGATCGGGTCCGCTTTCCCTGCCTTGCCTTGGCGGAGGCAGCATTTGAAGCGGGACGTTCCTCCCCCTGTGACTTCGAGGGCGCCAATAGAGTGGCGGTGGAAGCATTTCTGCGGGAAGATATTGCCTTCATGGACATTCCGAAGATCATTGGAGAGGTATTGTCAACTTTGGTCCCGGTGGATCTTCCGGACCTGACTTCCGTTGAAGAACGGTATGTTGAGGTGCGCCGGCGGACGCTGGAAAAAATTTCGAGGACACGGCGATGATTTTCCGACATTTTTGGGGAATTTTTTGGACAATCGTTTCCTTTGGTGGTTCCATCCTTGTCCATGAGTTGGGCCATTACCTCTCTGCTCGTCGGAGGGGGCTCTGGATTCCGCGCTTCTCCATAGGTTTCGGCCCAAAATTGTTTTCCTGGAAAAAAGAAGGAACAGAGTTTCGCATTTCTCTCTTCCCGCTGGGCGGCTACGTATCCCTGCCCCAGATGACATCCCTTGAGGCCACCGACGGGGAATGGGAGCTTCCAGTCCATCCACTGCGTCCACTGCAATTTTCCGATCGGGTTGCCATTGCCGCCATGGGTCCAGCCATGAATGTGCTGTTGTCCTTTGTTCTGGCCTGCGTGCTATGGATCTTGGGCCAATCCGTGGAGGAGGGAAATCAGACGTCCACCGTGGGCTTCGTTCCAGCGATTTACCGACGGGGAGGCATTGAATATGAAAATTCTGCCGTGGCTCGCACTTCGCTGCGGGGAGGAGACCGCATTGTGTCCGTGGATGGTCACCCACTTAGAAGTTTTTCGGAACTACCCCAGGTCATCGCCCTGGGCCACCGGCATGGAAAAGAAGATCAACCCACTAGCCTGCTCCGGATCAGCAGAAATGGAGAAATTTTCACCGTTGAAGTACCCGTGCTACTCCTCCCGGAAATCAATTCTAAAAATTTTTTGCGGGTTCTGCCCATTTTTCCTGTCCGCAGGTCCTTCGTTGGTGAAGTATTGGAAAAATCGCCGGCGGGAAAGTGTGGACTGGAGCAGGGTGACGAGCTCATTGCCTACAATGGAGAAAAAATATTTGCGCCGCAGATGCTGCAGGAGCTCGTTGGCCGCGGGACCGCTTCCGGGGTGTTGACCGTGGTTCGCTCTGGAAAATTTTTTGACGTCTCCATCCAGCCGCAGTTCATTTTTCCGAGTAGTGCACCGGAATTACACCGGCCTGCCATCGGCATTGTCTTCGAACGGCGCACGGAACTGGTCCATCCTAACCCCTTCGCGTTAATAGGGCAACAGATTTCCATGACCCTGCGCACGCTGGAGTCTCTCTTCCGCCGTGATTCGGAGGTAGGCATCGGCAATATGATGGGCATGCCCGGCATCGCCCGCTTGCTGCATCGACTTTCCATGGATGATTTTCGAGAATTGCTAGGCTTTCTCATTGGTCTCAATGTTGGTCTGGCGGCGCTCAATCTCCTTCCTATTCCCGCCCTCGACGGCGGCCATATTCTCTTCGCCATTTGGGAAAAAGTTACAGGAAAGCGATTGCCAGAACGACCCACCCAATGGTTGCAAGCCATCTGCCTCCTCGGTCTGCTTCTCTTGATGTTCTACGTTAGCACTCTAGATATCCTCCGCTGGCGCGGCGAATTTCTTCGCAGTCCCTTCCCGAAGTCCACCTTGGAGATTCCAACATTCTAATTTTCGTTGAGTGTAAAGTCCGCTTTATTCGTCCATGGGATCGCCTTTATCCATGACCGTTTCGTTCCATCAACGACGAAATGATCAAGCACTATCTCCAAACAATAAAGAGGCCACAGTCCAATCCAATAAAGCGCTAATTTTGCTTGTCCATTTTCCTGGATGCGATTACCGCAAAGAACGCGCGCTCCCCAAAAAATCAACGTAATTGGAAGCCAGGCGTAATTAAGTACCACAAGACTCACAGCAGCAATAGCTTTCAATGGAATTAGCAAAGTTGCCCCGACCATGAGAAGCCACTTGACCGGCGTAGAGCAGCATATCTCGGTGTCCGGATCATAGAGGACTCGCATATTTAAACCGGGTACCGCCGGCGGGTAATACGAACGCACACTAGAGATTTTCGACAAAATAAGCTATTTGTCAAGCCAGTACCGCCGGCGGCTAGCGCTTTTTTTGGAAAAGATTTTCTTCGACCTTTTTCGTCCCGGCGAAATGAACATATTCAGGGATTCCTCCCTTGCAAGGCACGGCGACTTCACCTTGAATAAGAGGAGCAACGTAGCGAAAAAAATTACTAGAAATCATTGATCCAGATTCGTCGATCCATGCTTCTGGAAATGTCTTCACCTTGCCAGCCACCTCATCCAAATCCGTTAGCGCGTAGGTAACTGCGTAGGGGGAATCTCCTTCTCGAACGATGCTTATCATCTTTCCGGATTCGCCTTCAACGGCATAGCGCACCGCTTTAACTCCACACTGGAAGGCCTCCTCGTTGTCCCGCAGAGATGCGCAGTGGGCTGCGCTACGCTGGGAAATGCCCAGCTTTGTGGTTCGTGCCTTAATCTTCAGGTGCTGTTCCACGAGGTATTGCAAATGTTCCGCTGCACCGCCGAGTTCCGTCCGTCCGAGGGGATCTTTGATGCCGCTGGTACGCACGTAGTCGCCGGCGGCGTTGCGAATGCCTTCCGAAACAACAACAAGACAATAGCGATTGTTTTCCAGGACCTTTTGAACGGAAGCAAGAAATTCGGAATCGGAGAATGACCGTTCCGGAATATAGATGAGGTGGGGCGCATCGAAGGGAGTGCCCATGTGGCGAGCGAGCACGGATCCGGCGGCAATCCAACCGGCATCGCGGCCCATCACCTCCACGATGGAAACCAGGTCAAAGTCTCCCATGGATTGGTCATCGATGGCAATTTCTCGCGCCGTCGTAGCCACGTACTTCACAACACTGCCGTAGCCGGGAGAATGGTCCGTGACAGCCAGGTCATTGTCAATGGTTTTGGGCACACCAATAGCCCGTAACCCATAGCCAATTTTTTTTGCGTGGGCTTCGATGGCACGGACGGCACACTGGGAGCCATTTCCTCCGATATAGAAAAAATAACGCACATTTTTAGATTCTAAGACATGGAACAGTCCATCCATGTCGGATTCCTGGAAGCGGCAACGGCAACTTCCCAGGGCGGCACCGGGCGTATGGCGCAGGCCGCGGATGACGTGCTGGGACTCCTGGGCAAGGTCAATGAAATTCCCCCCCAAAATGCCGCGTAGTCCGTACATTGCCCCATAAATTTCCTCGATGCAGGGATGATTGAGGGCCTCCTGGATAACACCGGCAAGGGAGGAGTTAATGACCACCGTCGGCCCGCCAGATTGTGCCACCAGCACATTACCTTCTAATTCTTGTCCCTCACTACCCATGTTTTAGACGTTAAAAAGTGTCCGTTTGAAGTAAACGAAATTCTCAAGACTTTTTTTCTTTGACACAACTATTGTTTCTCCTAGGCCTTCCCGGAGGCCCTCATCGTCTAACGGTTAGGACATCGGATTCTCATTCCGGCAATCGGGGTTCAATTCCCCGTGGGGGTGCCATCGCTCCAGGAACGACTTCCGGGTGAATTTGCGGCCAACGCGAATCGCAAAGTGCAGGTGGCAAAAAAAAATTTCAGGGCCGGTGTTTCAGGGTCTTACCCCGATGGAAAAAGTTCTTTTTTCTCGACTACAGAGAGACTTAAGCGTTAGCAAGTATTTATGGAAATACAACTAACGCTTCCAAAAATATTCAAGCGGATTTGCTCATTTTGC
>JAITOA010000034.1 GCA_031290195.1 Puniceicoccales bacterium | reverse complement strand
CTGAAAAAACTTGTGGGTGAAAATTTTTCTCGGTTTCGCGTCTGGGCCGTTGCCAAAGCGGTGGTTACGATTGCCATGGTGGCCATAAATTTAGGTTTTTAGACTTTTTCCATCGGGATCTATTATTGTATCTAGGTACGGTGACGAACATTGGCTAACTATCGCGGCCGGGCTCTGCGCTTTCATCAGCTCCACCGGCTACGTTGCCTGGAAAAAAAGCATTAAAGCCTTGAAGAAGGGAAATAATTGCGCATTGGAAGAAGTTGTAGCCCAGATCAGCAACGCCCTCTTGCCCTCTCCTGGCCGTGAGGATGACGGAATGACTCCGATTCGCATTATGGCATCCATCAATGCAAATCCAGAAAATGCCCGCAATACTTGCGCCGGGATAGAGGACAGAGATGCCCTTCGTTTTCTTCAGTTTCTCTGCAAATTTTTTTGCAATGAAAACATGCAACGGCTACTCAGCAGTGATTTGAGCTACGGAATATATCAGAGAATCATTAACATCATTAACTCACCGCAACTATCGCTACAGAATAGGGCCGCAGATGCTGGAAATCAGTGCTGGCTCCTTTTTGAGCTAATGGTTCGGCAAACTCTCCAACGGCACGGCGAACTTAGCAGCGACCTGAGTCTTCGTCAAAATTGCCAGAGTTCTCTCGCACTTCTTCGGGAGCTGCGCCCCAACCCCCCCCATGAAATTGTAAATAACGGAAATATCCCCCAGGGAAGCAGTATCCCTTGGCGTGAAATTAGCACCACCTCTTCCAGTGAAACGGTATCAACGGATTCTTCTCTCTGTCTTCCCGTAGGAAATGTTGGCGACTGTGCGGATGAAGAAGAAAATGAGACTGAAACACTGACTGCATAAATCACCTGGATATGTAATTCCCCGCATCGCCGTTCACGGAAGAAGAGAAGGAGGTGATGTCACCGAAGGTGGCATATGGAAGCGGCCATCGAATGAAAAAAGGCCCATCAGCAACTTTTGCGCGGTTCCTCTATGAGCAAGGATAGTAGCCCGCCGACGAAGAGGGCAATGGGCAGGATGATGAGGGCCCCGCGGAAATTTCCGATAGAATAGCCCCCTTCATCCGGAAGATTAAAACGAAACTGAAAATCTAAAATTAAACCGAAGGCGGACTGCATAATTCCCCCAACCAGCATGACAATAGTATTCACGAGGGCAATGGCAGCCCCGCTGGCGTAGTGGGGATTGGATTCCATGCTGACGGTGAAGCAGATAACCTGAGGGCTAGAAACGACCCCAAGAACGAAAAGCAACGCAGCCGTGGTCCAGGTAGATAGATGGGAAAACGACAGCAAGGTTAAGGTCGCAAGGAGACAGCAAGAGCAGCTTCCGATGAGGAAGATACGCCGCTGTCGCAGCCGGTCGGAAAGGCCGCCGAAGAGCGGGCTGCCCAGGAGCCAGCCCAGGTAAAGCATGCCATTGATCGCGGACGCCTTGGCCGTGGCAACGCCGGTGAGCAGCTCGATGTAGCGAATGCCCCAGAAATCAGCAAAGACGATGAGAGGCATGAAAAGAGCGCAGGCAACGGTACCGGAGAGCCACGTTTGCGGGTTCCGGGCAACGGCAAAGAGGCAGGCGAGGAACTGGCCAAAAAAGTGACGTCCCGTATCAAAGTGGGCCCGGCGACGGCGGAGTTCCCAGGACGGCGAACGGGGAATGGCTCGAAGAATCAAAAAGGCGATTCCAATGCCCAAAATTCCCTCCAATAACCAGGTTTTCTTCCAGCCAACCCGATGGATGATGGCGGCAACAGGGCCCTGGCCGAGGATGGCTCCCAGCATGCCCAGCGCCGTTGTGAGTCCGGAAAGGTAGGCCCACTTCGACGGAGGAAACCACACGGAGGCAACATACATGGTCCCAATGAAAGCAAAGGCAGAGCCAACACCCATGATGAGTCGGCCGACAGCAAATGCAGCGATGCCGAACTGCGGCAGCGCCGCCAAAAAACAGCCGAAAAATAGCAGAACGGCGGCGATGGTAAATAACCTCCGTGGACCAAAACGGTCATAGAGAGGACCAACAACGATCTGCAGCGGACCATACACCATGTAGTAAAGCCCCGATGCGAGGCCAAGGGTCGATGCGCTGACACCGAAGGCCCGCCGCAGATCCTCCTCCATAACGCTCGGTGTCACGCGGACAAAATATTCATAGAGATAAAATATCGCCGCGCCCAGCCACGCCATCCAGGCTAAACACCGCACCCTCCGCCCATGCAAGGTCTTCTCCAGATGTCTATGACCACCAGACATGGGAGCGTTGTGACAACGCATCGGAGGGAAGTCAACCCGTTTCAATGGCCATTTTGCCCCCCATTCCAACCCTACTTCGCCGTTTCCCGTAAATTTATTTTTCTTGCAATGCTCGCAATTCCCAGGTCAATGGGCGCGGGTCAGCTCCTATGCGGCGGTATGCCCGTGAACCCCGCGAGGTCCGGAAGGAAGCAGCGGTAGCGCGGTTATCCGAGTGCCGTAGGTTCGCTGGCCTTTTTCGGGTTGTGGCGCAGCCTGGTAGCGCGCTTGCATGGGGTGCAAGAGGCCGGGAGTTCGAATCTCCCCAGCCCGACCAAGTCCTTTTGGTGGCTTTTTCATTGCCGACCTCCCAACTCCCTAGCCCCTATGGCGATCCTCATTTGAAGGAAATTCCGTCTTACGGAGCGGCCTGGGAGCGTGGTGCCAAAGGGCGGATTTGAACCGCCGACCAAAGGCTTATGAGTCCTCTGCTCTACCACTGAGCTACTCTGGCGAACGGCCCCACGAAATAGACCACCGTCCCACCGGATGGAACAGCGAAGCCATGCCCCACCGGAAGCGACTACAGGAGATCTTTACTTGCTCCATTTCGGGAAACCGACCTAACTGGGTGGCATATTTTCCGTCGGTTGCAATGTTTTTTTCAGCCATCCTTCCGGGGAATGCATCATTTTTTAAGGCTTGTCGACCTCCCCGATGGGACCGGCGAATGTCATTGGTTTTGCCTACCACGGTGAAAAATTTTCACACCCGAAGGAAGGGTTTTCCGCAAGTTCTTCCCGGTTCACCGCCTTCTACCCTCAGGAGCAAAAAACTTCAATCATTCTGCCCTCCAATGAGTCTCCGTAGGGCCTCCTCCGGTTTTCGCACGACTTCCTCCGTAACACAGAGCTCGGAAACGGCCATCGATGGCAGGTGAAATTTAAAGTTTCGGAACAGCCGTTCCAGTACCGTCATAAGCCCACGGGCACCCGTTTTTTCCTCCGCAGCTAGGACTGCGATGGCGTCGATGGCTCCTGCGGTGACTCTGAGAGAAATGCCATAGCCTTCGAAGTCCCGTGCATGCTGGTGGAGAATAGATCCTTCGGAGGCGGTAAGAATTTGGGCCAGGTCTTCCCGATGAAGCTGCTCGCAGGCAACACGGATGGGGAGGCGACCGATAAATTCCGGTTCAAGTCCAAACTGGATGAAGTCCGCCGTGGTGGCCAGATGAAGGAAGTCGCTATCCCGGCCATCATTTCCCTGGTTACCAAAGCCGATGGCGGACGCGGCAGTGCGGCGGCGGATGTGATCATTGAGTTTTTCGAAGGCGCCACTGACGATGAAGAGGATATGTTTCGTAGCGATGGTTTCCTTCCGCGGCTTTTCGTCTCCAAAGTGGAGCATCCTACTCATCTGTGCTGTGATATCATTTGGAGCAACGAGGTTTACGTCCGTATCTTCCATGAGTTTTAGTAGATTAATCTGCACTCCTCTCCCGGAAACGTCCCTCCCCCCTTCTCCTAGGGATGCGATTTTGTCGATCTCGTCGACGAAGATGATGCCGTAGCGCGCCAACTCCACGTTGCCGTCGGCTGTCCTCACGAGGTTTCTGACGAGGTCTTCCACGTCGTTACCCACGTAGCCCGTTTCGGAAAATTTTGTCGCATCCGCCTTAACGAAGGGAACCCCAAGCAGTCGGGCGACATGGCGGATAAGGTAAGTCTTTCCAACTCCCGTCGGCCCAAGCAGCAGCACGTTGGGCTTTCCATAGTCCAATTTTCGCTCTTCCGGATGACCTATGCAGCGGCGCACGTGGTTGTAGTGGTCGCAAATGGCGACGGAAAGGACCTTTTTTGCCTCCTTCTGCTGGATGACAAATCGCTCCAGGTAGTCGAAAATGTCTCTCGGTTTCATGGAAAACGAGAAAATCTTCTCCAGCGCAACTCTATCCGCATTCTCCTTTTCCGGGGAAGTATCCTTTTTGGGCTTCCGATTGGCATTTTTTGGTTCAAAAACTCCTCCGGAACTGGGAAAAGGACCACTTTCACTGAAGCCAAAAAACAGCCCGGCAACCTGTTCTCGAATTTTTTTCAATAAATTTACATTTTTTTCTCCGGGTGGAATTTTTTCTCCGGACTCCTTGATTCCCTGGAGTTTAATGCCTTTCAGGACCTGGGTATCCGAGGGCTGTTCCTTGTCTTCTTCGTCGAGTGTTTTCATTTTTCTCTTGTCTCTGATGGTTCGCTATTTCACAATGGAGCATCTTCCAAATCGTGGGGGAGGCAACGGGGAAAGTTTATCCACACTATGAAAACGCAGAAGCTAACAAAGAAGGATATTGTCCAGGAGCTGTGTAGCAAAAGCGCGGTTCTCCATCGGGAGATCGTGCAAATTGTGCAGGGAGTTTTGGATAGCATTAGTAATGCCCTTAGAGAGGGAAAGACCGTTGAGCTGCGAAATTTTGGCGTATTTGACGTACAAATGCGCCGTGCCCGGGTGGGGCGCAACCCAAATCGCCCGGAAAAAGCAATTAAAATTCCAGCACAGAAAGTTGTTAAATTTAAGGCGGGCAAAGAATTACGCCAGAATGTGAAGATGAGGTGACGGTCCGCTGCGACGAAACCCACCTCCGAGCCTTCCGTCCTTGGGAACGAGGAGTCATCGGGACTAGTGGATTGGAAAATTTGCTCGCCGAGCAAACGGCGGCGGACACCTTGGTGGCGTCCATCCATGAATGCAGCCAACGCCATTACTCTTTCCCGCTTCCCATTTCTTTTTGCCATTGCCGGTTTACTCTATGCTCCATTTCCATTTTCCCACACACTAGCCTTTCTACTCTACCTGCTTACGGGGCTTTCTGACTGGCTGGACGGCTACGTTGCCCGCCACTGCGCCATGGTCTCCAACTTCGGAAAATTTATGGACGCACTGTCCGATAAGATCCTCATGCTTGGGCTCTTCGTGCTTTTTTTGACCATCGAAATTCTTCCCCGCATCGCCATTTTCGCCGTGCTCGCCATGCTCGGCCGTGAATTCTTCGTCACCGGCATCCGCTTGGTGGCAATCAGCCGCAGCATTGTCATTGCCGCCGAGCAGTCTGGCAAGATTAAAACTGTCATTCAAATGGTTTCCGTTGGAGCATTTATCTGCGAGCAGGCCATCGACCACGACTTCCGGTGGCTCCCTTTCCACCTGGAGGTCGCCGGAGCCATGCACGCCTTTGCCATGGTCTTGTTCGTCGTCGGGACGGTCTGCGCCATCGAATCCGGAATTCGCTACACCGTAAAATATCGATCCATCTTCACCGGCAACTCCTAGAGGGTACCATTAAATTGTTTTTGCCACCGTCGTAGAGCACCCAATATGGGGAACCCACCATGCCATATTCACTTTTTGGAAAAATTGCTTAAAAACTATACCGGGAGAAGCATCGAAGGCAAAGGCCAAAAATTCAATGCGGAAAGAATTTCCACTTACCCCGATGGAAAAAGTTCTTTTTTCTCGACTACAGAGAGACTTAAGCGTTAGCAAGTATTTATGGAAATACAACTAACGCTTCCAAAAATATTCAAGCGGATTTGCTCATTTTGC
>JAITOA010000047.1 GCA_031290195.1 Puniceicoccales bacterium | reverse complement strand
TCGCAAAATTAGCAAATCCGCTTGAATATTTTTGGAAGCGTTAGTTGTATTTCCATAAATACTTGCTAACGCTTAAGTCTCTCTGTAGTCGAGAAAAAAGAACTTTTTCCATCGGGGTTCATCAAAGGTCTGTTCCTAGGAAAAAATGTCTTCCAATTCGTAAAATTTTGGAGGAAATCGATCCCGGACGAAGATTTCGGCGACATGCAGGGCTCCGGCCGCAAAGACACCCCGGTGGAGCGCTCCGTGGGAAAGACGGAGAGTTTCTCCTTCTCCGAGGAAGCGAACTTCGTGTTCCCCGAAGACGTCGCCGCCGCGGAGCGAGTGCATGCCTATGGGCCGTGACTTCCCCCGGGTTGCCACCCGTGCACTTTCCATGATTTCCGCGAGATTTTTGGCCGTTCCGCTGGGCATATCTTTTTTGTGTCGGTGGTGAGTTTCCACAATCTCAATGGCGAACTCCTCCGGCAACGATGCCGCCAATTGGCGCAAAATTTTCCGGAAAAGTCCCATGCCGAGGGCAAAATTAGGTGCGTGGACCACCGGAATTTTCTCCGCCGCCGCCCGCAGCAGGGAGAGGACCTCCCCGCCGAGATCCGTTGTCCCGGAAACCAGGGGAATGCGCTGGTGGAGGGCAACTGCGGCGGCGGCGGCCGTCCCGGCCGGCCGGGAAAAATCAATGAGCACGTCGACCGATTCGCCGGCGAACACCTTCCCCCTTGGCAGTGGGAAAATTTCATGGCCGCGCTCCTCCCCGGAGCGGAGAATTTGCTGCCCCATACGACCGGATGCTCCCTGCAGAAGAATTTTCACCGACCCAGTGCCTCCAAAATTTCTCCGATGGGTCGCCGGCGACTATTTTCAATGGCTTCCAGGAGAGCGACGGCGAAGGTAGCCCGCTCGGAAACGACGCCGGGAAAATGGCGGCCGTAATCCTGCAGGGTCCGCAGCAGCTCCAGAAGGGCCGTGCGGCGACTTTTCTCCGCCGCCGCCTCTTCCAAACGCCGCCGCAGAATTCTCTGCAAATCAATCAGGGACCGATGGAGGTCGATCCCGCGACCATCCCAATCCTTGGCGATGGCCAGGGCCCGCTCCGAATCTTTTTCCTCGAGGATCGTCGTCAGTTCCCCCAATTCGGCGGAGGAGGGCAGGCCGTGCATCTCCAGGACAGAATTTTCATCTAGTTTATTTCCATGGAAGGTAATGATTTGGTCGAAGAGGGTTTGGGCATCCCGCATGCTTCCATCGGAGAGCCGGGCAATGGCGGCCAGAGCAGCGGGTTCGGCGGCAATTCCCTCCCTTTTTCCAATGTGGGACAGGTGTGTGGCTATTTCCTCCTCTCCAATGGGGCGAAAATTGAAGCGCTGGCATCGGGAAAGGATGGTGGCCGGTACCTTGGCGATTTCCGTTGTGGCAAAGATGAATTTTACGTGGGTCGGCGGTTCTTCTAAAATTTTTAGCAGGGCATTGAAGGCGGCGCTGCTCAGCATGTGCACCTCGTCGAGAATAAAAATGCGGTAGCGGCCCGCCGCCGGTCCGTAGGCACAGCGTTCGCGGAGCTCCCGAACCTCCTCCACCGAATTATGGGAGGCGCCATCGATTTCCATGACGTCCAGGTCCTCGCCCCGCCAGATGGCAGTGCATGTCGCGTCTTCGCCGTTGAAATCCACCGACGGACCTCCCGGGCAGTTCAGAGCCATGGCAAGGAGTCGCGCCATGGAGGTCTTCCCCGTGCCCCGCGGACCCACAAAAAGGTAAGCATGGGCCACCCGATTCGATCCAATGGCGTTGCAAAGGGTTCGCACAACGTGGCTTTGCCCCACCACCTCGGCGAAGGAACGCGGCCGCCATCGGCGAGCCATTACCTCATAGTTTCCCGCCATTATCCGCTCCATTGTCCCGATGCCGTTCCCCCTGTTCCTCCAGAAAATACCAAAATTTACCTTCCAGCTCCGCGGCGCCGTCATTGGGGGAAGCCAAGCCGCAGCGGAAGCAGAAATCCTCAAAGGAGTGCCGCGGCAGGATGTGGTGGCAGAAAATTCCTTCCGCCGTAAATTCGAAGTAAAAGCGCAGGTCCCCGATGCGCAGCCGATAGAGAGTTTTCCCTCCGCGGTGGACGCGACCAAAGCGCCGGGGATCGGCGCCGTCGAGAAATTGTTCCGTCCGCAAATCCCCCAGTTCTCCAAGGATCGTTACCTGCTCAAGGGGTTCCAGTCGACGCATTTCCGCCATACTTCGCTCGCTAAAATTCACCTGCACGGGAAAAAACTAGGGGGGATTTTTGAAAAGTAAAGAGAATGGCTAGGAAACTCGACAAACCCCGCAAAGCCGTCCAGCAAAGCCAAATCTGCCGCCATCGGCCAAAAGAATTCTAATACAAAGCTTGATTTCCCTATCCTTCTCTTGCAAACTGAATGTGCAATGAGTGTATCTATCAAGGATGTGGGCACGATCGACTGCTCCAAAATAACTGACCAAAAGGCGAACATCGCCATTAAATCTTTAGGAGAGGCCGAAAATCTTTTCAAGCAAGGAGCAATCAGTTTCAGTGACATATTTTCATTTTTCTTTAAATGGATAGCGAACATAAGTAATGATTCATTTAGCGTACAGGAGTCCATCGACGTTGATAAAATAGTAAATATTATCGCACGCAATTTTGG
>JAITOA010000005.1 GCA_031290195.1 Puniceicoccales bacterium | reverse complement strand
GATAATTGAATGGCAACAAAATTCGAAGAAATTTTAAAACTCAACCCTGAAATCCTTCCCTATCAATTTGAACACGACGAATGAAATTATTCGACGGTGTAAGATTTACCAAAATTTTTTACTCGGCGGTAGGATTTCTCTTTCCAATCGATGCTTGCCAAGGAAGGCGGAAACCCGCAGTGATGGCGGAGTGAATGTGTGCAGAGTAGTGGGTTCCGGCGTTCTTCGGAGCATTTTGCGAGTCTATGCTGTCCTTTCGCCCTTGAAAATCGCCTTCTTTGGCCCCGCCGGGCAATGCCGCTTTAGTCCCTGCTGTTCCGCCTATGCCCGCCAATGCATTGGGCGCCATGGTCCCCTGAGGGCAACTTTTCTCATCCTCCTCCGTTTCCTGCGCTGCCATCCCTTCTGTAGGGGCGGCCACGATCCGGTCCCCTGAAATCTGGAAATCCCATGGAAAAGAAGCATCTATTTGCCGGCATCGGCTCCTTACTGCTAGCCACAGTCTTCCTATTTTTTGCGGAGCCACGGGAAGAAGTCTCCCCGGCCCCAAAGTCAGGCGAGGCTGCAATCGGCGAGGCGCGGATGGATCACACTCCAAGACACGAAGAGATGCAGCCAAGACGCGGTTGCCGGACGGACGGAACTGCTCTTTCCCTGGAGAACGACTTTGTGCAGGTGAAAATTTCCCCAGTCGGTGGCGGCATCCGCTCCGTCGCCCTGCGGAACTATCCGGCGCAGCGGGGATCGGCGGACCCCTGGATCTTCGACGACTACGATGAAATGCAGGATGCCCTATCTCTGGTCCTTCAAACGGACGGAAAATCTTTCCCGCTGGCCAACGTTCCCTTCGAGGTTGAGGAGCATTCTCCCCACTCCCTGCGACTCCGCGGATCACTTCCCAATGGCATGGCCGTCGAACGCCGCTATACCATCGGCAATTCCAGCGGCGAAGAAGATCCCTATTCCATTCTCCATGAGCTAATCGTCGAAAAATTCGGCACTTCTTTCTCGGGAAATCTTGGGGTGGAGGTTTCCCTGGGAAGTCTGCCGCCGACGGCCGGAGATGCGAGTACCGGGAGTCTCGGCTTCATGGCCTACGACGGCAAAAAGGCGCGTTTCACGGCACTACGGTCCTTCGACGCCGGCGTTGGCTTCCTCGGCATCGGCCGCCACGGGCCTCGGGAACACATCGGGGCAGTTCATCCGACCGTCTGGGCAGCCATCAAAAACCAATTCTTTGCGGCTATTCTCACTCCGACTATTCCGGCGACGGCGACGGACTGCGCTCCCGTCGCCATCCGCGAAGAAGGGAAGGAATCCCGCGGCATCGGCGGGACGGCCACGCTGTTGCTTCATTCCCTCAGCGACTTTTCCCGGGGTGCTAAATTTTCCTACTATGTTGGGCCTAAAGAATTTGTTCGCCTTGATCGACTCGGCCAAAACCAGGATAAAGTGATGCAGTTTGGATGGTTTGGCTTTGTGAGTAAAATTTTGCTCTTCATGATGATGGGAATCCATAGATTGCTGCCAAATTGGGGTTGTTCCATCGTCCTACTAACCGTTCTAGTAAAGACACTCCTCTGGCCGCTGACGACGGCCCAGGTTCGCTCCAGTAGGGCAATGGTTCGGCTAAAGGAGCCTCTCCGGGTAATCCAGGATCGCCACAGGAATAATCCTCAAAAAAAACAGGCGGAAACCCTCAAGTTGTTCAGGGAAAACGGAGTCAATCCGGCTGCCGGCTGTTTGCCCATTTTCATCCAAATTCCTATTTTCCTAGGGCTATACTACATGCTCCGCTCTGCATCGGAGCTGCGCTTCGCTTCCTTCCTCTGGATCCGAGACCTCTCCGCCGCCGATACCGTGGGGCACCTTTCCGGTATTCCCATTAATCCTCTCCCACTTCTCATGGCCGCCACAACGTTCTGGCAAATGCGCATGGGAACCAGCACCATGCCGAACAAGGGCATGCAGCGCTATGTTTTTGCCGCCATGCCATTCATTTTTCTTTTCGTTTGCTATGGCTTCCCCGCGGGGCTCGTCCTCTATTGGACTGCCCAAAACGTCTTTACCATTGGCCAGCAATTGGCAATTCAGGGACGTCTAAAAAGGCTCGAGGCGACCATCGCAGCGAATGTCCCGGAAAAAAATAAAAAGAGGAAAAATAGAACATCCAGTTTTCGCTGAGAATGCCCCCAGGAAAGCTGACCGTTCAAATGGAAAATGTTGCGCTGCTCCGCGAATTAGGCTTGTGAATTTTAGTTTTGCGCCCTATTCGTGGACCGTCCATGTTACGAGGATCATTCACATGACACATTTGTGCGCTTTCTGGCCTATCCGGACGTGCCGCAAACTTCTCCCACAGGGGTAGTGAATGAACCGAAGACGACGGACCAGGGACCTGCAAAAACTGTAAAAACAGAAACATGTTCTAGATCTTTAGGTAGTTTTTTAGGGGTCATCTGTGGGGTTCTATGTTACGTTCCCTATAAAATTTTTTCCTTTCTTGCACAGGCCTTTTCCAGTAAACTTGTGAATCCCACCCTCCCGGCGCAGGGGGGCGCCGAGGAAGGCGATGCGAAGGCACAGAAAATGGATCCGCCAGGAATAATCCAGGGGTGTGTGCCGCTGGAACAAATACCCTCTCAGGGGCAATCCTCACTTCCACCGCAGGAAAATCAGGGAAATCTCTTGGCTTCATCTGCGGAACAACCGGCGTGGCTGACGAAACCGATGCCAGGTCTCCGGGAGCACCGGACAACATTTTGCGAAAAATTATGGAATGGTCTTCCCGAAGAACAGAGGGTGGAACTGGCTGTTCCTGGACCAGCGGGTAGCCCAATTTCTCTTAGACTTTTCTACTCTAAGGACCAAAAATCCATACAGCGCGACACGGATATGCTCGTCAATGCCGCCAACGGGAATGTTGGCAATGGCAGCGGAATTTGCGGAGCCATTTGGAAGCTATATTCTTCAAAAAAAGGATGGAAGGACACGCCAACCTGCAAGGCGAATTCCGTCGGTACGTTGACTCCGGGACAGGTGTTTTCCCACGAAGGTCCCGGCAAAAAAAATGGAACCCTTTCCGTGATACAGGCCTTTGGCCCAAAGCATCAAGAAAATCACCCCCTTGACCTGGATGCATCCAGGTTAACCATGTGCTACCAAGGAGTCATGCGCGAGGCCATGAGGATGCACTGTGAGGCCATAACGCTGTGTAACATATCGACGGATATTTACAAATTCCCCAGAAACATCGCCGCTGGAATTGCCGTCTCTGCGGTGGCCAACACCCTGCGGGATGGAGACTTTAGCGGACATTCAGGGCGGCCAATCTATGTGTGGTTTGCCCAATTTGGCGACCAGTCCATCGCCTTCTACAAAGATGCATTTCAGGCACTAAAAAGCGAATCAATCGATCCAAGTAAAGCGCCGACCCCGTAGAAAAATGTCAATTGGAACGGAAGAGCATACTTCCAAAGGTTCAGCGACACGCAACGACCTGCCATCGGTTTCGCATTCCCAATGGCAAAAGACCTGTCCGCAGAATCAGGATCTAAATTTTTCCGGCTTACTGCAAAATAAGATGCTTCACGGTCTCCACCTCCTGCTTGACGGCTTCATCTTGCTCCATGGCACTCTCCACGGTTTTGCAGGCATGAATAACGGTGCCGTGCTCCCGCCCTCCAAACTCCGTTCCAATGCGCTGGAGGGAGTAGGAGGTTAGAAGTCGGGAAAGGTACATGGCCACCTGGCGGGGAAATACGATATTGGCCGGCCGTCTTTTCCCGAGAAGGTCTGCCAGGGTAATTTTGTAGTGTTCTGCCACGCGCCTTTGGATTCGCTCGACGTGGATCACCCGGGAAGCCTCTTCCTGGAAAATATCCTGAAGTAAATTTTGCGCGTCGGCGACGTCGATGGGACGGCGGGAAAGTGCGACATAGCCGGCTACGCGGTTCAACGCACCCTCCAGGCGGCGGACATTGCTAGACACTCCCTCCGCAAGCAGCTGGGCGACGGGATCGGGGAGGTCCAGACTCATCGACTGGGCTTTTTTGCGCAAAATGGCGATGCGGGTTTCCAGGTCGGGAGACTGGATGTCCGCCACAAATCCCCACTGGAAGCGTGAAACTAGGCGACTTTCCAGCTGGGAAATTTCCGCCGCTGGCCGATCACTACACAGGCAAATCTGCCGCTGCGACTCGAAGAGTTCATTAAATGTGTAAAAAAATTCTTCCTGGATGCGTTCCTTGCCCGAAAGGAAATGCACGTCGTCGATGAGCAGCATGTCCACCTTACGGTAATATTCGCGGAATTTTCCAAGGGAATTCTCCTGAACTGCTCCAATGAACTCATTGGTAAATTTTTCCGTAGACGTGTAGACGACCTTCAGCTTCGTCCGCCGCTCAAGGGCACCGTGGGCCACGGCCTGGAGGAGGTGGGTTTTCCCAAGTCCCGTGGCACCGTAGAGGAACAAAGGGTTGTAGGCCTTTCCGGGATCCCTGGCGACGGCAACGCAGGCGGCCTGGGCCAGTTGATTTCCTGCGCCAATGACAAAATTTTCAAAGGTGTTTCGCGGTTCGATGAGGTAGGTCTCATCGAAGCGACGGATAGCTACCTGCCTCCTCTGGGCCGCCTTTGACGGCGACGGCTCGGCCATTTTTTCCTCTATTTTTTCGGAAGGAACCTTCTCTAGGGTATTTTTCAGGTGAATACGCACGGGCTGCCCCACCTTCTCCGAAAAATGTTTTTCCAGCATCGCTCCGTAGTTATCCCGGATCCAAATAGCAGCAAATTCATTGGGAGCCAACAGAGTAAGATCTTGCTTC
>JAITOA010000018.1 GCA_031290195.1 Puniceicoccales bacterium | reverse complement strand
TTTTAGTATGAAATTTACAGATTTAAATCCGAAACAGGAGATTGGGGCTCACAGCCTATTCGTTGAAATTGGAGAATTTCGCCTTCTTGTGGATGGCGGCATGAGTCCCAGGGATCTGGGTCTGGCCAGCTTGCCGGATTATACGCGTATTCCGAAGAACTCCATAGATCTCATTCTCCTAACCCACTGCCATTTGGATCACATCGGCTCCTTGCCCTGCATCCACCGGGAACAACCATCGGCGAGGGTTTTGATGACGTTGGCTTCCAGCGAAATTCTTCCTGTCATGTTGCAAAATTCCTATACGGTCATGCTGCGGCAGCGGGATGAAAAAAATGTGGAGGAGTATCCGCTATTTTCCCGACCGGAGGCGGATGCCGTCGGCGACGACGTTTTCCCGATGCACTACGGAAGACCCAGGGAATTTATCAAAAACAACGACCGCCTGCGCATCACCTTCTATCCGGCGGGACATGTCTTGGGGGCCGCCTGCGTTCTCCTGGAGCACCAAGGGAAAAAGTATTTTTTCACGGGGGATATTCTTTTCCGCCGACAGCACACCCTGGAGGGCGCACAGGTTCCCAATGTGAAGGTAGATACGCTGATTACGGAGACGACCCGCGGTCAAGTGGAGCATCCGGAAGGCTTTTCCTACGAGGGGGAAATGACGCGGCTGCTTGGCTCCATTGAAAAGACGCTAAAAAGCGGCGGGTCTTGTCTTTTGCCGGTCTTTGCCCTTGGCCGCATGCAGGAGATTGTGACTCTGATTCACGAGGCGCGGCGGCGGAGCCTACTCCCGAGGGATTTTCCCATCTACTGCTCCGGCCTTGGCCTGGCCATCGTCGACGTCTTTGAAAAAATTTGTCGGGATCGTAGGAAGTACGGACTGGACTACCTGGCCAAAGACTTCGTGCGTCCACCCAATGTGCGGCAGGATCCCAAACATCGATTGGCTCCAGGAACCGAAATTGGTTTCCGTAAACGTGTGCTAAACGCTCTCAATGTGCGTCCTCTTCCAAGGAGTCGCATTCGTCCAGGCATCGATATCCGCCGACCCAGCATGTTCATCACAAGCAGCGGCATGCTGGTGGAAAACACTCCCGCCTACCAGGTGGCAGCTTCCCTGCTCCCCTTCGGACACAATCTCATCGCGTTTACGGGATTTTGCGATCCAACGACACCGGGAGGAGAACTCTTGACCTTGGAGAAGGGAGATCTTTTTTCCTTCCACGCCCTGGAATTTGATACGCCCATCCGGGCTCGCGTGGAGAAGTTTGACCTTAGTGGCCATGCCGATAGGGATGATATTGTTTACATGGCCAAGGAATTGCAGCCTTCCAACATCATACTAACCCACGGGGATGCCGACTCTCGAGCCCGCTTCGATGGCGCCCTCCGGGCGGTTTTGCCCGGAGTAAAAATTCTCAATCCAGAACCGCAGGAGACCTACGAACTTTAGGGGTCCATCTGCATATCGGGGTACACAGCGGAGAGGGGCGGGAAGATGGGGGACGGAGAAGCGGAAAGGGAAAAGGAGGCTGGCGGAGATGCGGCGCCGTCGGACAACTATGGTTTCGACGAGCTCATGGAGCTCTATGGCAATGATTTCAGAGGACTTGACCGTCTGAAGCTTTCCCGCACTTCCCCCCACGAATTGGGTCAGGTGCTGGTGCGCCTTGCCCCCGAGGACCAGTCGGGTTTTCTCAAAAAACTTTCCGACAAATTGGCCGGCGAAATTCTTTCGGACCTTCCCTCGGAGGATTCCGCCGAAGTGCTTGTCCAGCTAAAGGACATGCGGGCTCTTCGCATTTTATCGCAGCTGGAACCCGATGATGCCGCCTACATCGTCCGCCAGCTCGACGACATCGACAGGGACAGATTGCTTGGAAAATTGCCTGCTCAATCGGCGAAAACTCTCTACGATCTTCTCTCCTACGACAAGGACACGGCCGGAGGGGTTATGACTCCCCACGTCAACAGAGTCAACGTCGATTGGACCGTGGATGAGGCCATTGCCACTCTCCGCCGGGAGGGGGAGGAAAGGGAAAATCTTGACGTCCTCTATGCCATCGACGGCCAGGGCCGCCTCGTGGGAAGCGTCACGTTGCACCGGCTTATCCAGGCCCAGGGGAATCAAAAAATTTCCCAAATCCTCAATCCGGATGTCCACGGATCCTGCCACGCCGACGATTCAGCGGCCCAGGTGGCCCAAACGATGGCCGACTGCGACTGCCATAGCGTTCCTATTCTCGATGCCATGGGGCGACTAGTCGGCATTGTTACCCACGACGACGTCATTGATATCCTCCAGGAGAGCGCTACCCGGGACATGCAAATTCTTCACGGTGCCGGTGCCGAGGAAAACATCCATGACCCCGTCCGCTACAGTGTCATCAAGCGAAATCCCTGGCTTCTCATTAATCTTCTCACCGCTGCCGTCGGAGCTCTGGTCGTTTCCTTCTTCCAGAAGCAGATCGAAGAATTGACAATTCTCGCCGTCTTCATGACGCTAATCACCAGTCTCGGCGGCAATGCCGGTGGCCAAACCTTGGCCGTTGCAATTCGCAGTTTGGCTCTGGGAGAGTGGCGTCGCGGAGATACGCTGGGAATTTGTATTCGGGAGACATTTAAGGGTCTTTTTAGCGGAATTTTGACGGGACTTGTCGCGGCCGTTGCCAGTGGAATTCTCACTCACAACTCTTTCGTTGGGCTAGCTATTTTTCTTGCCATGGTCCTCAACATGGCCCTCTGCGGACTGTCGGGTGCCCTCATCCCCTACGTCCTTCAAAAAATGAACTTCGATCCGGCCCAGAGCGCCTACATTTTCCTCACCATGGTTACGGATACAGTTGGCATGTACATTTTCCTCCGGCTCGGCTGTTGGCTATTGCTATGACGGCGTTTTTTCCAGGAGGTCTTGGAGGGCAGTGAAAACGGCTTCCGCTGTAATTTTTTCCATCGGGGCGTCGAGGGCAGGTGGGCGAAAAATTACTTTCGGAGAAGAAAAAATGGGGTCGTTGGAGGGTGAGTTTACAAGCCCCGGGAGGGCGACAGCGGGCACACCCAGAGCATTGGCCAGGTGCAGTCCATCAAAATCGGCGACCACCGCGGCGCCGCAGCCGTGCAATTCCTCCGCGAGAGCCGGAAGAGAGCTCCTACTCGTCCCATTGGAAACGCGGTCCAGGGGGAAATTTTTCAAAATTTTTTCCGCGGCGGCGGCATCTTCCCGGACACCGCAGAGAAGGATGTGCACTTCCGGATCCCATTCCAGCAGTCGTTGAATCAGAAAATTCCAGCGTTCTTCCGACCCAAAAATTTTTCGACTTTGCCGAGAATTGAAAAGCAGGCCGATGCGCCGGGGAAGGGCCTGTGATCTCGGCTCCAGGAGTGGCTCCAAGGAAAGCTCCTCCGAAAGACCTAGTTTTTTTAGCGCCCGATGGCGGACTTCCGTCCAATGCAAGGTTGGCGCCCGTTCCAGGGGAAGACGGTGGGTAAGCAGCGGGCGGCGGTGAAAATGGTTCCGAGAAAATCCGATGCGGACGGTTGCCCCTAGAAAAAATGCCTCCAGATCCCCGCGGAGGGAGTCGGTGAAAAGGAGGTGCAGATCTGGAAATTTCCGAAAATTTTTCCGCATGTGGCGGAAATAGCCAAATTTTCCCTCGGGGAGAGGAAGTGCCCCGTCGATGAAGGGGAGCGATGTGAGCCATTTGGCATGGGGGATAGGGCAGAGAGCTGTGATGCGGGCATCCGGGCGGCCCGCGTGGAGGGCTCTAAGGATGGGCAGAGCCAGAATTGTCTCTCCAAGTCGGTTGGGCATGCGGACATAGAACTCCGTTTTTCTGGGAAGGTCGCCCGATCGGTCCCTCCGAAGGGCCCCGGGAAGTCTATTTTTCCGAGCGCCGAGGTTAAGCAGTTGATTTATGGGTCGCTTCCAGCGATTGTGGGCCCAGAGCCAGTTATCGCGGAAGTTTTTGCTGCCAAGAAGTTGCTCCTCCAACCAGCTATCCATGGCGCCGCCAACGGTCTCCGCGGTCACGGGAAAAGGCTCAATGACCAGGGTGCCTTTCCAGAATGCCGTCCGTTCTACGGAGGCCACGGAGACCTGCGCTCCACTGTGCTTGAGGAGAATTTCCGGCAATTGGGTCGTTGAAGTTACTTTCCCGCAGAGAAATGTCTGCACGCCGGATGCTCCAGCATGCTGGTCGAAAAGCAGCCCGACGCAGCCATTGTGCCGCAAAAAATTGGCAGAGGTGACCAATCCGTCTTTCCGGGAGAGCAGTCGGATGCCGAAGCGTTCGCGGGTTTTTTTAACAAATTTCTCCAAACCCATGCCGTCGAATGGCCTGTAGAGAACCCCCACCCGTAGTTCCTCCCGGGGAATGCGCAGAAAAAGGGGAACGAATGTCAGAGCCTCCGTCAATGTTTGGTGGGGAACGAGAATTAGCTGAGGACGATCGCAGCGGAACACCTCCTCCCAGGGTCCTCGCAGGGAAAATTGCCGGAGGATGTACCGAGGAGAAAAACGGGGAGATGCCAAGGCGAAGAGACCCATTTCGATGAGCCGATCGGCGCTTTTCCGTGCGATGGAGCGTAGCTCCTTCCCGTCCAAATTTGGATAAACATGGAGCAAATTATTTAGCATGGAGCGGCGCCTCCGCGGCACTCCGTAAAAAAATACGGCGCCGAGACAGTGGCAGAAGCTGCACAGGAACCATCTGGGGAGGAGGAAGATCAGAAAGCCGATGACCGTCAAAAAAAATTTAGCCATGGAACAGTCCTATTGGGCAATTTCCCCAATTGCGGCAACGCATTTCCAAGGAAGGACTTCCATTAAATTTTTTAGGAGTGTGGTAGATTCTACGATTTTCCGCTAATATTTTGTGAAATTTTCAGTAGACCTCTTTCAAAGTATCACCACATTTCTTAAGCGACTCTCTAGGACAGGAATACGCAAAGCGAGCTCATTTTTAATGGCCGTTGATTTCAGCGTCCGTGCGGCTTGGAGGGGGAGGGCCTAAATCGGGTAGTGCTTCTAGCAAAATCAGAAGGCCGCGCCGATGCGGATGCCGCCCGACCAGCCGTCCCTGGCGCCCGCCATTGCCCGGATGCCGCCGCTGAGGACCCAGCGGCCGGAGATCCTTCGGTCCACACCGACCTCGGCGAAGCCGCAATTGCGCCGGTCATCGCCGACCTTTGGAAGGGCCGTTGCTCCGATCGTTCCTCCGATTCGGCCGTCGAACTCGTGTTCGAAGCCGATGCCGCAGAAGATGTTTCCGTCGACTTTTAACTCGCTGCAATAGCGCAGACCCAGCTGGCCCCGGAGGGAATTCACCGCGTCGACGTGCAGCTCTCCGCCTCCGGCCGTCGGAAGGTCACTCCGGGTTCTCCGGTTCCAGGAAAATTTTCCGTAGCCCTCGAGGGATTCCTCCGCGGAGATTCGAAACTGCCGTCCGAGAGACCCCTGGACGCCGTGGTAGCTGGACCGGCCGTCGTAGCTGCGGCAGCAATCGGTGCCGGAATCGTCGCGGACTTTCCCCCTGCCGCCGCGGACAATGAGTGCAAGGTCGGTCCCGGAGGCGAAGCGCTGCTTCGCGAAGAAATTGGCCCCGTGGTGGCGCACTTTTCCGCCGCCGCCGCCGAGGGATTGCTCCACGTCGTAGTCGCTCCAACTGCTTTCAGCGGCGACGCCGGTGAGGAAGTTGCCGTGGTAGGATTTATATTCAACGGCGCCGCCGACATTGAAGTGGCAGGACTTATTTTCCACCACCGGTGCCGCCCGCATGAGGACTTTGTCTCCCTGGAAAGACCCGAACCAGAGGAATCGGCCAAGGTCCTTGGCTTCACCGAATTGCCAATTGTCAATGACCCGGGAAATGGAGTCGCCGCCGGCATTTTCTCCGGCCACCGCGGCCGCGATGCCGTGGAAGTAGGAGCGGTCTATGGCGGCAAGGTGGCTACTTCCCGACGGAACGGAGAGGATATTTTCCAGCGTGGCAAGGAGGCTATTCCCATCCACGGAAAGCGTGAAGGCAAACGGGTTGCCGTCCAGAAAAGCAACTACCCGATCGGCGCAGAGGGTTCCCGCGGTCAACTCGTCCGCTTGGATTAGCGTAATGCTGTCCCCGAATTCGAGGCCGGTCTCGTCTCCGGCGAAGTCGATTGTCGCCAATGTGCCGTCTGGCCAGGAAGCGGTTCCGGAAACCTGGAGTAGAAGGTCGCCGTCGGCAACGTCTTCGGGAAGGGTAAAGTGAAACCTGTCAAAATTTTGAATGGACTTCACCGTTCCGCGCCAATTGTCCACGTGTAGTGTGTTGTTGCTGTGAATTATGTATCCTTCTCCTCCCCAACCATATAAATTTGACTCCTCCAGATTTATAGTATCAGACCCACCGCGAATCCACAGGGTGTTATTGGAAACTACCGCGTAGCCATTGCCTCCAAAGTTCAATGCATAGCCACCGAAGATGTCCGCTGCAATGGTTCCGCCGCTGATTTCAACGGCGTTCCCGATGCAAGGAATGTCCAAGTCTCCATACGTGTATATAAAACCACCGTAGACATTAATTCTCTCTGCAACAGAACCGACGGTCGTTTCCTCTCCGGAAATGCAAACTTTGTTGCCGGCAGCAGAATTGACCATAGAGAAACCTCCAGAAATACCATTTGGTAGACCTTCCCTTTCTTTCCCTTTTGCCACTTCGGCACCTCCGGTGACAATGACGCTGTTACAGCTTACAGACCCTTCACTGCATCCCCCAAAAATGTTAGCTTTGACGGAGCCACCGGAGACTGTCACGGTGTTCCAGGAAGCAGAGTAATAACCGCAAGCTCCAGCGAGTTCGACCCAACCATCTGTGACATCCACCTTTCCCAACACGGCAACCCAATTGCCATTGGCGTAGGCAGCCTCCGCGCCATAGATTCTGCCTCTGGCATTAAGAAAGTTCAGTACCACTCCGTCGTCAATGGTCACCCCATTGCCCGTTGCTTTCAAGCCGGCATCGCCACCACAGATTTCTTCTTCGCTTAAACTATTGGTGTAAGTTACATTGGCGCTGAATGTGATGGCATTGTCCTGGGCATGGAAATGATCTGAGCATCCACCGCGAATGCTATTGCCTGAACCTTCAAAGCTCGTCGAATCACCGGTAAATGTTACCGAGTTGCCTGTTGCATAACTTTCAGCGCTGTATCCAGCGGAAAGGTAACCAGTGCTAGGAAAAGTACAACCATTGACCATCAGTTCACCGCCGGTGGCCGCTTCATCCGCACCCTCCGCTTTCACTCCATAGTAGTAATTAGAAAGCATACTACCGCTAAGTGAAACCGGTTCAGCCACCACTTGCTGGGGAAGCAGTGGCACCGCGGCGACCAGCAGGATGGCCAGTGCTTTTCTCCGTAGAGATTGTCCTATCCGCGACCGCCGTTGAATTTTCCGGAGGAGACTCATCCCCCCCCCTCCCAAGGAGGTATCCGCAAAGACTTTTTTACCCATGGTTCTTAATTTTCTAAAAAAACACACGGATGCGCAATAAATTTTTAACGATGGCAACTCCCCGTTGCCATGAAATTCACCACGTTCGGGTGCTGGCTCTTCGAGGAGAGTCGGAGTTTGGTAAGACGTTTTCGGCGCAAGTAGACCCCCTGTCCCGCCTAGGGAGCCAGGAAGAAGGCACGGAACAGTTCTCCATTTTGCCATTCGCAGCGCCAGAGGTCGATGCCGGCCACGGGAGTGAGTTGCAGGTATTTTTTTGGCAATTTTTCGTCCTGCAATTCTTCAATTTGAATCGTTCCGGCATCGTTCCGATGCCAGGTGACGCCTACGGTAGACTCTCCGCCGTGTGGCGTGCGACTTGTTTTTTCCAAAAAATCTTCGAGGGTCCTACGGAGTTCCGGCAGTTCTGCCCGGGCCACCTGGAGGGCAAATTGGCGTTGCAGGTAGAGGAACATTTCATTGGCCAGAAGTAGCACTGGCAGCAAAAGTACCAGAGCCGCCGCAACTTCGATGAGGGTAAATCCCTCACATTTTTTCTGCGATAACTTTTCCATTGGCGGAAATGGAGAATTGGGTGGGTCGACTCCCGTTCCGAGGGAGAAAGACGATGCGCAGTGAATCGGCGGTTGTTGGTAAAAAATTTTCCAAAGGAACGGCAAGCCATCGCCCCGCCATGGTGTTCTTGATTTCCAGTGGAACAGCCGGGAAATGGCTATCCCAGAGACCGTCACCGGGCGGGGCAATGGTGCCAAAGTTGCTCAGGTCACAGCGTAGATCTGCTCTGATTTCGAATTCTCCTTCCCCTTCGATTGCCAGAAGAAATTCACAGAGGGCTCCTTCCCTCTGCTTCGAATTGCCAATGAGTAATTTTCGGTTAGAAGTGCCGTGGGAGAGGCCGTGGTCAACCACGCTCTGCAGATAGGACTGAAGTACTTTGGATGCGACGGATCCGTGGGTGGCACGCTGCGGAAAGTGAAAAGTAAATGCCGACGCCATCGCCAGGAGAGTAAGGACCACCACCATCTCCAGCAGAGTAAATCCACGCTGCCCCTCCCTTGCCATCTGGACATTTTGTGCATTGAAAAAACATCTGTCAAGGGGATGCCCTTTTCTGAAAATTCCATTGCCAAAATCCCCAATGAAATCTCCCATGCCTCCCATGGGCCGGGAGTTCGTTCACCTGCACGTGCACACGGACTTTAGTCTGCTGGATGGCGCATGCCGGGCGGACCGTCTCTGCTGCCGGGTAAGGGAGTTGGGGATGAAGGCCGTTGCCATTTCCGACCATGGTAATGTCTACGGGGTGCCCCAGTTTCTCGACGCCACAAAGCAGGCCGGGTTGAAGGGCATCGTGGGCATGGAAACTTACTCCCTCTGGGGCTACACAATGGCAGATCGGCCGCCGCGCGAAGAAAAACCATACCATCTCTGCCTTTTTGCTCGAAATCTAGAGGGTTATCGGAATCTGGGGCACATTGCCTCACAGGCACATACGCGAGGGTTTTACTACAAGCCGCGGGTAGATTTGGAAACTTTGGCGAAGTACTCCGGAGGACTCATTGCCACCTCTGGCTGTCTCCAGGGCTATGTCGCCCAATGTCTCCTGCTGGGAAATCTGGCCGCGGCCCGGGAGGCCGTTGGCTGCTACGGGGAAATTTTTGGCAAAGAGAATTTTTTCATCGAAGTGCAGGACCACGGCATCCCGGAGCAAAAACAAATTCTTCCGGAACTCTTCCGGCTGGCCGATGGAGAAGGCATTGGCGCCGTCGCCACCAACGATGTTCACTACGTAAATCAAAGGGATTGGGAGGCCCACGACGCCCTGCTCTGCATTCAAACAGGCGCCAAGCTCTCCGACGAAAAGCGCATGCGAATGCCCTACCACCAGTTTTACCTCAAGTCTGCCGATGAGATGGTCCTAATGTTCAAGGAACGCCCCGATGCCCTGGAAAATACCCTGCGAATAGCGGAAATGTGTTCCTGCCAAATACCCTACGGAGAAAATCACTACCCTGTTTTCCAAATGTCGGAGGAATTAGCCCGCCAATTTCCCGACAAGGCTGCCTACTTGAAGAGTCTCTGCAAAGATGGTTTGGAGAGGCGCTATGCTATTAATCTAAGTCGGCCAGGAGAAAGACCCGGGATCTCCCTACCCTATGAAACCGATGCCGGAGAATTAATTGGTCGCATGGAAATGGAGTTGGATGTCATTGGGCGGGCGGGATTCATCGATTATTTTCTCGTTGTCCAGGACTTCGTTAATTGGGCCCACCGAAACGATATCTCCGTGGGTCCCGGCCGCGGCTCCGGAGCCGGCTCCATCGTGGCCTATGCCCTGCATATTACCGACGTGGACCCCCTTCACTACGGGCTCATCTTCGAGCGATTTCTGAATCCCGAACGCATTTCTCCGCCGGATTTTGACATCGACTTTTGCATGCGGCGGAGGGATGAGGTCGTTGACTACGTCCGCGAAAAGTACGGCCGCGATGGAGTGGCCAACATCATCACCTTCGGCACCTTCGGAGCAAAGATGACCCTGCGGGACCTGCTGCGCGTGTACGACGTTCCCTATGGGGAGGCGAACCGTATTTCCAAGATGGTGCCAGACGAACCGGGAATTGATCTCTCCGGTGCCGTGGAACGTTCCTCGGAACTTCGCCAAGAAATGGAGCACAACCCCATCCTTCGAAAATTGATCGACCAAGGAAAAATCATCGAAGGAACCGTTCGCAATGCGGGTACCCACGCCTGTGGCATGGTAATTTCTGACCAAGCCACGGAAAATTTTATCCCTGTCACCCTCCAGGAAGGTAATCTGACCACCCAGTACTCCAAGGACTACGTGGAAAAATTGGGCCTTCTCAAGATGGACTTTCTTGGCCTAAAAACTCTCACGGTTATCGCCGATGCGGTCCAATTTATCCGGCGGCAAAAAAAGGATTTTTCCATCGAAGATATTCCGCTCGATGACGGCGACACCTACCAGTTGGTCAATTCCGGGGACAATGCCGGCGTATTTCAATTGGAGTCGGAGGGCATGCGGTCTCTCTGCCGGCAATTTGGTGTCCATGGCATCGAAGACATCAGCGACCTCAGTGCTCTCTACCGGCCGGGACCCATGGAGTGGATCCCGGACTATATCCGCCGCAAGCGGGACCCTTCCAGTGTCCGCTACGCCCACCCCGTCCTAGAGTCCGTCTGCAAAAACACCTACGGGGTGCTCATCTACCAGGAACAGGTCATGCAGGCGGCCAGGGTCGTGGCCGGCTACAGCTTGGGAGGGGCCGACATCCTCCGCCGGGCCATGGGGAAAAAAAACGCGGAGGCCATGAATGCCCAGCGGGCTATCTTCGTAGAAGGAGCAGCAGAAACCAATGGTATTTCCGAAAAAAAGGCCAACGAGATTTTTGATACTTTGGAAAAATTTGCCGGTTATGGATTCAATAAGTCCCATTCCATTTCCTATGCCATCCTCTCCTACCAAACGGCCTATCTGAAAGCTCATTTTCCGGTGGAATTCTTCGCCGCCGTACTGTCGGCGGAGCTGGGAAACGTGGATAAGCTGTCCTTTTTCCTCGCCGAGGCGGCTGCCTCCAGCATTCCCGTGCTGGGGCCCGACATCAATTTTTCCAACGAAAATTTCACTCCAATCCCCGCCATCGATGGCAAATTAGCCTCCATCCGATTCGGCCTGGCTGCCATCAAAAATGTTGGTGAGTCAAAGACGGTGGCCATTCTGAAGGAGCGAGAGGCAGGGGGGCCCTTCGCCGGCTTCGCCGATTTTGTCCTCCGCATGGGTTCCGGAGCGACCAATCGACGTACCTTTGAAAATCTCATCCTCTGCGGCGCCTTCGATTCTTCCGGGGTGGATCGGCTACACCTGGTCAATGCGCTGGACCGGCTGCTCAAGGCCAAGGGGAAAATGCAGGAGTGGGCTATGAAAAATTCCTCCCAGACGGACCTATTCACGGACGCAGGACTGCTGCCAGCCAATCCGCTGGAAAGCCTAATTGAAGTAGGGGGGAAAACTTTACCCATGGGGGAGCGTCTTCGCTACGAAAAGGAGTTCCTCGGATTTTACATTTCTGGACATCCGTTAGATGTTTTTCTCGGGCTGGAGCGGCATGTGGACCAATTTCCTCCAGCCGTTGAAGACATGCGAGACAACCAACCATTTATGCTTATGGGCTGCATTGGGGAAGTAACAAAGAAAATTACCAAGGCCAACAACCGACTCTGGGCTCACGCCCAGCTCTGCAGCCGACGGGGTGACGTCCAGCTCAACCTTTTCCCCGATGCCTATGGACGCTACGGCTCCCTCCTTGAACCCGGGAGCATCGTCGTCGTTCGCGGCACCATTCGCATCCAGGACGACCGGAGCAGCTACAATGTCGTGGAGGTGATCCCCGCGGTCAGCTATTTGGAGCAAATCGGCCGGCAGGCGCGATTCACAGTCCATGGCGACGATGGCGGTGCACTGCGGGAATTTCTTTGCCACCTCGCTGGGTATTTAGCAGAAAATGAGGGACCTCTTCCCCTATTTTTAGAAATTGTAAAAAATGGGCGCAGCCATCTTCTATCCTTCCATCGGCGACTGTCGCTTTCCTTGAACTTGCTTGCCCTGGCTCCTCTCGGGAAAAAAGTCGCATTCCAAAAATTTTCTATCTGCCTATGAGAGCATCCCCGTAGGTATTTTTGGAGGCAGGGCGCCCAATGCCCGGCGTAGAGTATGCTTCAGGAATTCCAGGCCCATTGCAGTCGTTCCAGAAATGGGAATGACCTCGCTGTTTGGGTTTTCCCTGCAAAAAATTTTCAGCTGTTCCGCCGCTTCCGGTAGGTCCATTTTATTGGCTACTAGGACGTAGGGCCGATTCAGAAGGCCGGGCTCATAGTGTCGCAGTTCGTCCCGTAGGGTGTGGAAGTCTTCCGTCGGAGATCGGCCGTCTGTGGCGGCCATGTCGACGAGAAAGACAAGGATGCGGCAGCGTTCAATATGTCGCAGAAAACGGCATCCAAGGCCTCGATTAGCGTGAGCTCCGGCGATGAGGCCAGGAATATCGGCAATTGTCACCGGTCCATCGATCCTGTCCCCTCCGATGGTTCCAACCTTCGGAGTTAGAGTGGTGAATGGGTAGGGTCCCGTCGGCCGTCGTGTGTTGGTGAGCGCGTTGGTTAGGGTAGATTTTCCGGCATTTGGAAAGCCAACGAGCCCTACGTCCGCAATAAATTTCATCTCGAAGCGGAAAATTCCTTCTTCCCCCGGCATTCCGGGAACGGTGTGCCGCGGTGCCCTGTTTGTAGCTGTTTTAAAGTGCTCATTGCCAAGGCCTCCCCTGCCACCGCGAAGGAGGATGACCCGGTCTCCGTCCCGCAACAATTCCGCCGCTTTTTCCTCGGAATCTTTCCAGTAAACAATGGTTCCTTCGGGCACCCGGAGGATTCGATCTTCGCCGTTACGTCCATGTCTCTGGGAACCCATGCCAGATTGTCCGGATGCTGCCCGGGCGTGGGGGACAAATTTGTAGTCCACAAGATCTCCAACGTTGCGATCACAGAGAAGGACAATGTCGCCACCATCGCCACCATCGCCACCGTCCGGCCCCCCCTTTGGGATGTACTTTTCCCGGCGAAAGCTGAGACAGCCATGGCCGCCATTGCCTGCCCTCAGGGACATTTCAACTTCATCCACGAACATGATTCACCGCCCCAAAGAGCAAAAAAAAATGAATTACTTCTTCTCCGCGGCCAGCCCATCGAGGATAGCGTAGACGCGCAGCTCATGTACCTGCCCCCGATCGAAGTGAAAGTGCAGCTCTGGGAACTGGCGAATGCGAATGCGTCGGGCAAGGAAACGCTTCAGCTCCCCTCTCCGGCGGTTCAAAAATTCCAAACACGCGGTCTCTCCGCCGTCGGTGTGAGTAGAAAAAAATACCTCCGCACTGTGTAAGTCGGAAGTAACTTTCACTTTTGTTATGGTTATCGCCTCGGCTTCGCTGCAAAACCTTCCGTGCAGTAAAATGCTCAATTCTCTCTGCAACAGTTCACTGAGACGGGAAATTCTGTCGGCCATGGCTAAAGATTGGGTCGAATTTTGTTAATTTTGTAGCACTCAACGGAATCACCGACCTGGTAAAATTCATAGTTTGAAAGGGAAATTCCACATTCATAGCCCGCCCGCACTTCCGTCGCATCTTCCTTGGTCCTCCGCAGGGAAGTAATTTTCCCCTCGGAAATTTGCTTCCCCTCCCTATGAATTCGAGCCAGAGCATCGCGGATGATTTTTCCTTCGGTTACCATGCAGCCGGCGATGACCCCCTTGGAGAGAGTAAACACCTGTCGCACCTGGGCAACCCCTAGCTTTTCTTCCTGGATTTCCGGTTCCAGCAAGTCCGCCATGGCGTCGCGTACCTGTTCGATGATCATGTAGATGATATTGTGTTGGAGAAGCCGCACTCCGTGCTGCTTAAGCAATGCCTGCACCCCATTTTCCATCTTTGTGTTAAAGGCGACAATGACGGCTCCGGAAGATACGGAAAATTCTACGTCTCCCTTGGAGACAAGTCCCACTTCTTCCTGAAGAATCTCCAATTCAATTTTTTCCTGGGGTAGCGCATTCAAACAGGCCGAAAGAGCCTCAGCGCTACCCCTCACATCCGCCCGTAGAACTACGCGCAGGGTCTTCTTTTGCTTGGCATTTATGGCCGCAAAGAGGACATCCAAACTCCCCTTGGCAGCATCCTGCCTCCGTCGGCCTCTCTCCTGTGGAAGGCTATCACCCGCGGGAGCTTCTTCCGCCAATCGGTTTTCATCGGCTTGGGCCCGAGCGACCTTTTCACTTTCCGCCCGAACGAACACCGCACCTACTTCCAGTGGTCCGCTCCATCCGGAAATTTTCACCGGAGTCGACGGCGATGCTTCCTCGAGCGTTTGGCCACGGTCCCCGACCAGCGATCGCACCTTGCAAAACTGAACACCGCAGACCAGTGCATCGCCCACTTTGAGAGTTCCTTCCTGCACGATGGCAGAGGCGGTTGGTCCCCGGCCGACTTCGACTTGAGACTCCACGACGACTCCCTGTACCGGACCGTGGTAATCGGCCTGCAGCGCCAACATCTCTGCCTGCACGAGAATTAATTCTAGAAGCGCCTGGATTCCCTCGCCCTTCAGGGCAGAAATTATTGTGCAAAGAGTCTCACCGCCCCAATCTTCCGAGGCAATTCCTCTCTGCTGCATTTGCTGCTTAACTCGGTCTAAATTGGCACCCTTGGCGTCCATTTTATTGATGGCCACCACGACGGGAACCCCGGCTTTCTGAGCGAATTTGAGAGCTTCATCGGTTTGAGGCATGAACCCATCATCCGCGGCTACCACGAGAATAGCGATGTCCGTCAAATTGGCGCCCCGCTCCCGCATCTTGGAAAACGCCGCATGTCCGGGGGTGTCGATGAAGGTAATTTTGCGCCCACCACACTCCACCCCATAGGCACCAATGTGCTGGGTAATTCCACCCGCTTCCCCAGCTGCGACGCTGGTCCGACGGATGGCATCGAGCAAGGTTGTCTTGCCATGGTCAACGTGGCCTAGGACGCAGACGATGGGAGGACGTTCTTCCAGAGTGATGTCCGGGGAAATTCGCTTGGCTCTTGCCACGCGTTGGACCGGTGCCGCGGCAATGGGATCGCGCCGCACCTCAACGGAAAAGCCAAATTTCCCTGCAACTTTTTGGGCAATAGGCTCATCCATCAGGTAGTTCATGGAGGCAAAAATACCCATTTGCATCAGTTCCGAGATGAGCTGGAAGGGTTTTAATCCAATTTCCGGAGCAAACTCACGGACGCTGACCGGAAATTTCATCGGCAGAATTTTTTTGGCTGCTAAACTTGGGAATTCTGCCGCCATCGGTATTGCAAACTGCTGCGCGGGAACAACGGGCGCGGGGCGCGGACGAAAGACATCGCTTTCCATTGGTTTCGGCGCCGCGGGAACTTGCCGAGCGGGAGCGCGGAAGTCCCCGCGGCGCAATTCCTGGCCTCCACTTCCTGGAATGCCCGGCCGGCTCAATCCGGGAGAAAAGGGTCGATTTTCACCGAATCGGTCCGTCCGTCCGCCGTGAAAGTCTCGTCCACTACGACCATCTCCACCACCCAACTGCTGCTGCGGTCCTCTCCGATCATGGAAGGGAAATTTCTCTCCACTATGCCTTTCATTGCGTCCGTTGAAGCGATTATACTGTGCTCTTATGGAAGACTGCAGCCTCTCCAGTGGAATCATTCGAGGACGTTCCACCGGCGATTCCTTGGAAGGAACCTTCAGGAGCTGAGGCATGATTCTTTCCCGCTGCGGAGGTCGTGATCCCTGAACTTTTTCCGGAGGCGATGGAACTGGGGGGGGGGCCTTTGTTTCGGGCATTTCCCCGCTCCGTTGCCGCACTCCTCCATCCTGGACAAAATCACTTCCCTTGCCAACATTTCCCCGGGAATTTACGCCGGCGACATCCACATCACCGAGCCCACTGAAATTTTCAGTTGCCGCACTTTTAGGTGATGAGCCGGTTTTCAAAACGTTCTCCTCCTCTTCTCCGGAGGCAACGTCTCTTTGGCCGAATTCCTTCAAGATGTCTTCCGCGTAGATGTCCGCGACGGAGCTGGAAGCGCTACTGACGTCGAAGCCCTTCGCCTGTAGGAGATCTATCAGTTCCCTATTGGAAATTCCCAGTCTTTTCGAAAGCAAATAAACGCGCGTACTCATTACTATTACCATATGTCGGCATGCGACCGCCAAAAAATTTAAATTTCCCCAGTATCCCGTCGTTTCAGGTACAGCTTGTACGCATCCACGGTCAGCACGGCATCTTTCATTTCCAGTCCCGCATCCACGAGATCTCCGACGGTCACCCCATCCAATGCCTCAGGAGTCGTTATGCCGATGGTGATAAGCCTGGCGGCGCATTCCTCGGGCAACCCGATGTGCGCATTGAGGACCTCCACGGCCTTTTGTACATTGAGGTCAAATTTGACCTGTCCGGAACTTGCCGTTGCGATATCCAGGCGCCAGTTAAGCAGACGGGAAGTCAGACGGGCGTTTTTGCCGCCGCGTCCAATGACAAGGGCCAAATCTCCTTCGGGGACTTCGAAGCGGATGCGCTGATTGGCCGCGTCGACTTGAATATTTTGTGGAACTGCTGGACGCAATGCTTCGTGAAAAAATTTTTCCAGGTCATCATCATAGGCCATGATATCAATTTTTTCCCCGCCAAGTTCCTTCAAAATATTTTTAATGCGAGCCCCGTGGGCACCGATGCAAGCCCCCACCGCATCCACCCGCCTATCTCGGCTACGGACGGCTATCTTCGTCCTGTAACCGGCGTCGCGGACAAGGCGCACGATTTCTATGGTGCCGTCAGCCAACTCGGCGATTTCCAACTGTAAAAGCGCAGCAATGAAGCGGGGAGACGTACGGGAAAGAGTGAGAAGAGGCCCGGAATTATTTCCGTTGAGCCCAACCAGCAGTGCACGCACACCGCCCCCCGTCCGCAGTTCTTCACCGGGAATGACGTCCCGCTGGGCCAGCACACCCTCATCGCCGCTGATGTCTACGACGAAGTCCACCATTGGTCCTTTGTCCGTATATCTGTTTTCTCGAAGTTCCCGACGAATAATCGTTCCGCCGACGATGGTGCCTACGAGTCGTTCATACTGGCCCGTGACCCGATTACGCTCGTGTTCACGGACGCTCTGGCCGATGGCATGGCGGGCGGCCTGGGCGGCAATGCGTCCGAGGACCGTCGGATCAATCTCCCGGCGTAGCGTGTCGCCGATTTTTATGTTTTGATCCGTTTCCCTAGCTTTTTGAATGTGAATTTCCCTGTTGGGGTCCCCCACGGAATCTACCACGCAGAGCCTGGCAAACGCCTTCAAAGCACCCGTCTTCGGATTAATGGAAACCTCCAGGTCTTGACCCGCATTGACACTCCGCTGGGCGGCGAATATGATGGCGCTGGAGATGGCGCGGACCATCTCGGTCCTGGGAATACCTTTCTCCTTTTCCATGTAATCCAAAACCGTCAAGATCTGCTGGCTCATACACTCTGCTTGACTTTCATCTACGGCCACGGCCGTCAGTGTCAAGCTACGTTGCTATTTTTTTTGGGGAGAACTTCGCGGGACTGGGCCTTCCAATCTTCAACGGGTGCGGCCAACCACATTGCCCCCTTTCAAAAACAAGCTTGCCAAAAAAGCTAATTTTTAGCCCCGGAGGCGTCCACCATTAATGTAGGTTCTAGGACTGCCATTTTGACTTCTACAACCAGAGTGGACCGTGAAATGGTCGCGTCTTTTTGGAAATGATGTTGAACGGAGAAAAAATTTTTTTAGTAGGATCCCCAGGGTTCCAATGGGGATATTGGGGAATTATAACAGCCGGTCTGCGGATGCGAGTTGCCCTCCATGGCGGGAAAGGAAAACGGGAAGTTTCAATCGTATGTACCGACTAATGGCAGCCGGCGGAGTGTGCTGCGCCGGTCCCTTCCTCCATGTGGCGGGAACCAATGGGAAAGGCTCCGTTTGCGCGATGTTGGAACGCGGATTTCGGGAAATTGGGCTTCGCACTGGCTTCTATTCTTCTCCCCACCTTGTCCACTGGAACGAACGCATTCGCATAAATGGTCAACCGATTCCCAATGAAGATTTTATTGAACTAATTGCACACTGGGATCAGCTGGCAAGGTCCATTGCAACGGAGGATCCACTAACTGTGCCATCAAGTTTTGAAATTTTGACCGCAGCGGCACTGGACTATTTCCAGCGGCTTGCCGTGGACGTTTCTATCCTGGAAACGGGGTTCGGCGGCCGATGGGACGCAACCAACGCCGTTTACCCCGAGATTTGCGCCATTACCACAATAGGACTGGACCACACAGAGTTTTTTGGCGAGGGCGAAGCAGATATTGCCTGGGAGAAGGCGGGCATCCTCAAGGGTGGCGTTCCCGTCTTCGTTGGCAACGTATCTCCGTCCGCGTTTAGTGTCATTGAAAAGGTTGCCGAGGCCGTCGGCGTTTTGGTTCTACGCCCAGGGGAGTTTATTTTGCCTCCGCTGCAATTTCTCCATGGCGTTGAACAGGAGGAAAATTTTCAACTTGCCCGTGCCATCGCTCGCCATTGGCTGTGTGGTCTGAAGAAGTTCGACGGAGATACATGGCACCGCTGCATCCACGGAATGACCCAGGCCCGCTGGTCGGGGCGCTGGGATCGGAGGGAAATTCAGGGGAAATCTTGGATCTTCGATGGTACACACAACGTGCATGGGTTGAACATGTTGAAGAAAAATTGGGAGAATTTGCCCTCCGATTTTCGCCGCCGTCCCACCGTCGTGGCCGCCATGCTGGGCCAACGCCGGGCCGAAGACCTCATGCCTTTTTTCTGCTCCGTTGCCTCGGAATTGGTCCTCGTTTCCCTGGATGAGGAGCGGGCAACGCCGGTTGACACCCTCCGCTCCCTCGTCCCCGATGATTTTTCTGGAAAAGTCATCATCTTCCCGGAAGAGGATTTGGGCAAACTCCCCGATACCATTTCCTGTGATTTTGTTCTCGTTGCCGGTTCCCTACACCTCGTTGGCAAGACCATGGGAGCGTTGAATTTGGACATCGGTTGAACGGTATCAGACTGGCAGTTCCTCGGCGGAAATTGCCCTGGCATCAGGTAAATTTTTTCGGCAGAGTCCGACGAGAACTTTTCCAGCCCCGCACTCGTAGAATGTTCTGGCGCCAAGTTCCCAGGCCGTTTTCATGCAGTCCTCCCAGCGCACGGGGGACACAATCTGTTCAATAATCAGCCGGCGAATTTCCTCCGGATCCTCAACCACCTTTCCGGTAACATTGGAAATAAAAGGGACGCACGGACATTTCATTGGCAGAGACTCCACAACTTCGGCGAAGCGCTCCTTTGCAGTTGCCATCATGGAGCAGTGGTAGGCCCCAGCAACATTAAGGGCTACGGCGCGGCGAATTCCGAATTTTTCCGCCATGGTAATGGCTTCCGCCACATTTTCTCTTTTCCCAGAAATAACGACCTGGTCCGGCGCATTGAAATTGGAAATGGTGACAGACGCTAGCGCGCAAAGCTCCAGAACTCTCGGACGTTGCCCCCCAATAAATGCGGCCATGGCACCCTCTTCTCCCTCGCAGGCATCCTGCATGAAGCGAGCCCTCTGGGAAACGGCGTGGAGCCCATCCTCAAAGGTGACAATCCCAGTTGCAACCAAGGCAACCCACTCCCCGAGGCTCTGGCCGCAGCAAACAGTGAGACCATCCAGAAAACCACCCTCCTGGAGCGTTAAAAAAGCCCCCCAACCGACCGTGAAGAGAGCCGGCTGGCAGATGATAGTCTCCGCAAGTAACTCCGGTGGTCCCTGGAAACAGATGCGCGAAATATCATAGCCAAGGAGGGCGCCGGCTCGCTCGAAGCATTCCCACATTTTCCGGGAACGACCTTGGAGAGCCTGGCCCATGCCAACAAACTGGGCACCTTGGCCACTGAACATTACCGCCTGACCCATGTCCTAGTCCCGGCTAGGATGCCATCATCAGTAGTCGCGGCCACCCCGCTGCCATCCGCGGTCCGAGCCGCCGCGGCGTGCTCCTCCTCCGCTGTCTCTTCCTCCGCCGCGGCGGTCACCGCCGCCAAAGGGACGATTTTCTCCGGGCCTTCCCCTCGGTGGTCCGCCGCGCCCCCTATCGCCGCCCGAAGGAAAATCCCTGCGGGGACCGCCGAATCCACCCCCGGAGGGACGAAACGCCGGAGCTCTCGCTGGCTCATAGGGTACCCCGCGAGCATCGCAAAGGGCGGCCCTTCGACTTAATTTCACGCGACCTCTTTCGTCGGAACCAATGCAGCGGACAACCATTTCGTCTCCGATACGGCAAATATCCTCCGCATTTTCCACGCGACCTTCGTCCAGCTCGGAAATGTGCACCAACCCCTCCTTTCCTGGTAGGCACTCCACAAAAACACCGAATTCCTTAATGCCGCGCACGACGCCGCGGTAGGTTTTCCCAACTTCAATTTCACAGTTCATAAGTCCAATTTCCCGTATCGCCGCATCCAATGCCGCAGCGGAAGATGCAAATACCATAACGCGACCGCTATTATTCGAATCCACGTCAATTTTAGCGCCCGTTTCTTCGGCGATGCGCCGAATGTTTTTTCCGCCGGGACCGATGAGCGCACCAATCTTATCCGCGGGGATTTGAATTTGCCGCATGCGGGGCGCCCAGGGCTTTAGGTCCGTCCGCGGTTCGGCAAGGGTTTCTTCCATAATTTTTGCAATGTGACTCCGCGCCCTCGTATTGCAACGGACGGCCTCCTCGGCAATGGCGAAGGGAAGGCCAGCAATTTTCAGATCCAACTGAAAGCCAGTGATCCCCTCATTCGTTCCGGCAATTTTGAAGTCCATGTCCCCGTAGTGATCCTCTGAACCGAGGATGTCCGTGAGAACTACGTACTTCGTAATGTTTCCCTCACTGTCCCTTTCCGTAATCAAGCCCGTGGAAATTCCCGAAACCGGAGCCAGCAGAGGAACTCCCGCATCCATGAGAGCCAGTGATCCTCCGCAGACCGTTGCCATGGAAGAGGAACCGTTGGATTCCAAAACTTCCGACACCACGCGTAGGGAATAGGGAAAGGTTTCCGCATCGGGGATGACGGGAAGGAGAGCCCGTTCGGCAAGGGCCCCATGGCCAACTTCCCTGCGTCCCGGTGACCCAAAACGCCCCGTTTCGCCGACGGAAAATGGCGGGAAATTGTAGTGTAGAATGAAGGACTTTTCATTAACCCCACCCGTGATTCCTTCCAACGCCTGGGCATCTCGGCCTGTCCCTAGCGTTACCGACACCATGGCCTGAGTTTCTCCTCTTTGGAATAGAGAAACTCCATGGACGCGGGGTAAAAAGCCCGCTGCGCAGGTAATGGCCCGAAGGTCTTCGGCGGAACGGCCATCCACCCGCTGCTTTCCTTCCAAAATTGCCTTGCGGTACAAATTTTCCTGCAATTCCTCAAAGGCCATGGCAACGGCATGGGATTGAACGGATTCTCCGAATTTTTCCCGCACGGAAACAAGCGCTTTTCCCTGAATTTCCCGTATGGCGGCTTCCCTGGTTGGTTTTGTCGCCAGGGCAACCGCCGCCGCCAGGTCCTGTCCGTAGACCATGGCGCAGTGGGCCAGAATGTCCTGCGGAACCGCAAATAGTGGGAATGTTCGCTTTGCTTTCCCAGCCTTTGCGGCGAGCCGGCGCTGGGCAGCAATGACGCTCTGGATTTGTTCCTGGGCAAAGGTTAGTGCCTCCAGAAAGCGGGATTCGGAGATTTGGTCTGCGCTCCCTTCGATCATCAGCATGTCCCGCTCATTTCCCACGTAGAGAAGGTCGAGGTTAGACTCAAAAAGCTCTCCATTGGTCGGATTTATAACGAACTCACCCTTTACTTCTCCGATGCGCACACAGCCAATGGGGCCATTCCAGGGAATATCCGAACAGAGGAGGGCCGCAGAGGCACCGTTTACCATGAGCACGTCCGGCTCGTTTCCAAGGTCAGCGGCGAGGACCATGCCAACCACCTGCACCTCATTGCGAAACCCCCTAGGAAATAGCGGCCGAAGTGGGCGGTCACAAAGCCGTGCCGTAAGAATTTCCTTTTCGGAGGGGCGGCCTTCCCGGCGTACGTAGCCACCCGGGAAGCGACCGGCGGCGCAAAATTTTTCCCGATACTCTACCCCAAGAGGAAAGTAATCCTGCTCCGAGGAAACTTTTTCCGCTGCGGTCACGGCAACAAAAACGACGGTTTCTCCCAGCTGGACGGTGACCGCCCCATTGGCCTGTCCGGCAAGATTTCCCGTCGAAATATCAATGCCCAACCCTTCGGCCGTCTCCAAATGCGTCTGCACCGAAGCCACCCGCTGCTTATCTTCTTCCATTATCTACTCTTTCCACTTTTTCAAACTCCCGGCGTCTCCGCCTGTCCGGCCCACGCCGTCCCAATGGCCAACATTTTTCCGGTTTGTTAATTAAAACGACGCGAATTCAATCACTTTCGCAGACCAAGTGCCCTAATGAGGCACGTATAAGCTTCCGCATCCTTTGCCTTAACGTAGGAAAGGAGTCGCCGCCGGCGATTGGCCATGGCGATCAGTCCTCTCCGCGAATGGAAATCCTTTCGATGTTCCTTGAGATGATTGGTCAGCTGCTGAATGCGCGCTGTCAAAAGGGCCGCCTGCACCTCGCAGGAACCCGTATCCTTCCCATTGAGCCGAAATTCTTCAATGACCCGAGCTTTATCAACTTGCGACATAAATATTCCATCAACACATGACTTTTAGAGACCCTCACAGACTCTGCAGACCCAGCGACCCCCGCCGATAACCCCGTTTAACTTCCTTAGAAGAGCCATGGGGTACACTCACCCTCACGTGGGGCCTACTCCAAAAATCATCGGGTCAATTGCAAGCACGAAATTCCTAAATTGTAGAAAATTTCAAAATCTTTCATAGGTAACTGGGATGGAGGGCGGATCCTAAAAGTTCCAGGGCCGGGCTTCAAAGGAAGAGGAGAAAAATTCCCAGCCCAATGCGATAGACGCCAAAGATACGCAGCGAATGCCGTTGCAGCCAATGGAGCAGGAAGGAAATGGACAGCGCCGAGCAGAAAAAGGCGGTAAAAATTCCGACGGTAAGGGGAAAAACAGGAAGGGGAAGAATGCTGGCCATTTGTCTAGTAAGTAGTCTATGGGCAACCGCGGCACAGATTGTCCCACTCCCGAGAAGAAAGCTAAATTCTACGGCGGAGGCCGGAGAAAGTCCCATCCACAACCCACCAACGATGGAAAGCAGGGAACGGCTTACCCCGGGGAATAAAGCAAAGGTTTGCAGCAGTCCAATGGTCCAAGCGGAGCGCCAGGAAAGATTTTCGATGTTCCCACGGCCGCGATTTCCGCGGAGCCTTTCGAAGAGGAGGATGCCCACACCTCCGGCAAAGAGGAACGATCCCATTAGGGGAGTAGCAACGGCGGCGGCACAAAAATGACGGTCCACGAAAAGCCCCATCGCCGCAGACGGAAAAAACGCCACGAGGAGTAGCCCCAGCGGCCGCAGATGCGCCCGGGAGGAGCGAAGGATGACAGCGGAGAGGATTTGACCAATACGCCGCCGGTAAATCCAAAAAACTGGGAAAATGGATGCCAACTGCAGCAGAAGGTGGTAATTCGTCAAAACTACCCCTCGGCCACTCCTAGAAAGGTTTTCACCGGTCAGAACCCTTTCCAGAAGAAGCAGGTGTGCCGACGAAGAAATTGGCAAAAATTCCGTAATTCCCTGCATCGCTCCAGACGCCAGTGCTTCGACCGTAGAGAATGGGAAGGCTCCGGCAGTTCCACCTCCGAGGAAGATGGCAAGGGCAAACAGCGGCAATGGAAGACTCGAGAACGGCATGGCGTGAAAAAGAAACTGCAATTCCCCAAAGGACAAGCCACGAAGATGTTCGAAGGCAGGATTTGTTTGGGCGCCCAACCTCCCTCCGACAAATCGAAGTTCACTGCCGGATCCGGTGGAATTGAAGGGTCGGGCAAATGAAAAGGCAATTGGAAGGCGTAGTCCAATGCAACGCCAACGGAAGCAGCCCCGGAAATTGAGGGTCCGGGAAAAGATTCGGTGGAGGCGGTGGGAGTTGAACCCACGTCTTCCGTGCCCTCGAACGGTGCGTCTACATGCTTAGCTGTGCCTTGGATTTAACCAAAGGATTCCGGTGCAGCCTAGAATGCCTTCGGCGAGCGCGTAATCTCGGCTCCGGGTCCGCACTCCTCCGAAGCCTTGCCCACCGACAACCGGCGTGGAGCCCGGTGGGCGAACAGCCCCACGCCGTGCCGCCTCATTGGGCGGCATTGCCTAGGCAGCCTTCAGCCCGCTTCCGCGGAACTGAACACCACCAACGATGTTATTTTTGCCATTTAGTGACAATGAATGGATTGATAACGGAGCCAACCACCCTTCTCCGGCATGCAGCGCCGTTCTGCTTCGCGGAATCGAATCCAATGCGCCCCCTCAGCAAAACTTTCGCTTTGACAATGCAAATGCATCCCTATAACCGTCCCTGTCAAGGTAAAAATGACAACGGGTGGTGTGCACGCGGTAGACGGGTCTCTGGATGAGTCCCACTACGCATTCCAGGGTCGTGACTGCGGTACGGATATCTATTCGCTCATTTCTCTGTGTCACTCCATTCTGCGGCGGCGGAAGCAAACCGTTGCCATCGCCGAGGCCGTGACCGGGGGCATGCTGTCCAATCTGTGGTCCAACGAACCGGACATTGCGACTGTTTTTTCGGGTAGTGTGGTGGTATGGGGGGAGAAGGCCATGGCGTCCCTGCTGGACATCCCGGAAATTTTTTTGCAAAACTTCAACTGGGCCAGCAGAGAGGTTGCCGGCGCCATGGCGCAGGGCCTCCGGCGGAGATTGTTTTCCGATTTTTCCATTGCCGTTGTCGGCATTGGTTCCCGCGCCGGCAGCTCTCCGTCGCAGCCCGTTGGCCTGGTCTGGGTTGCCATCCATACGCCCACCAGGGAAATTGTCCAAAGGCTGGATTTTTCTTCCTATGCCACCCAGAGAAATCTCATCTACGAGCGAGCCTGCTACGCCGTTTGTAAAATTTTCCTACAGGTCATCTTCGAGGAAGACTTTGCCGAAGAGGGGTCTCCGGCGTTGGATCCGATGCCTATCAGGGGAATAATCTAAGAATTTTGTGGCTTCCCGATGAAGTTCCCACTCCGACGTTGGCGTGGTTGCTTCGGCGTTCCAGTCTTCGATGTCATTCCCGTCCATGGGGCTAACCGACCGAAGACGAAGACTGCTTCTCCCCTAGAAGCTCTTGCAGAATTTCAGGCTTGCGGATACGCCGTCTCTGGCGCCAATTGAACCCTGGGCGCCGCATTGTAGGACCCAGCGCTCTGCGGTTTTGACTTCCAGGCCAAGTTCAAAAAGAGCACTGTCTTTCCGTTCAAGATGGTCCCCGCCATAGTGGATGGCGCCGACGCCGCCGGATATCTTTCCGTCAAATTCCCTCTCCCAGGCAATTCCGGCGAATAGATTGGATCCTTCTGGGGTACTATGCACGTAGCGCAGACATAGTTGGGTTCTCAGAGAATTTACGGCGTCGAATCGCAGATCTTCTCCGGCTCGCGAGAGTAAGTTTTTATCGAATTGACGGTTCCAAAGGAGCTTTGTTAGGCCTTCGACGGTTCCCTTTGGCGAAACTCTCAGGTCGTAGCCGATGGCTACTCGGGTCCCACAGTAGGCGCTCCGATTCTCATAGCCCCCCCCAATGCCGTCGTCATCTTCAATTTTTCCAGCACCGAACCGGGCAGCAACGCTGGCCATGACCCCGCCGGCGCACTGGTGCATGGCGAAGAGATTTAATCCGGCATGGATAATTTTCCCATCCCCTCCTCCGTAGTCGTCGATGACACTGTACCTATCCAGGCCCCACTCCGTGGCCAGGCCGGCCACCAGCTGACCGGTCGCCGTAACTCCCTCCAGGGCACCGCCAAGAACAAACAATCCCCGCCGGTTCGTCACGGCCGGAGTTGTCTTCGCGTGCATTTTTTCTCCGAAGGCGGAGATGAACCAGCTGAATTTTTTATTGGCCACGAGGAAATCTTCTTCGAATTGCCAATTTTCAATGAGCCCGGAAATGTGGTCGCCGCTGGAATTGATCACATTGGTCCGCGCCGCAACGCCATGCAGGTAGGAGCGAACGAGCTCGACGTTGGTAAGTTTCGCGTAGAGACAGTTACTTCTTTCGCTCAGGTCAAAGGTGTAATTGCTGCAGCCGTAGCGGCAGGTGGTTTGGTCGTCGTCATTGGCAAAATCGGCCACGACATAGTCTCCTGATACGCACTCGGAAGCGTCGATCAGGCAAATTTCGTCGTTTCCAACGAGCTTCGGCGTTGCGTCGATGGCAATCTCGACCAGAAAATCATCCTGGAGGATTAATCCGCAGTCAGAGACTACTACCTTAAGTGGGCCAGGGGTAGCAACGGTTGCGATGGTTTCTCCATTTTCGATTCCTCGAGGTAGAGTGAAGCGGAGAATTTCAAAATTTTGAATGCTGGCAACGCTTCCTCTCCAACCCTTCAAATGGAGGGCGTTTCCGCCGTGCATCGCCAAAGTTCCTCCGGAAAGCGACGACCAGCCGAGCAGCGTCGCGCTGGAAATGTCAGAGGTGCCGGCGATAGTTACCGAGTTATTGCACACGTGGCTCCGAGCATCCACGGCCTCACCGCCAACGATTGAACCCGAAACATAGGAGTTTTCAATGCACACACTATTGCCTTTGACTATGCCAAATTCCGCACTGCCTCCCCAAACTCCTTGACCCCAAACAGAGGAATCCTTCACATGGACGACATTGTTCCGCGCATTACCCCAGATATCCGTCAAGCCACCACCGGCTGCTCTAACTGAGCAATTGGAAAGATTAACGGTGTTGCCATCGGCGTCGCCCCTTTCCGTGTAACCACCGTACACATAATCAATTCCACCGCCGGAAATGGTTACCGCATTGCCGCTCGCATTTCCAAAGAACGTGTACCCCCCATAGATCTCGCTGCACCATTGACCGGAAAAATTCACACTATTTCCACATGCATTTCCGATACCACCGCGGTCTTCGTAGTCCCAATAGGTTCCGTAGGAAAATTCGGTCCCATCATCGTACACCGTAGGTTCGTCGGGGAGCCATAGGTCAACGCAGCCGCCTACAATGCAGTATGCAACGGACGTACTATCACCGGAAATATTCACAACATTGTTGCAGGAATGACCCTTAAAGCTACATCCACCGATGACGGAATCGGAAATTTCTCCGGAGGAAATTGACACCACATTGCCGCAGGAATCGCCGAAAGAAGTTTTCCCGCCGAAGACATCGGCGGAATGGGCACCCGAAAAAGATACAAAATTGCCGGATGCGTCTCCGAAGCCGCCGATAACTTCATATTTGCCGGATGCGACTCCGGCGGGGGCGGCGGGAACTTCATCTTCCACTTCCTCTATATCTCCATCCTCATCCTCATATTCTATCTCTCTACATACCAATTGGACATAGCCTCCGAAAACGGATCCCACTTCGGTGTCGGATCCGGAAATTTCCACCCCATTGCCATACACATTTCCAGATCCGGCGCAGTATCCCCCGTGGACATCCCCAACTTCCCCGGAAAAAACTTTTACTCTGTTATTATATGCATTTCCGATACACCCATTGGCCATGGATGTGCCGCCGTAGAAATTTCCTCCGGAACCCCCGGAAAAGTAAACGTTATTCCCGTAGGCATCTCCGCTGTTCGCGTAGCCTCCATGGATGTCGCCGACGGACGTCTGAATAGCGCCAACGGAGAAGAGGTCACCGTCATCGTTCTCACCAACAACCCCAACGACATTTCCGTAGGCATCACCCATTCCCGCGACGCTGCCGCCAAATATGGTCACATCGCACTCATCAGAGGACGCAAAAATTTTTACCGAATTTCCATGGGCATTGCCGTCGTTCATGACTTCGCCGCCGTGGATTTCTTCGGAAATAGTTCCACCGAAAACAGACACAACGTTGCTACAGGCATCTCCCCAGAAGGTTCTTCCGCCGTGAACTTTCTCGATGGTGCTGTCGTCGTCCGCAGAAATGATCACTTCATTTTCGTAGGCATTTCCCCTGGAACCAACGCAACCTCCACAGAGGAAGTCCGCAAAAATTCCCCGAAATGTGAGGATATTGCCATGGGCATTCCCCAGGTAAGCGGATCCCCCCATGGCTCCATTGGCGGAGGCGGATGCACCAATCATCAGCTCATTCCCATACGCGTCCCCGTAGAAAGCAAATCCTCCGTGGATATTCACGGTTTCACAGTCATTGTCATTTATGACTTCAACTTCATTGCCATGGACATTGCCGATTCCGATGGACAGGCCACCAAAAATATGGTCCGGATCGGCTTTCGCGCTACCGTAGTTTACTTGCACCTTGTTATCACATGTACTGCTGTCCGGAGTAAAATAGTACTCACCCTCAACAACGATTTCATTTCCGAAAATGGCCAAAGACTCCTCAGCTTCGACGCGGGCTCCTATGCTATCAGTGTAGCTGTAAACGGCCGCGGTGGCAGACTGGACCGGGAAAAATGCCGTTACTGCGGCGATCAGACCGAAAAGAAGATTTTTCCGTAGTGATGGCCCGGATTTGTCCGCTCCGGCCGACCCACCGCTTCCTTTCTTCCCTGAAATGCCGCTGCAATTTGATAACACCCGTCGCCGTTTCCAGTAGATCACGGTCGGATTTTCCAAACTTTTTTCTTTCTGCGCAAGGGTTTTTTGCAAAAAAGGATCTTCTTCACATTTTCCATTCCATTTTTCCCGGTCGAAATTCTTGCTTCCCTCTGAATTTTTTTTGTCCTGCGTCGGTGGAAGGAGTTTTTCTCTCCGAAAACGCGCTCGCCGCCACCGGAGAATTTCCCGGGGAAGTCCTCTGTGTCGCCTGCTCCGGCGGCGCCGACTCCGTCGCCCTCCTCCGTCTTCTCCACGGAACGACTCCGCAGCTGCGGAGTCGGCTCGCCGTTCTCCACTTTGACCACGGCGTTCGGCCAATAACTTCCCGGCGGGATCAAAAATTTGTGGAAAATCTGACTTCGGAGCTGGAACTTCCCTTTCACCGGTCCTCCCTGGAGAATGGGGGCGGACTCAATGAGGCGGACCTTCGGCGGCACCGGATGGCATTTTTCCGCCGTGTCATGGCCGACTATCACACGCCCTACCTGCTCACCGCCCACCATCGGGACGACGCCCTGGAAACTTTTCTGCTGCGGCTGGCCCGCGGAGCTAATTTGGAGGGACTTACGGCACCCCGTGAAGTCCAGCGATTTCTGGATGGAAGCGTGCACCTGCGCCCCCTATTGCACCTAACGAAGGAGAACTTGAAACAATATTTGGTGGCCATTGGTCAGCCCTGGTGCGAGGACGAAACCAACGGCCAGCCTGTCCACACCAGAAACCGTGTCCGTCTGGAACTGCTGCCCCTCTGGCGCTCCTTCGAACCGCTGCGGAACTTTGAAAGGTCACTGCTCCACAGTCGGGAATTGCTCCTCGAAGACTCCGATGCCCTGGAATCGCTGGCCAGTGACCTCCATGAAATTTCCGTGGCGGGCTCCTTCCTGCGACTAGAACCTCTCAAAGGCGCCCCCCGGGCCCTGCGGAGGCGGGTCCTTCACCGTTTCTTTTCGGAACAAAAATTCACTGTTAGCCGGCGGCAGATGGCAATTTTTCTAGAAAACATAGAGTGCGGTAAAAAATTTTGCCATTCCCTGGCCGCACATTGGCAATGTTCCTCCGATGGGAAAAATTTAACGATCCATGGAACTGTGCATCCGTCACGGCGACGGGGACCGATGCCGCATCCAGTGGAAACGGTAGCGCAGGTAAAAAGTGATGATGAAAAAAATCTGACTGATGGCCTCCACAACGAGGAAGGAGGCGCCGTTGTGGGTCATTCGGAGGGCAATGAATCCCGGGATAATGACCATCCCGGCGTAGCCGAACAGGCTGGCCCCCATGGTAAAAAGAGTGTCCCCGAAGGCAGTTAGAGTTTGCCGCTGATTGAATTCTATGCCGGTGTTGGCGATGGCAAGCCAGGTAAGAAAAAGCATGGTCTTTAGATTTGACCGGAAGCCATCGGTCATCGGTCCGTCGACGAAGAAAAACAGGAGGGGGCGCGGGTAAATCACCATCACAAAAAAAGCAAAAATACTGAAGGAAATGGATAATTTTAGCCAGGAACGTGCGTTCCTTCCGATGACCTCCCAGGCACCGGCACCGTAGGCGTTGGAGGCAATGGTTCCCGTAGCCAAACTCACCCCTTCGACAAAGAATAGCAGAAAGTAAAAGAGCGTATTGCTGACCCCGAAGGCGGTAAAATTTTCCGAACTGACGTAGTGGGCCATCACCTGAACGATCCAGCTCCACAGGATAAAATTGATCGTCGCACTAAAGGCATTGGGGCCGCCAACGCGGAAGCATTGCCAAAAAATGCGGCCATTGAAACGGCAGTCATTGACCCCGTACTTCTCCCGGTGACGCCGGTCGAGGAAAAAAAATCCGAAAAGACAAAGAGCAATCAGCTGGGCAATGACCGTTCCCCAGGCGGCACCGCAGATACCCATTTCAGGAAAGGGGCCGATGCCGAAAACCAGCAGCGTATCCAAGGCAAAATTGAGCACGTTGCAAAATAGGGATACGGCGGAAACGAGGCGGGTCTCCCCACGACCCGTAAAAAAAGCAGCCAACGCCCCGAAAGAGGCCAGGGAAATGGGCACCGATGGCAGCAGGATGCGCAAATAGGGAACCCCGAGCCCGCGAAGATCATGGGCGAGCAAATGGGGTGCAAGGAAGTAGGAGAGTGGCAGTAAGGGAACTAGAAGGGCAAGGGAAAACCACAGCATTTGCCAGACGGTGGGCCCAATTTTCTTAAAGTCACCGGCACCATTGTGACGGCCGACGAAAACATTGGCAATAAAAACGATGGAAAATAATGGGAAATAGGCCGTCCAAACCCAGGGCAGAGCACCGACATTTGCGTTGAAGGCTTCCGTGGAGTAGCGGGACAGCACAATGCGGTCTCCCAGCAGCATAAACATATTGGCCGCCGCCGATAAAACCAGCGGCCACGCAATGGTCCACAGCTCCCGCACGGAACCGTGCGCATGCTTCGTCAAAAGTTTCATGGCGTCTCCCCAACATCGCCCGGCGGACACATGCCAATGGCAACACCCCTCCGCATCCGGCGGCGGTAAATTCCTCCACCGGCGCTCCCATTGGGATTCGAACCCAAATCGCCGGTTCCGGAGACCGGCATTCTGTCCGTTGAACTATGGAAGCCCGAACCCTAGATGGCTCCGGTGACCGCGGAAGGCAAGTGCGAAATGGGGGCAAAAGTTTCCCGGTTATCCGCTATTTATTTTCCATTGGTCGTTGGCATTCGGATGCAAAGTATTTGACTGAAAAGTTACTTGGAAAAGCGAAAATGGACCACGTCTCCGTCCTGAAAAACATAGTCGCGGCCCTCCATGCGGTAGCGGCCGGCGGCCCGTGCCTCGGCGACGGTTCCGTGGCGGCGGAGGTCCCCAAAGGAAACGATTTCCGCTTTGATAAACCCCCGCTCGAAGTCGCCGTGGATCACCCCCGCACAGGCCGGTGCCCGCATGCCCTCGCGGAACGTCCACGCCCGCACCTCCTGGATTCCAGCCGTGAAAAATGATGCCAGATGAAGCAATTTGTAGGCCTTTCGGATAAGTTCTTCGACGCCGCTTCCACCAATCCCCAGGGAGACAATAAATTTTTTAGCTTCCTCGGGAGGAAAGTCTCCCAATTCTTCCTCTAGCTGGGCGCCAATGACACAGATTTCCGCCGGAGGATTGGCCCGGCTATGGGCAATGACGGCGGCCACGTGGGGATTTTTCCTAGAATCAGCCAGCTCCTCGGTCCCGACGTTGCAGGCGTAGAGGACGGGCTTTGCGCTGAGGAGACAAAATTTTTTCAGCAGCGGTTCCTCCGTTTCCGTCACGGGTAGGCCGTGGGCGGGTCTCCCTTCGTCCAGGTGAACAATTAGTCGTTCCGCCAGGGAGCAGGAAAGCAGCGCCTCCTTATCCATGGCCTTTGCACGCTTTTTTTGCCGATCCAACTGAGTCCGAAGGGACTCAAGGTCTGCCAGAAGCAATTCCGTCTGAATTACTTCCATATCTCGTTCCGCATTCACCTCCCCCATGGTGTGGAGGACATCTCCTCCCTCAAAGCAACGAACCACGTGGACCAAAGCATCCATTTCTCGGATGCTGGCCAAAAATTGGTTTCCCAGCCCTTCTCCGCGGCTCGCTCCGGCTACCAATCCGGCAATGTCGACAAATTCTATGGCCGCCGGGATGACCACCTCTGTTCCCGTCATAGCCTTGAGAAATTCAAGCCGTTCGTCCGGCACCTGCACGATGCCGACATTGGGGTCAATGGTGCAGAAAGGGTAGTTGCGAGCTTCCGCCTTTCGAGTGCGCGTCAGGGCATTGAACAGTGTGCTTTTTCCAACATTGGGAAGACCGACGATGCCAACTTTCATGGGCAAAACCTATGCGGGACACTTTTTTAATTACCGGAGGGCGGCCGCAAGAATGGCAGCCTTCGTACCCCAAATTCCTGAAGATGGTAGATGGGCAATGCTATCTGCAGAGGTGCGTGCAGACTCCAGGTCCCCTTCCTCGTAGGCTAGCAATGCCTGCATGTAAACGGCCCCGGCCCGCACGACGGAGATTTGATCCTCATCGGAGGCCAGACGGGTGAGTTTTTCCCGGGCCCACTGGGTTTCTCCATCCCGGATGGAAGCAACGGCGGCGGCGAGGGTGGCCACGCCGTCGAATTCCGTGTTAGACAGAATTCCCGAGGCAGCAAAAAAGTGATGGGCGGCGGCGGCAAACTCCCCCATGCGCAGAGCCCTATTCCCTAGCATGTAGGCCGCCAGCGCTCCCAGAGGTTTGGTGCGATAGTGGCCGGCAAAGCGCTGCAACGCATCCGGAGATTCCAATGCCGCCAAAAATTTTTCCTGCATGCGGCCCATCCGATATTTTTTCCAGTGGGCGCTCCCCCCAACACCCAGAAGTAGGAATAGGACCAAAATTAAAGTCCGTAGAAAAATTCGCCGGTGCGCGCAGACAAACAGGAACGTTCGATCAACCCAGGAGGTTTCGCCGACGGTCTCGCTTTTCGAAACATTTTCCGTTGACATGGAGGCAATAAAGCCGGCATTGGGGTTCATGTCAATGGATCAAGATGCTGCTGGAGGGGATTTTTCGGAGCAACTGAAGAAAATTTTGTCAACGGGACCGGTGAATTGGGATTTTTATTTTCTCGATGAAACGGGTAGTACCATGGATGTGGCAAGGGACCTCCTTCGTCGGAAAAAATGTCCTATTTTCGTACTGGCAGAAAGGCAGACGGCGGGACGGGGTCGGCACGGTCGCCGCTGGATTAGTTCGCAGACAGGCAACATCTACCTCACATTGGGGCTCCCAAATTTTGCCCCAGACAGGGACATTGGGCCCCTGTCCACGGAGTTGGCTATGGCCATTGCCGATGCATTTGCCCGTCAATTCTCCATAGTCCTGAAGGTCAAGCTGCCCAACGATCTTTTGTTGGATGGGGCCAAAGTGGGCGGCATCCTTCTCGAAACAGATGGGGACGGCCTTGCCGTTGGCATTGGGCTCAATCTTGTCCACGATAATACGCTGCAGGGTCAGTGTTCCCAAAAAGTTACTTCCCTCCAGGCCGCAGCTCCCCTGGAGCGCATTGCCGTCATTCCCGTCCTTTGCCAGTGCGTTTTTGACTGGGCACGTCCCTGCTTCCCGTAAGCCCTTTCACTGATCACGGGAGATTATCAAATTTGCAGCTTTGCCCGCTGGAAAATGACCTCCAGGGCGTGGAAGGCGGCATTTTTCTCAGCGACCTTTTTGCTGGACCCGGAGCCAATTCCAAGAAGTTCATTTTCGCAGTAGAGAGCAATGCTATAGACCCGTTCATGGTCCTCTCCTGTCTCTGCAATGAGTCGGTAATCAAGGACGGAATTTGGTCGTAGGGAACAGATTAGTTCCTGGATGCGCCCCTTGGGATTCGTGCGTTTCAGTTCCCGTTCCAGTCGTTCGGCGAAGGGATCATACCAGCGCAGAACGGTCTTTCGCACCTTAGAGTACTTGGAATCCAAAAACATGGCACCTATGATGGCCTCCAAGGCATTTTCATGGATAGAATCTCGCTGCTGAGGGTTAATGATGGCCTTCGTGCGAATGAATGTCCCTAACTCCAATTCCCGTGCCAATTCCGCTAGAAAACGCCCATTGGTGAGAGCCGTGCGGTACATGGACAGATCGCCGTCGGATTTTTCCGGATAGCGCCGATATAGTTCCTCGGAGAGGATGGTGGAGAGAACGGAATCTCCGAAAAATTCCAAGCGTTCGTAGTTGGACACCGCCCCATCGAAGGAGGGGTGTGTGATTGCCGCTTCGAGAAGTTTCTTTTGATGAAAGTGGTAACCGATCGATTTTTGCAGTCGGCGCAGATCTACGCTATTTTCCATCGTCCCTATTTTTCCTGTCTAGCGGTGATTGGAGGTAGAGTAGCACATGTTGGGCGCAATAGCGACACCAGAGGCGCACATTCGCAGGTGCCAAAAAAGATTCCCGTACAATTTCTTCCAATGGAAACCATCCAACGTCTTCCGGCTTTCTCTCGGAAAAATTCAGGGAGCCACCAACGGGAATTCCTGCATAGATGAAGTCCATGTGCACGTGGCCGGGAGCAATGGGGCAATTGCGGATGGCCAGTGGCTGGGTAAGAAAATCTTCACAATCACTGGGAAATTTTGGCAGCGATGCGCCGATGAGTTGAACTTCCATCCCCGTTTCTTCGCGGACCTCCCTCACGGCAGCCCCATCGGGGCGCTCATTCCCATCCACGTGCCCCCCCGGTTCCACCCAAAAACCATGCCTCCGGTGGCGGACTAGCAGAAACGCCGCTGTCACAGGATCGTAGAGAAAAACCCGCGCCCCAAAGTGGCGGATCTCCATCGGACCTTTTTTGCACTGGCACCGTGGCTCCGGAGGAGAAGGTGGGGAAATTAACATTTTGAGGCTGGCATTTGAGTTTCACCGGGCCCCTCGTCAAGAATTTTCCCATCATATTTTCCAGAGAAATGGCCCAAAATGGACCTTATTGTTTGCCATTGGCTATTTTTTTCCTGCAGCTTTATTCCATGGGACCTGGGAAAGATACACCTATCGTCGCCGAGCTAGCCGAACGAAAACGTCTTTCCGGGAAGGAAAGTGATAGGGAAATTTGCCAACTCACCATCACGGCACCGGTACCTTTTGACTATGAACCGGGGGATTGGCTGGGAATTTTGCCAAAAAATTCACCGGAGTTCGTGGAGAAATTTTTAAAACAACTCGGCGCGTCCGGGGAGGAACCGGTGGCCGTTCGTGGAATGGACGGAAAAATACCCCTGCGCGCGGCCCTCGCCGACCACTGGGAGATTGGTCGGGTAAACCCAGAATGTGGCAATCTGGCAGGGGTAATTGAAACTCTACTACCTACACTGAAATCGCTGCAACCCCGCATGTATTCCATTGCTTCGAGTCCACTCACCGACCCAAATTCCGTGCAATTGGTAGTGGCAACGGAGACTTACCAAAACACTGATGGTGAAAAAATTTTTGGAGTAGCATCGGGTTACCTCAATCGCCGCCTTCGGGTGGGGGATTCCCTGCGCTGCTATCCGGTAAAATCCCGCTTCCGGCTGCCAGAGAAAGGTGAAGTGGATATTATCATGGTCGGCCCTGGTACCGGGATTGCTCCGTTCGTGGGGTTTCTAGGACAGCGGTGGAGGGAACGGAGCGGCGGTAAAAAGGTGGGGCGCAGCTGGCTTTTCTTTGGAGATCGGCACCAAAGAACGGACTTTATCTTTCGGGAAACCTTGGAAGATTATCTCCGCGAAGGACTTCTTTCCCGTCTCGATCTTGCATTTTCCCGCGACCAGGAACAAAAAATCTATGTGCAGGACCGCATTCTGGAGAATGGAGCAGAATTGTACCGCTGGATAGAGACCGGCGCCCACTTTTACGTCTGCGGAAACGCAGATCGCATGGCAAAGGATGTGGAAATGGCCCTCGTCGCCATCTTCGCCCTCCACGGAGGACTTACCCGGGAAACTGCACTTGCCCGGGTGGAGGAACTGCGCCGTAGCCGCCACTACCAGAAAGACGTCTACTGAGAACCTAGCGTCATTTGCACTTGCTTCCGAGTGCCGCGGCGCCCCATGGCCTTTCGAAGGAGGCCATTGAATTCGAATTGGCGGAGAAATTCCAAAAGTCTTTCCCTGTCGATGGTGCAGTCGAAAATTTCCTGGATTGGAAGCGAAAGATCGAAACGGATGAGACGTCGATTACGTTCCAGCAATGCTGCCGACTCGGAAAAATTTTTCGCGAGCCGCGGAGGGAGTTCCGAAAGATGCCGACCAATTTCCTCGATGGAGCCGTAGGCTTGTAGCCACTTTGCCGCGGTCTTTACTCCGATGCCGGCAACGCCCCGGATGTTGTCTGCCGCGTCGCCGACGAGGCACAGGTAGTCCACCATAGATGGGGGCTCGACGCCGAATTTTTCTTTAGCGGCAGCACTGTCCACGGGAATCCATTTGGCGGAATTGCCGTAGGACGTTGGAGGATACCAGAGGGTAATGCGACCGGAGATAATCTGTGCAAAATCCTTGTCGGAACTGGCGATGGCGACGGATTTTCCCCGATTGGCCTCCCGGACAGCCAGGGACGCCAGGAGATCGTCGGCCTCCACCTCCAATTCTTCGATTTTTATGGCACCAAGAACCTGGACTACCTCCCGGATGTGGGGGAGTTGCAGGCGCAATTCCTCCGGCATGGGACTCCGATGGGCCTTATACTCTGGGAAAAGTTCCCGACGCTTGGCGGAGCGGCCATTGTCAAAAAATACTACGGTGTGGCAGGGAACAAGCAAGTCTTGCAGATGCCAGATAGCCTTTATGAAGCCGTAGAGGGCACCCGTTGGGAAACCGTCGCTGCGGGTGAGGTCGCCAATGCCATAGAAACTTCGAAAGGCAAGGTGATGGCCGTCGACGAGAAGAAAATCCACCATGACAACCCTTAAATTTTACCGGAATTCCGAAAAAAATCCTCCATTCTATCTCCGGGAAAGAATTTTCCTGGCAAAAATGAGGTCCTCCGGAACGTCGATGGCCGGAGCAAACTTTTCGGCAACAATTGTCCGGATGCAATGTCCCATCTGGAGCAGCCGCAGCTGCTCCAGGCTCTCCGCCGCCGCGAGGGGACTCGGCGGCAATTGGCAAAATTTCTCTAAAATTTCCCGACGGTAGAGGTAGATTCCCAGGTGACCTCGGTGTAGGTCGCGTGACAACCATTGCTCCTGTGGACAATCCCGAATGAACGGAACGGGACAGCGGGAAAAGTACAGGGCACGGTCGGAGTAATCTGTTATTACCTTAACCACGTTGGAACTTTCCAACAATTTGTTATCCCGGATGGGGAAAATCGGGGTGAGGACGTCGAAGTCCTGCCTTTTACGGGTCCGTTGGACCATGAGGCCGATGAGTTCCCCGTCAAAAAAGGGCTCATCCCCTTGCACATTAAATATGTAATCACCTCGCAGCTTCCCGATTGCCGTTCCAATGCGTTCCGTTCCACTGCCACAGGTCTCCGGAGTCATGTGGCACACGCCTCCCCACGATTCAACGGCCCGCTGCACCTTCTCCGACTCCGTGAGGACGACGACCTCACCGACGCCGCTGATCCCAATGGCCCTTTCCCATACGTGACGTAGCACCGGTTTTCCGCAAAGATCAGCCAACACCTTTCCCGGCAAACGGATAGACCCAAGGCGCGCCGGAATAGCTATGGAAAATTCCACGGGGCAATCCTTGGACCGGCAGAAGCCCTGTAAAGGGAAAAATTTCCCAATTTGCTCCCATTAAAAATGGATCCGTCTCGACCTAGGAGGCGCCGCCTTCGCCGCGGCGCCTCCGTGTGGGTCGTGGCGGCGATTCCGCAGCGACTCTTTTCTTCCGGAGGAGGCGTAGCTTTCTGGCATCATTCCGGGAAAGATTGGAAAGGTCATCGTATTCGAAGATGTCGCGACCGATGATGTACTCGAAGATGTCTTCGATGGTGACAACTCCGACGACGGCACAATTTTCCCCTTCGACGAGGGCAATTTGTTGAAAATGCTGCAAAAGAATTTCCAGAACGCTGGAAATCTTCGCATTTTTTGGGACGCGAACTATTTTTCGAACCATGGATTTCACCGTTCTTTCATGCTCGTCGGCGGCGAGGGCCCTGAGCAGCTCCCGTCGGTGGACAATGCCAATAACATTGCTCCGCTCCCCTTCGAAGACGGGGATGCGACCGTAGGGAATTTCCGGATATCTTCGGAAAACTTGCCCGATTGTCTGGGCCGCTCCTATGGAAAAAATCTTCTTCTGGGTAATTATTTCCACCTCAACATCGTCCAAGGTAAGCGTATGCTCCACCATATCTCCCTCGATACTACTAAGAATGCCGTCCCGGACTCCGCGGCGGGCAGTGAGGATGATGGCTTCGTCGGAGAGAGCCCCATTATTTTTCTTTTTGGGGAGAAAAATGTCCACAATTTTCGCGCAAACATAGGAAATGGGAAACATAATCCAGGTAATAATGCGGAGGGGGAAAACAGACCAATAAAGCAATTTTTTTCGGTAGTAGATTCCAAGCACCTTTGGCAGAATGTCCGTGAATACAAAACAGAGGACAGTTACAAAACAGGAAAACGGCAAAATCATCCGAACACCGTATTTATTTTCCACCAAGGAACCCAACAACATCGAACAGATGCAGGCAGCTCCGGTGTCGATGGCAAGAACTGCGGAAAGAACCCTGTCCGTGTTGGCTTGGAAGGATTCAAAGAGATTCCCAGCCCACGGCGACTTCTCCTTGAGGGATTCCACCTCCGCAACGGTTGCTCCAATGATGACACCGTCCAGGAGGGAAGCCACAAAGGAAAGGGCCATCATGACGGCTAAGACTATTAGAATTTCAGGCACCGGATCAGGAAATTTTACGGAGGACCTAATTGTGTCAATGGAGTTTGTTGCAATGAAAAAATTTGATCTTGGAAAAATAGCCCATGGACAGACATTTTTCCGTCTAAAATTCACAAGACGGAAAAGAAGAAGACGGGAAAAAATACCGGACAGGCCACCCATCCGTGGTCCGTCAGCGGTCGATCAGTGAACTCTTGAGACGGTGCCAGCCCGCTTCTTCGGCGAAAAGTGCACTCGAAGTCCTCCGGACTCTGCATCCACGGAAAAAGTGCCGCCAGTACCTTCATCTTTCATTGGCAAAATTTGCTCCGCCAGCGGGTCTTCTAAAAATTCCTCCAGGACTCGGCGGAGAGTGCGCGCGCCGTAGCGGAGGTCAAAGCCGCGGTCGATGAGAAATCTCTCCGCTGCCTCCGTCAGTTTCAGAGAAAAGTTTTCCCCGGCCATGCGCCGCCGCAGCTTATCAAGCTCCAGGTGAAGAATTCCACGCATTTGGTCACCTCCGAGGGGACGAAAGACCAGGATGTCCGTGAAGCGGTTGAGGAATTCCGGCTTGAGGGCCCGGCGGGCCTCCTCCAAAACCCGCTCTCGAACTCGATCGAAGCTTCCCGCACCCATGTCCGCGCCAAAACCCACGGTGGAATCCTTTAGGAAATAGTCGGCTCCAATGTTGGACGTCATGATGATCAGCGAATTGCGAAAATTGGCGATCTTCCCAAGGCTATCCGTCAGCCGTCCATCTTCCAAAACTTGCAACAGAATTTGCACCATCTCCGGGTGGGCTTTTTCTATTTCATCGAAGAGCACCACGGAGTAGGGCCGGCGCCGCACCTGCTCCGTCAACTGTCCACCCTCTCCGTGACCGATGTAGCCGGGCGGGGAACCAACCAATCGACTCACGGAAAATTTTTCCATGTACTCGGACATGTCAATTTGAATTACGTCCTCCTCGTGGCCGAAAAGCTGCTCCGCCAATTTGCGGGCAAGCAGCGTTTTTCCAACTCCCGTCGGGCCAAGAAAGAGAAAAGAGCCGATGGGACGGCGTGGATCCCGCAGCTGGGCCTGGGAACGGCGAATGGCCCGGGCAAGGGCAGCAATGGACTCCTCCTGGCCAAGAACAGACTCCTGTAAAATGTCACGCAGATTCAAAAGACGCTCCGCCTGCTTCCGATTAAGATGCTGGAGGGGAACTTTGGCCCAGGCACTGACTACCTCCCGGATATCCTCCTCGCGGACCACCGGAACTTTCCGCTCCCGTTCCCGTTTCCATTTTTTTTCTCTTTGTTCGTAGCTGGCAACCAAAAATCGTTCTTCGTCCCTCAGAAGGGCTGCCCTTTCAAAATCCTGCAATTGCACCGCATCCAATTTTTCCTTCCGGACCAATTCCCGGCGCACTTTTAGTTTCCGCATGACCTTCGGCTCCTCCAGACCCCGGAGGCGTACCCGGGAACCGGCCTCATCCATAATGTCAATGGCCTTATCCGGTAGCTGCCGATCCCCGATGTACCGCTCGGACAACTGAACACAAGCTTCCAAGGTCCTCGGTCCGTAAATAATGCCGTGGTGCTCCTCATATTTTTTGCTAATTCCTCGCAGCATGGCCAGGGCATCTCCGACGGTGGGCTCTCCGACGATCACGGGCTGGAAGCGGCGTTCCAAGGCTGCATCTCTCTCCATAAATTTTCGAAATTCCGCATGGGTTGTTGCCCCGAGGCACTGAATTTCCCCACGGGCCAGGGCCGGCTTCAAAATATTGGCAGCGTCCATGGACCCTTCTCCGTTGCCTGCCCCAACGATGGTATGCAGCTCATCGAGAAAGAGAATTATCTCGCCGTGCCGCTTTAATTCCCCCATGACCGCCTTCAGCCGTTCTTCGAATTGGCCACGAAATTTCGTTCCGGCCACCATGAGGGGAAGATCTAGGGCATAGATCTGTCGGCTTCGCAATATTTCTGGAACCGTCCCGGCGACGATGGCCTGGGCCAATCCCTCCACGATGGCCGTCTTCCCAACCCCGGCATCTCCCAGCAGGACCGGATTATTTTTTGTCCTCCGGCAGAGAATTTGAACGCAGCGTTCCATCTCCATTCCCCGGCCGATGACCGGATCCAGGGCGCCATTGCGGGCTGCATCCGTCAGATTGCTGCCAAAGGTCTTTAGGACATTGAGGGAACCGGCGCCCGTACCCGTAGACATCAGCCCATGGCTGGAAAATTGTTCTTCCCCATCGTCTTCGCTGTCCCCATCACCGTCTTGGGAAAACATCTCCAACATTTCCGCCCGACACGCATCTGCTTCGAGACCCATGCTCCGGAGAACTTTTCCGGCAAGACCCTCCATTTCCCGAAGAAAGCCGAGCAGCAAGTGTTCCGTACCGATGTATTCGTGGCCCATGGCGCTGGATTCCGCCGATGCCAGCATTACGGCGGTCTGGGCATCCGGGGCAACGTTTGTCGGTCCATCCGGAGGCATTTCTATGGCTCCGGATGAGTGACCTCCAGATGTCCACATTCGCTGCAAAAGCACGTCTCGTACCTGGGCCGGACCAATCCCAAACGCTTCCAGCGCTTCTGCGGCCGTACTTTCTGACAGCCGCAGCAGGGCAAGAAGAAGGTGTTCCGACGCCACCACATTATCCTGCAGCCGCAGCGCTTCCCTGCGGGCTCCGTCCAAAACCCGCTGCATCCGCGGCGTAAATCGATTTTTCCCCTCCATAGACTCCATCGATAGACCCTCAGCTCGCGATAGGGAAGGAATGCCCCAGACCATGCCGCCGCAGATCGACGGCCCGTGGTCCCATGCTAGCTTCCCCAGGAAATCCCCATTCGTGAATAGGAAAATTTTCCCCATTCGCAAGAGCTTTCGCGCCCATCTCCCGGAGCCGCGGGATCCAGGCCAACGGAAATTTTGCCACGGGAGCCGCCAGGAAGCACAAATTTACCGATGCCCTCCCAGGAGGAAGATGGAAATTGCACGGGATAAAAATTAGGGGAAAAGGTCAAATCTAGCCCATTCTCTAGAAATTCGGCGCGGTTGGGTCGGCATCACCCGTTCCGTCGGAGTGTGCTTGCAATTTGGCGTAGGCACCGGAGGGCCTACGGAGCAGTTCTCCGGGGGTCCCCGCTTCGATGATTTTCCCATTTTCTAGGACAACAACGCCGGAAACTCTGGCAATGGTGCTAAGCCGGTGGGCGATTGTGAATACGGTTTTATTGTCCGTAAGATTTTCGAGGGCCCGCTGGACCAGGGATTCGGATCGGTTATCCAGGGCACTGGTTGCCTCGTCCAGGACGACGATGGGGGCATTTTTGAGGATGGCCCTGGCGATGGCAATGCGCTGTTTTTGCCCACCGGAGAGAAGGGTACCTCGCTCGCCAACTTCCGTGTCCAGGCCTTTGGGGAGCGAATCGATGAATTCCTCTAGCAGTGCGGCCCGGACGGCGCATCGCAATTCTCCATCCGTTGCCCCGCCGTTGCCTAGGAGAATGTTGTCCCGAATGGTTCCGGAAAAGAGAAAATTATCCTGGAAAACGATGGCAATGCTTCGGCGGAGATCCCCGATGGAAATTTCTCGAAGGTCACGGCCATCGATGGTGATGCGTCCTCCTGTGACGTCGTAGAGTCGTAGAAGTAGATGAGCTAGGGTAGACTTTCCGCTACCGGAGTGGCCAACGATGCCAATGGATTTTCCGACGGGGACAAAAAAATCGACGCCGTTGAGGACGGCAGCCTGTCCCCGGTAGGCAAAGGTGACGGACTCAAAACGGATTCCTTCTCGAATGGTCAGAGTCTTCTCCGGAGCCGGGGAAACATCCTGAAAACGGGGTTGCAGCTGGAGGGTCTTTCGGACGCGCTCCGCCGCCACAATGGCCCCTTGGATGGCAGAAAAGTTGCCACCCAGACCCTTGATCGGCGTGTAAAGGAGGAGGAGTGCGGCGATGAACGTGGCAAAATTTCCCCCACCCATAACGCCCCTCGATACCAAGACGCCGCCCAGCATAAGGACACCGGCCAGTCCGACGGCAACGATGGCGTGCATTGCCGGGGAAGGCCAATTGGAGTGTCGCACCAGCCGCATGGAGGTACGAAACATTTCATCCGCAAGGGAAGAATGGCATTTTTTTTGCCGACCTTGGAGATTATAAGCGGCAACGGTCCGATTTCCAGCGTGGTGTTCGTTGTAGAAGGATGCCTCCTTCGCGCCGTCGAATTGGCTTTTTCTAGAAAGGTCATGGACTTTCTTCCGCACCAGGCGCAGCGGATAAAAGGCGACGGCAACGGTGCCAAGCGCCACCAGGGCCAGCCACCAGGAAGTGTATAGCAGAACGACAGCCAGGGAAATGGAGGAGAAAAATCTAGTTAAAAAAAAGCGCATGTGATTCATGAGCCCGGAAAATGCCGTTGCCGCATCCGTAGAAAAGAGAAGCAGAACCGTGCCGGAATCACTGTGGTCGAAGTAATCCGTGTCCATGGCCAGGAGACGGTGGAAAAGTTGCTTTTTTGTGTCATAGGTGACTCGATTGCCGACCCAGCCGTTTACATAGGCGGAGAAAAAGATAAAGCCTCCCTGTATGACGGTAAAAAGAACAATAAGGAAGGGAAGTCGCGCGGAAAAATGCAGATCCCGTCCGAGGGCGATCTGGTCAACGCAGGGACCGAGGAACGCGGCAATGGCCGCATCCATGGATCCGACTGGGATCGTCAGAAAAATTCCAAGGATAACCATCCAGCGGTGGGGACGCAGTCTCCTCCACAGGAACGACCATAGCCCATTCTCCATGGCTTGCCAAGCACCCCTATGGATTAACGTGGAGGGGCAGACGAAGGGTGCGGAAGCCGTCAACGGCGATAAAAAGACTCCCCTCTGCCGGCTCCAAACCCTCCAGGTGCAGCGTCACAGAATTTTTCCCGGCGGGAATTTGTACTTCATCCACGGAAATGGCGTCGGGGATATTGGTGGTAATGTCCACGGGCACTCCCCCCTCCGGCGCCGGAATGGGAAGCGAAAGGACTAGCTTTGCCTTCTCACCGCTTCGAAAATCCAGATTCATTGGGGCGGCGCTCAGGGAACCCGCATCGATGCGGAACTTGCCCGCCGGAATGCGGCCCGTATCGTCGACGACAGAGAGCTCATAGACTGTATTTGCCGGCAAGATGGGGACGAAAAAGCACAGTGCCGTCGGAGATTCAAAGCGGGTCTCCGCTGTCAGAGAGCCCACAAGGACTTCGTCGTCCTTGGCAAATCCTCGACCAATGACCGTGATCTGTGTCCCGGGTATCCCGCGCGTGCTGTCCAAGCCAAGCACATAGCGATTGCAGAGACGAAGACCGTAGATGTCCGTTTTGATGTTTTTTTTCCGATTCCCCACATCGCTTTTTTGCAAATAATCCACGTCAAAGTAGTAGGAGGTACTGCTGCGTTCCCGGGGGAGAGCATGTTCGTAGAGGAATTCATTTCCACCTGTTCTCCGCATGGGGCGTACCTTCCCGTCCACAACCACCCGGGCCTTCACCGACTCCCTGATCACTTCCCCGCTGTGACCGTCGAGTCGCATGGAGATAGGATAAACCTCCGCTGCGTTGGTAGCCATGGTAGACGGTGTCGTGTTCCTTACCTCCAGGTGACCACAGGCGGCCAGCAAAACCATTGGCAAGAGAAGAAAAATTTGTCTCATAGAAATGCGATCCACCATTCATTTAACTGCGGTGGAAGGCGCACTGTCAAGCTCACTGACTTCGAAAGTCCCCTTCGAGTCATTTTTCCGACCACTGGCCCGTAGAAATGATGATGGCAGAAAAAACATACACAAAAAACCGGCCCCCGGGACGCCTCCGGTTCCGGAGGGACGATTGCGCACCTGTCGCCTAAAATTTTACGATTCGACGAGTTCCTTGCTGGAATTTTGTGGCAAATTTTCACCTCCGTGGTTGGTAAGTAGCCCCACGTACACGGCCGTCAACAAAGTGAATACGAACGCCTGGATAATGCCGATAAGGAGCTCTAGGAAATAGAAGGGTACGGGCAGTAAATAGGCGAACAATCCAGACATATTGCCGAGGAGATTTTCTCCGCCGAAGATGTTGCCGTAGAGTCTAAAGGAGAGAGAAACAATTCGGAAAAAAATGGAGATAATATCAATGATGCCAACGCCAACGAAGATGACCGTAAGGACGGCGTAGGCGGGGGTTGGAACTTCCCCGTGCCTAGCCTTGTTCCCAAAGGTATCCCTGAAAAATGCGCCCGGGCCAGCATAGCGGCCGACGAAGTAAATCCAGGAAAAAAAGGAAGCAAGAGCTAACCCCAGTGTAGCGTTAAGGTCCGCGTTGGCCGGCCGAAAAAAATAACGGAACCGACCGGCCGAATCGACGAAACCAAGGGTTCCAACTCCGGGAAGCAGGCCGCTGAGATTTTCAATGAGAATATAAACAAAGAGGACGAGCAGAAAAGGAAATACGTGGGGAAACGCCCGACGGCCAACGACGGGTTCAAGAATCGGCCGTAGTTTTTCCACCAAAATCTCCAGCGCCGCCTGACCGCGCGTCGGAATTGCGGAGAATCCACTGCCCACGATGCGGCGAACGGCGAAAACGACGGCCAACGCAATGACCCAATTTGTCACCATGGCGTCGGTTATCGGAAATTTGCCGCCGATGGAGTACAACTCCGTCGCTCCCCAGTGGACCGCAGCAGCCGTAGTCGGTAGCAAACGGCTCATTAGAAGAGCAACGAATACAAGTCCTAGCAATGGAAGAATCCACCACTTTCTCTCTTCGGCCGACAGCACGGTGCTATTGGAAAAAAAGATCGACTAATTGGCAAGTTTATTTCGCCGCTGGTTCCGAGGGATATTTCTTCCTTGACGGGCTCATCCTTTGTCCTAGCACTGGCCCTGGATGTTCGGAGAACTTTAATGGCACTAAAAATTCGATTGCAGCGTCAGGGGCGTACGCATCGCCCTCTCTATCGCCTGGTGGTGGCGGAGGCTTGTGCGCGGCGCGACGGCCGCTTCGTGGAAAATTTGGGTAACTACAATCCGAGCCCCAGAGGCAAGGAAGAACGGCTGTCCATTCGCTTGGAAAGAGTGGAACACTGGATAGGGGTTGGAGCCAAGCCGACGGATACCGTTCGTGCACTTATCCGTGAGGCCCGGACCGGAAACGCGGTGCCTGCCTAGGGTAAAGGATTGCACCGTGGAAGGTGCCGCCATGCCACAGCTACGCGTGGATGTCCTTTCCCTTTTTCCGAGGATGCTCGCTGGTTTTGTGGATGAGAGCGTGCTGGGGAGGGCCATCCGTTCCGGGGTTTTGGAATTTTCTTCCCGTTCCATCCGCGAGTGGGCGGAGGATCGCCATGGAATTGTGGACGACCGTCCGTTCGGGGGCGGCGCAGGGATGGTACTGAGGCCAGGACCCGTTTGCCGTGCCATTGATGCCCTTCGCGGGGAAGGTTCAAAGGTCATCTATCTCTGTCCCGACGGAATCCCTCTGCGCGCTCAACTTGCTGAAAAGCTTGCCGAAGAGCGCCATTTGATTCTTCTCTGTGGCCACTACGAGGGCATCGACGAGCGGGTTCGGGAACGGTCCGTTGACCTTGAAATTTCCATCGGCGACTATGTCCTAACCAACGGCGTTCTGCCGGCGGCCGTGCTTTTGGACGCCGTGGCGCGCCATGTCCCCGGAGTGCTGGGCAACAGCCAATCTCTGCGACAGGATAGTTTCAATGAAAATTTACTAACCTTTCCCCAGTACACGCGACCCGCAGAATTCGAAGGACGGCGGGTCCCGGAAATTTTGCTGTCCGGGGATCACAAAAGGATTGACGACTGGCGAAAGCAGCAACAACTAGAAAGGACGCGCTGTCGGCGCCGGGACCTTTGGGAGATGGGGAGCCATGAATAGGAAAATCAAGGAAGCTTTGGAAGGCTCCGTGAAGGAGGAAAGGTTAAATTCTTTCAAAATCGGTGATGGGGTCCGTGTGCACCTGCGCGTGCGGGAAGGGGACAAGGAAAGAATTCAAACTTTTCCGGGCATTGTCATCGCCCGCAAGGGAACGGGCCCGACGGAAACCTTTACTGTCCGGCGCATTTCCTTCGGACAAGGTGTCGAAAAAATATTTCCAATCCACTCCCCGACCATCGAAAAAATCGAAGTGGAGAGACACAGCGTCATCTTGCGCGCCAAACTCTACTACATGCGCAAGAGAATTGGCAAAAAAGCAATGCAGGTAAAGGAAAAAGCCTACTCCGGTTCATCGAAGTGATGGCTCTTTCGACGGCATCCTTCCATGGAGGGGCTGGATGTGTCGCGGAACTTGTGAGGCACTTCGCCACGGCTGGTTTTTTTTGCGCCGCGGCCTACTTTCTGGTGTGAGCAATTTCGCTATGTGTTTCTCCTCCAAGTGGAAGTAGCGACCTGGGCGGATGCCATCCAGAGAAAATGACCCAATTTTATTTCTCTCTAGCCGCACGACCGCGTAGCCAAGTGCTCCTAGCATGCGCCGGATGTGACGTTTTTTCCCAAAACCCAGGGTGATAGAGAGGAATTTTCGGTCTCCGGAGTGGGTTGACAGCGCCTCCAAAGTAAGCAAGTCCCCTTGGTCATGGATGCCTTTCAGGAGCACTTCGCGGTGTCTTTCCTGCAGGGGCTGGTCAATGGCTACTCGATAATGCTTGCCAACCCCGCAGGAGGGATGCATGAGCCGGCTTGCTAGGTTTCCATCATCGGTGAGAAGGACAAGTCCTTCGCTATCTTTATCTAAACGTCCACAGCAGATAAGTTTACATCCGTTGTAGAGGGGAAGAAGGGCGTAGATTGTTTCCTCCGCACGGTGTAGAGGGTCGGAATGGGTGCAGATATACCCGCGGGGTTTATTGAGAGCCAAAACCGTCCGCCGCCGCGCCGCCCCCGGTCGCACCTCTTCGCCGCAAAAGGTCACCACTTGCCCGCCAGGAAAAATGCGCATCCCTAGGACAGCTGGCTTTCCATCAACGGAAACTTCACCGCGCAGAATTGCCTCTTCTCCGTGGCGCCGGGAACAGACGCCGGCCATGGAGAGATATTTTTGGAGCCGCAAACCTTTTCCAGGATCGTCTTTTTCCACAAAGTTAGAGGGTGAAAATTCTCAAAAATTTCAAGAACAAAGGGCGCCTCCAATTTTCCAGGATGCTGACCCATCTCCAATGGATTTGCGACTACGGGCACTGAACTGCTTGGCCTGAAAGTAAAAAACGACACCTAAAAACGTTGTCGCAGGGGAATTACCGAGCGAACGGAATTCTTTTCTCCGCGGAACCGCGTGGTGACGGCAACGGAGTCCGAAAAATTTTCACCTTCACGGTCAGCGGCGAGGAAAAATTCAACAATCCCTTCCAGGAGAACCGTCCGGTTGCTCTGGGAGTCCGGAGGAAGTTCTGCGGCCGGAGGCAGGGAAATTCGGTGGAGTCGCTCCGACGCCGGATTGAAAATATAAACTTTGGACGATGCCTCTTCCGCGGGGGTTTCCGGAAATTCCCATCGGACTCCGTTCGGCAGTTGTTTCGGGGAAAAATTTTTGGCGGCCGGCAGGTCCCGTTCCAGAACATAGAGGAGTCGTGCGCGCTCGAGGGAGGCGTTCAGATGGGAAATTTCCATCCCAATTCGTCCGGAACCGTGGACAATGAAGCGGAACGTCGACAGAAATAGAACGGAGAAAATGCCCGTCGCCAGAAGAAGCTCAATCAGCGTAAATCCACCATTGTTCCCGGAAGAATTTCTGGAAATTCTTTTAGAAATCACCGGAAGAGCGTTGCACTTTTTCGCCAAAAGTCGAGCCCGGCCATGCAATTCGGAAAACCAGGGTCCGTTGGCGGGAAAAAAACATTTTCCTCCGCAAAAATTTCAGCTACATTCCTTCCGGTGAAGGTCTACGTCAACGGAGCACTCTACGACTGGGAAGATGCGAAAATCTCCGTGGGCGGTGAAGGTTTTTTGCGGTCCATTGGCGTGCGTGATTGCTTCGGTTGCCGGGAAGGAAAATTTTACCGTCTGGACGAGCGGCTGGAATACCTTCGAAAACTTGCGGGTGACCTCGGCATGCCTTTCCCGTGGGAGGTCAACGACGTCAAGGAAGCACTGGCTGTCACCTATGACATGAATGGCTACGGCGGCAAGGATGCCGTCCTGCGGGTCATTTTCAGTGCCGGAACACCGGTTCCCAAGAAAAAAGAAGAAGTTCCTGAGAAGGAAAAAGCTCCCAAGGAGGCACCGCCCGCCAAGGAAATTGCCGAAGGAAAACCAAAAGAAAAGGCAATGGAGATCGCTCCTTCACTCATCATCTTTCCTCATGGCGTAAAGGTTTTTGAAGGAAAACCACTTCCCGCGACCCGCCTATCAACGCTGTCCGACCTGCCGACCACCGGTGAAATGGTCGCATTGGAGCGAAATTTATTGTCTTTCGTTGGAACGGTGCTGGCCCGGAATCGAGCACGGGAAAAAGGGGGAGAAGAGGGACTGCTGCTGGATACAAAGGGCGCCGTGACCACCTGCACCGGCGGGGAAATTTTTGCCTGCCGCGACGGAGCCATCCTGGCCCCGGAAATGGCTACCTCCTCCCCAATGCAGCGGGCCGCCATCGATGTTCTGTCGGCGCTGGCATATTCTTGCAACGTCCAAGTTCTAAAAATACAAGATCTTACCGCAGCCCCGGAGTGTTTTCTTTTGACGAACCTAGGGGAAGTGAGACCCATTACCTCCATCGATGAAAATAACGTCGGTGACGGGAGTGTCGGCTCTACCACAAAGGCCATAGCGGAAAGTTTTGGAGTAGAGGTGTTAAAAGTTTCTAAGTCTGCATTTTAGCGTGGAATCATCGACTACCACTCTTTTTTTTGCTTTGGGGGGAGAGCGTCCAAAGGTGCTTCCGGACGGCGTTTTGCAGGGAGTTTTTCGGCGAACGGGATTTTATGGAGGAAATTTTTGCCTGGATGCCATATTTTCTGGGATGGCGGATCGAATCCTTCTCTGGGCCACGAAGTCGCCGCGCACGCCGCCGCCACGGCGGCTTCTAGAGATCGCCATTGCAGTGGAATCTCTGCGGGAAATATACGCCTGCCCCATCATTTTGGTGCTACCCTATGGCGACTGCAGCCGCTCCAATCGACCTCACTGCGTCCGCGCCTACATTCGCCAGCTCGAGGCCATTCCCGCCGACCGCATCGTCCTCTTTGACCTTCACCGGGAGGACTATTTGGATTATTTTCGGAAACAACCGCTGCAAATTTCTACGCTATCCCTCTGGGCAGACCACGTTCGTAGGCTACGCCCAAAAATTGACCTCCTTGTTAGTCCAGACCTAGGCCGCCGCAACTTCGTCCAAAGACTTGCGGAGCTGCTATCTACGGATCACCTGTGCCTAGATAAAACGGAAAAAAGCAATATTCCGAGAACCATTGCGGGTCGCCACATCTTCCTCTTCGACGATGAAGTAGTCACTGGAAAAACACTGAAAATGGCCACAAAACAGCTCAATGGCGGCGACGTGGCTTCCATTTCCATCGGTGTTACCTATGCCTTTTGCTCGGATAACGTACTCTCCTCACTGTCCCGGTTGACCTGCGTACGGTCGACCGCCATTGGAGATCTTGTCCACCGACGAATGCCGCCCTACCCCACCGAGATCCTTCCCCTGGCTCCGGCGCTACTGGATATCATCCTATGTAGCCTATCACAGGTTTAAACTTACCCAAATGTGGCGCTAGCACCTAGTTCTTCCCCGATGCGAAGGAGTCGGTTGTACTTGGCCGTGCGATCCGTACGAGAAAGGGAGCCAGTTTTGATCTGTCCAGCGTTGGTGGCCACGGCAATGTCTGCGATGGCTGTGTCTTCCGTTTCCCCGGAGCGGTGGGAAATGATCGTTCCAAATGCAGCTTTTTTTGCCATGGAAATGGTTCCAAAAGTTTCACTTAGAGTTCCAATTTGATTCACCTTTACGAGGATCGCGTTGGCCGTTTTTTCTCCGATGCCCCTGGATAGATATTGGGGGTTTGTAACGAAGAGGTCATCCCCTATCAGTTGGACGGTTCCCCCAAGTTTCTCCGTGAGCAATTTCCACCCTGTCCAGTCATTTTCATCCAAACCATCTTCTATGGCAACGATGGGATAGCGGCCACAGAGCTCTCCGTAGTAGCTGATCAGCTCACTGGCGCTACGCTCCGACCGGTCCGATTTCTTGAAAACATAGCGGGACTTCTTCCTGTCGTAGAACTCGGAAGCGGCAACGTCCAGGGCGAAAAATACCTGCTCCCCAAGAGCATAGCCGGCTCCGTGAACGGCCGCCACCATGGCGTCGAGGACAGCCTCGTTAGAGGACAGCATGGGAGCGAATCCGCCCTCATCGCCGACCGCCGCCGACAGTCCTTTGGCACGGAGAACTTTTTTCAGTTCGTGAAAAATTTCTGCCCCCATGCGTACAGCCTCCGGAAAATTTTTTGCTCCCCGGGGAACAATCATAAATTCTTGAAAATCGATCGGTGCATCGGAGTGGGCGCCTCCATTCAAAATGTTCATCATGGGAACCGGGAGAACGTGGGCCTGGATGCCCCCCAGATGTCGGTAAAGGGGAAGACCGTGACCCTCCGCAGCCGCCCGGGCAACGGCGAGGGAAATGCCTAAAATGCCATTGGCCCCAAGTCTCCCCTTCGTTGCAGTGCCGTCCAGGGCCAACATGGTTCGGTCGATGGACCACTGCTCATCGGCATTAAATCCAATGAGTGCCGGTCCCAGACATCGATTGACGCAGTAAACCGCAGCCAAAACTCCCTTACCCCCATAGCGTTTTCTGGCAGCATCCACGTCCTTCGGAAGGAAGGAAATATCGGCGTCGGCGTCCCGCAGTTCAACGGCTTCATGCTCCCCGGTACTTGCTCCGGAAGGGACGGCGGCCCTTCCGCGGGCCCCGCCTTTCAGCCAAACATCCACCTCAACCGTTGGGTTCCCACGCGAATCAAGAATTTCTCTGCCAACAATTTTTACAATTTCCATTCCATCTGCCATGGTGGATTAATTGTCGATGGTTCTCCTCGGCTGTCAAAGGAAATACGAAAATATCACTCTGGCAAAAACTGCTAAGCCAATGCGCCACCGCAATCGCCAATCATTGTCCCCGCGGAGCTGCGGAGAGATCCTTTGTCTGCGGAGCACTATGGTGGGCGCCATTTGTCAGCTAAAAAGGAGGTTGGTCATTCGTTGGGGGAAATTGCGCTTTTCAAATTTCGTTGGATTTTGTAAGGTTTCCCATGGATTTCGGAGAAACAACGGGGCGCATGGACCTGCAGAGCGCCATCCAGTCTCTTCAGCAAAGAATGGGCGTCGGAGCCGACGGCGATGCTCCGGCCGCCGAAGGGGAAGTCAATGACAGGAGTGCCTTTGTGCCCAACGCGGCCTCCCTGGTGAAGGCAGCCCAGGCCAAGGCAACCCAGGGTTCGGATGGGCCAATGTCCGTTCGCGGCGGAGGTTCCGGAGGCAGTGGCGGATTACCGGTCCGCTCCGAGGACATGGCAAAGGAGGCAAAGGCAACACGGGCAGCAAGAACCTACGCACAGCGGCTGGACCCGAACGCCGACGGCACCTCCTACGTCAATTTCAAGCGACAATTGTGGGACGATGCCCTGCGTCGTCCGGAAGCGGACCAAGAGACAACAGGCGAGGAAGAAAGAGCCGGAGAACGGCAAGAAGGGAAGGGCAGCGGGGATTCCTTCGAGGCCGATGGGGAGGCCCAGCCGCCGGTGGAAGAGAGAGAGGCAAGACCGCTTGCCGGGCAGGATACAGATCTCTCCGCCTATCCGCAGCCCATGCAGAGATTACTCCGATTGGCCATGGACAATTCAAAGTCCGTGACGGAGCAATATAATCTACTCAGCTACGCACAAGCGCAGATGGGAGAAGACATTAACACCTATCTGGCCCAGGAGGCTGTCCTGAATCAGCAAATTGAAAAGCTCTCCCATGAAAAGGACGCGAAAAGTCAAAAGAAACTGGAACGCACGGGGAAACATTTGGAAGCCATCCGCATGGAAATGAAGGTGGCTAAATCTCTAAAAGGACAGCTAGACGCCATTTTGGGTGCCATGAAGGAGAAGGATGGTCCCCGCATCGACGACGGCTACAATCTCATTCCCAAGGCGAATTTCGTCGTTGCCAACATGCCCATTGGGGAAGGCGGCGTTACCGGGACGGACCTGGCTTCCAATTATCGGGACGAAGTTCTCAACACAAAGAACCCCAGCCAATTTTTCGACAATTACATGCTGAAGCACCATGCAATGCCATTCAACGATTACATCGTTCTAATTCTCAAACTGCTCGGCGATGACATCCAATCGGTCAATCCTTCCAGGGCCAAAAACCAACTGCAGGCCATCCGCGATGGACTCTTCTGCGCGGAAATGTCCGGGCAAATTTTCGACAATGTGGTCGTAATGGATCAAAAGTTGGATCACCTGCTCATCCTGAGGCAAAAGGAGACGGGGATCTACGAAGAACGCTTCCTGTTCATCGACTATGCGCCCGACAAAATCCGCATTTCCATCGCCTATGGCCAGCAGTCGCCCACCTTTTTGAAGGAGGTCCCCCTTTCGCCCACTTCGGACCACTTTGCCGAGATAACAAAAGTAACCAACTCGGAGCACGTCGACGGATTTGCCATTCCCAACGCCAAGGATGGGGAGGCTAGGAGCTTCCGCTTCGCCGTCCAGAGGCGCTATGGGCTACCCGTGCTCCGTGATTTGCCCGATGGGTGGAAAAATGCCTCCAGCCCCGAAGGGAAAACCGCAAATGACGCGATACCATCGGTTGCAGCGGTTGCTAAGGGTATGTGAAAATGGGAGAGAATTTGGTGCGATGCATTCCTCCCCTCGGCCTCCTACGGCCAAAAACTTTAAAGTTCAGGGAGTTCTGGACAGAATTTTGTTGAAAAGGCTGCGTTTCCGATCCCAAAATACCGGCGGGGTAGTCATGGGGAAATTTTTGGCGATTGGAATGGTAGCATGTTCCTTGGCACTGGTGGCCTGCGGGAAAAATTGTACGCAGAGTAAAATTGTGACCGTCGACATGGCGAAGGTTTACAACAAATATGCCCGCGCAGAGCGTTCCAAGGAACAGTTCCAGGAAGCCGTGGAAAAGGCCCAGGGGGAGATGCGGGCCATGCTCGATGAGGGTGTAAAGATGGCCAAGGAGCTGCAGGAACTGCGGGAAAAAATGGACAATCCCTCCCTGAGTGAGACGGCTCGAACAAAATTTCGCAAGCAGGCCGACGAAGTAACGGAGGAAATTCGCAAGAAAGAAGTCGAGGTAAATTCTTTTCGCCAGCAGACGGACCGAGAGCTCATGGAACGGAGGGAGAAACTCGTGACCAAGCACATCGAAGAAATCCGAACGGCGGCGAAGTCCGTTGCGGAACGGCGAAAGGTCGACCTTGTTCTGAATACTTCCGGCATTGAAGTGATTCACGCGAAATCGTCCATGGATATTACCAAAGATGTCATCGAGGAAGTGAACAAGGGTAAGTAGCTGAATTTTTCAGAAACAACCAGCTCCGGAGATGTCTATGATGCAGGAAAAAAAGTTCGTCTATGAATTCGGTGCGCACACCGACGGCAATGCAAAGATGCGGGAGTTGCTTGGAGGAAAGGGGGCAAATTTGGCGGAAATGGCCAACATCGGTCTGCCGGTTCCTCCGGGATTTACCATTACGACGGAAGTTTGCGCCGCCTTTGCTGCCGGAGGGGGAAAACTTCCCGACGCCGTCAATCGGCAGAAGAATGAGGCACTAAAGCGGGTGGAGGAGCAGGTGGGCCGTCGGTTCGGCGATGGAAAGGAACCCCTGCTATTTTCCGTCCGCTCCGGAGCCCGGGAATCCATGCCCGGCATGATGGATACCATCCTCAATCTCGGTCTCAACGATGTCAGCGTCCAGGGGCTCGCCAATGTCACCCGCAACCCACGCTTTGCCTACGACTCCTACCGTCGCTTCATCCAAATGTACGGCGACGTTGTCATGGAAGTCCACGCAAAGGATGAGCATTCCGTAGATCCCTTCGAAGAAATTCTCGTTGCCGCAAAAAAGTCCGCCGGTGTGCAATTTGACAATCAGTTGAGTGCGGAACAGCTTCAGGGCATCATCGTCGGCTACAAGGAATTGATCCGGGCGGCAACGGGACGGAATTTTCCCCAGGATGTCGGAGAGCAGCTGCTGGGGGCCATCGGCGCCGTTTTCCGTTCCTGGAACAACGAGCGGGCCATCCTCTACCGGCAAAAATATGGCATTCCCGGGGAGTGGGGAACGGCGGTCAACGTTCAGTCTATGGTGTTTGGCAACATGGGCTCTGATTCTGCCACCGGCGTGGCCTTCACCCGGGATCCGGCCAGTGGAGAAAACATTTTTTACGGGGAATACCTTATCGATGCCCAGGGAGAGGACGTAGTGGCTGGAATTCGCACACCGAATCCAATTGCCGCGCTAGAAAAGGACATGCCCGACGTCTACGGAGAGTTGGTTGCCGTGCGCCAGAAATTGGAAAATCACTTCCGCGACATGCAGGATTTTGAATTCACCGTACAGCAGAATAAGCTCTACATGCTGCAGACCCGAAACGGAAAGCGGACCGGATTTGCCGCCGTACGCATCGCCCTGGAGATGGAGCGAGATGGGCTCATTGATAAAAAAACCGCCATTGCTAGGATTCCAGCCGACTCCATTTCTTCTCTGCTAGTGCCTATTTTTAATGGGGAGGACAAAAAGCGAGTAAAACTCATTGCGCGGGGATTGCCGGCGGGCCCGGGAGCGGCTTCCGGGAAGGTGTGTTTTTCCGCCAAAAAGGCGGAGGAAGTCCATGGCCGCGGAGAAAAGGCGCTGCTTTGCCGGGCGGAAACTTCTCCGGAGGACATCCGGGGCATGCTGGTTTCGGAAGGAATTTTGACAAGTCGCGGAGGGGTGAGTTCCCACGCGGCACTGGTGGCCAGGCAAATGGGGAAGGTGTGCATCGTCGGTGCGGCGGCTCTGGAAATCGACTATGCGTCCCACTCCATGCGTGTTGGCGGTTTGACGATCGGCGAGGGAGAGGAGCTGTCCATCGATGGGACAGCGGGAGAAGTTTTTTTGGGCTCCGTTGCCACGGTTCCATCGGAAGTAAACCAGGTACTGGAAGGCACCCTGGCTGCAGGGAAAAGTTCCATCTATACCATGTATGCCAAGTTGATGTCCTGGTGCGATGAATGTCGAAAATTAAAGGTCTATCTCAACGCCGATTCCCCGAAGCAGGCGCTGGCGGGACTGCGCTACGGCGGCGAAGGCATCGGTCTAACGCGGACAGAGCATATGTTCTTTGAAGGCAACCGCATCGATTTCATGCGGGAAATGATTCTCGCGGAGTCGGCCGAGGAGAGGGAATTGGCGGTGGCAAAGCTTCTTCCCTTCCAAAGAGAGGATTTCATCGGTATTTTCAAGGCACTGAAGGGACTCCCGGCAACGATCCGCCTCCTGGATCCCCCTCTCCACGAATTCGTTCCCCACGACGAGGATACCCAGAGAGCTCTAGCAAAAAAATTATCTATTCCCTTTGAAAGAGTGCGGGCCCGAGTTGGGGCGCTACGGGAATTTAACCCAATGCTAGGCCACCGGGGCTGCCGCCTGGGCATTTCCTATCCGGAGGTGAGTCGCATGCAGGCGCGGGCAATCTTCGAAGCCGTTGTCCAGTGTAAAAAGCAGGGCGTGGCCACCCATCCGGAGATAATGATTCCCCTGGTGGGGTTTGTAAAGGAACTGCGGCACCAGGTAACCATCGTCCATGAGGTTGCCGCTGCTGTGAAGGAAGAATCGGGGGTGGACTTCGACTACCTAGTCGGGACGATGATTGAATTGCCGAGGGCCTGTCTGCGGGCCGGCGAGATTGCGGAGATCGCCCAGTTCTGCAGCTTTGGTTCCAATGATCTCACCCAAACAACCCTTGGTATGAGTCGAGACGATATGGGGAGTTTTCTCGGCCACTACAATGGTTTGGAAATTTTTTCCCAAAATCCCTTTGCCACCATCGACAGGGAAGGCGTGGGGGAACTCATGGCCATGGCCGTTGAGAGGGCCCAGAGGACGCGGAAGGAAATCGTCCTCGGCATCTGCGGCGAGCACGGCGGCGATCCGGTGTCGGTGAAATTTTGCCATTCCATTGGTTTGACCTACGTGAGCTGTTCACCAAACCGAGTCCCCGTTGCCAAGCTGGCAGCCGCCCAGGCCGCTCTAGAGCAGGAAGCGGCGAAGTCAAAGTAAGGCCTCACACACATGGAGAAGATTGCCGTCCGCCGCGGGTACCCGCGGCGGACGGCAATCTTGGTTGCTGCTCTATTTGGCATTGTCGTTACCGGTGGCTTTTGTCTGTCCGCTGCAAAGATGGCAGTCCCGAGGGCAATTTTGTTTTTTCATCGCCGGCGGGTCGGATCACTTTTTGTGTGATCCGTGATTTAGTGACAACCCCTAGGAAATGCTACCAATCGGGTACTGCTCTAGCCGGATGAGTGGCGGTTTTGCTGAAATATTTCTCCACTGTCGTCCAATTGTGAGGGCTTCATCTTTCACAGTTTTGGAAATTATTTGCATTATCCCTATTACAGCATTACATTGCTTTGGAGTAAGCGGCTCCCTAAAATGGAGTCTGCCGAGAAATGGAGTATTTGAAAGAAAGGAATCATTTTCCACCATTACTTCCGTGCTTTCCGAAACTAGTTCTATATTTGGAAACGCCAAATCTAGGTCCCGACTTAATTCATCGCGATCCAATTCCCGTTTCCTCAAAAAAAATAGGCCAATGGCATTTTTTACAAGATTAAAAAAATCCCATTCAAAGTCATCCGTGCCACAGGACACTTTTCGAAATATCTCCTCGTTTTCCATGCAGCTTTCACTACATTCTTCGTAGAGCGATCGATTTCCTTTTCCGACAAACACGTGATCAACGCGCAATTCGAAAATTGCATGTGTGACATGTATCGGTGTGGGAAAGCCAGAATGTTTTTTTGTTCCATTGACAACTGCACCAATCGCAAAAACAAGCGCATTATATGCGGCCAAAAGATTTTTCGGAATAACGTCATCTTTATGGCCATCTATCGGGAAAATTATCCCATCGACGAGAGGTAATTTAGCAAATCGCTCAACCGTCATATGTCCAAAGTTTTCTATGGAAGTAGGATGCAATATGTCTGCAAAAATAGGAATTTTTTCCTGCTTTTCCGCCGCTTCTTTTACTGCCTTGAGAGCAATGTTATGCGCGATCAAATTATACATTTCATCGCCAGATTCCGTGGTATATTTTTCCCTTATTTTTCCAAATTCTTCCTCAAAAATTTCGATTGAATGACGCATGACATTCCCATTCCTTATTGAATTGTCCACGAGATATTCACCGAGATCTTCATGGCGTCCTTCTTGAAGGGCAAAAGCGATGTCTCTTTTGGTTTCAATTTCCTTCCCCATTTTCTGAATGCCACCGAGGAGAGAAACCACGTGCCCTCTGTTTTCTGGAAAAGTCGGCATTACGGCTCCGCCTAAAATAAAATTTTCCCCCTGTGAAGGATTTGCGATGGGAGCCGTGACCGTGATATCATCCTTTGAGCAGGACAATGCTACGGCGACAATGGTCTTTAGGACTTCGCTATCTGGGTCAGTTTCGGAAAAACTAAGCGAATTTCCATCCTCAATTGTTTTTTCAAAATATGCCCGGAGAGATTCTCTAACTTCAACACCATCTCTATCCTTTGCTGCGATGGTAAATAGACCTCTTGCAAAAATATCACCCCCTCCTCAAGCCGCATGGACAAAAGAATCGACGTCCGTTTTTAGGACGTTTTTCAAAAG
>JAITOA010000024.1 GCA_031290195.1 Puniceicoccales bacterium | reverse complement strand
CGCGATAAATCCAGATTTTCCAACGCCGCAGAGAATGATTTTTCCCCGGTGATTCAGAAGAAGTTCCACGGTGGCTGTAAAATCTTCCGTTAGCCGCTCCGCCGTCGCCCGGATGGCCGCCGCCTCCACCTCCATGGTCCTCCGCGCCTGTTCCAGAGCAGCACCTCCAACTTTTATTTTCTCCACGGAGCCCTTTTCGCCCGAGAGATGGGCCATGTCGAGGGTAAAGGCCCCTGTCAATTCCTCCACGAACTGCTCCGCCACCGCAACATCCGTCGCTTCAACGAGGAAACGCAGCCTATTCTCCGTCCCAGAATAGCGGACAAGCAGCCGGCCATTCTCCCCCAAAGCTGCCGCTACCTGTTTCTTTTTTGCCTGGAAATGGAGGGCCTTTTCCAGCGGAAATTTTTCCACTACTGCCACGCTGCGCACAGCCGTGGGATTTAGTGGAAAGTTCCAGTTGGCAGAAAGTTGTCTGTTATTTTCCCCTAAAAAAGTACTCAAAAAAAGAGCCCCCGCAAGGAGCCCATCGGCGGTGCAGAAGCGCTGTGCCGGTCCACGGCCGCGACCCTCCACATCCCAGTCTGGGAGGAGGACGTGACCCGAGGGTTCTCCACCCAACAGGCAATCGCTCCTAGCCATGGCTCCGGCCACGCTCCGGTCTCCGACGGGAGTACGCAGAACTTCGAAGGGTAGATGTCGTTCCAGGACACCGTTGGCCTGCACCGTTGTTATGAGGAGGGGTCGTACCAGAGGATATTTTGAGAATTGCAGGTGGGCTAGACGGGCAAGGAGATGTTCCCCGGCAAGTACGGTTCCAGTGGAGTCGCAGAGGAGAGCCCGATCCCCATCCCCATCGACGGCAAGACCCCAGGGAACGCCCTCCGCGCGCACGCGCTCCGCCAGAGCTTCCGGCCACTGGGAACCGCAGCCGCCGTTGATGTTTTGCCCGTCCGGACAATTGCCCATGGGAATCACAGCTGCACCCAGGGATTCCAGGAATGCTGCTCCGTAGGAAGCCGTTGCGCCATTGGCCATGTCTAAAACCACCCCTAGACCTTCCAGTGCCCCCGGGGAAAAGTGACGGAGCCACCATTCTTTGTAGGTGAAGAGTGCCGCAGCATGGCTGTTCCGAACATTGGTGACCGTCTGTTCCGGACAAACTTTCTCGGCTGCCAACAGTTCTTCAAGCAACGACTCCCATTCCGACGACCATTTGCGGCCATTGCTGTCAAAAAATTTAATGCCGTTGTCCGTTGCCGGGTTATGGGAGGCCGTTAGGGCAATGCCGACGGCGCCACCAAGAAAACCAGTTGCCACTGCAATGGCTGGAGTTCCCAAAATTCCCAGGTTCAAAACTTCCACCTCCGAAGGCAGCCCTGAAACGAATGCGTCCCGCAGCTCTTTCCCGGAAGTGCGCCCGTCACCTCCGATGGCCACAGGCCCCGGGAGCGATATTCTTTGTAAAAATTCTCCAATGCCACAGCCTAGACGGCGAAAAAAGTGACCGCAGATGATGGGTCCGCCGACCGGGCCGCGAATGCCGTCCGTTCCAAAAAATTGCCTCGTCTCCATTGTCCTTCTCCGCTCTAAGTGAAAGGCACAAAGAAGTCACCGCCATTGATCCATGGACCCTCCACTACTTTCCATTGAAAATCTTCGCATTTCTTTCCCCAATAAAACTTCCGGAGCAATGGAAGTTGCCGTGGATGGCGTCAATCTCCAACTGAAAGCAGGGAAAATTTTGGCGCTGGTTGGACCGAGTGGCGCCGGGAAATCCCTCACAGCGCTGGCCATTGGACAACTTCTTCCGTCGGGTGCTAAAGTGGACGGTACCGTTCTATTCGAAGGTAGAGATGTCAGTTACATGGACGAAGGATCCCTTTGCCGGTTGCGCAGAAAAAAACTCGCCTACGTATTTCAAAGTCCCATGGCCTGCTTCAATCCCATTATGCGGGTGGGAAAGCAGCTAACCGAATGTCTACAGTTGGCAGACAGCGGACGCAGTAAAAAAAATTTACGCTCCGATGCCATTCGCTGGTTGGAACAGTTTAATCTTTCGGACCCCCGGCGCGTTTTCAATGGCTATCCCCACGAATTAAGCGGCGGCATGCTGCAGCGGGTTATGTTGGCCATGGCGCTGTGCCGGAGTCCCAAGCTCCTCGTCGCCGATGAACCAACCGCCGCCCTGGACGGCCATTCCCGGGAAATTGTTTTGGAATTGATTCGGTCGCTTCAGGCAAAAATGCACTTTGCCATTCTCTTCATCACCCACGATCCGACGGAATTGAAATATTTCGATGCGGAATCAAAGAGCATCGCTTAGTTTACTATGGTCGTCGAAGGTCGCCCATGGCCACGGCTAGGCATTTTAGAATGTGTGCCATGCGATTTTTTATTTGACATATGTAAAAAAACTGTCTATTCAGCAAAGAATGACAGAAATCTTCATTTATAAGTCTGGAAACAATTTCACCTATCACTTTGGAAAAAGTGACGCGCAAATCCCTTCCGATCAATGTGAATTATGTGGAATATATGAAAGTGACAATAAAAACTTGTCGCTAAGAGATGGTTTTTTCAGCGACCGGAAAGCAACAAATAGGTTGATTTATGGCCTTCCCTGGCGGGATGATGGACCATTTAAGGTGGCAATTAAAGAGGGAGATTTGACTAACAAAGGTACAAGAGAAGAGAAGGGCCCGTACACTTTTGACGCAAAAAATTATCTAGGAGGTCCGTGGCGCGTCCTAACCAACGTTGCCGATGGTTTTCTTAAAGTTTGCATGAGTCTTGCCCTTGGGGAAGCTCTAAGAGCGATAATTTCGAACTATCTTGCCGGTACGTTTATTGCCTCTTCCGTTCTTCCGGTAGTATTTATCTGGCTCGCCGTCGGCGTCACGTTTCTCATAATTTCCATCATTATTACAGAGGTCTACCAGAGCAAACTTAGCTACCGCGCTGAGCTGCAATATGCGTAACGCAATCGAAGCAATTTTTCGTAATTTTATGCTATTGCCAGGAAAAAATTTTGCGCTAACGTAGGAGAAAGTTTATTCCCATGCAGCACCTGCAAGCCCACTGGCGCGTTGACTACGTAAAAATCCCGAGGGAGGACCGCAGATCTCCCTTTGCTTCTCTCTTGGCCGAGAAGGATAAAAGGGAAGCTCTCCTTCTTTATTCCGATCGTCACACCTTTATCGCCATGAATCGTTACCCGTATAATCCCGGACATTTACTCGTGCTTCCCCGGCGGGAGGTGGGAAATCTCTGGGACTTGACCGACAAGGAGAGGTGGAATTTATGGGAGTCCATTTTTCTCGGTGAAGAGATGCTACGACAGGCCCTTCAACCGCAGGGGTTCAACGTCGGTTTTAATCTTGGGATGGCTTCCGGAGCCGGTATCCCCAGCCACCTCCACTGCCATGTGGTTCCTCGCTGGGAAGGGGATACCAATTTCATGCCGGTCATCGGCTCCGTAAAAGTAGTTTCCCAGTCCCTGGAAGCGCTCTATGATCAGCTGCTTCCCTTCTTCCAAGGGGTCGATCCTCGGCCATAGGAATCCGTCTATGTTGAAGTGGCTGATAAATCTTCTTCCCCGACGATTTCGGCTACAGCGCCGGAAGTGGGAAAAGGTGCTCGTTGAAAAAAAAGTTCAACCGGCGGCCATTCGAGAAGATTTTATGCCCTTTGGCCCTCTGCTATGGGTTGTATTTTTTCTTGCACTCCCCGTGACGTCAATTTGCTTCTCCGGAAAGGCACCCCTTCGCTTCCATGTAGCTCCCGGACAGATTATTAGCACACCAATTGCCGCGGAGTTTCCTTTTTCCTACGAAAGTGACATCCAAACTAGGAGATTGCGGGAGCGAAAAACCATGCGCATCGCCCCCGTCTACAAACTCGACCTGGAGCAGCTGCAGCAATTTCAGCGACAAATTTTTCAATTGGAGCTAGATATCAATGCCTTTGAGGAGCAATGGCCCGCGGAAAATAGCCAGGAAATTCGCCAGGTACAAATCAATGCTTTCCTGGACACCCTCAACCACCGATACGGATTCGGGCTGACCGAGGGAGATCTTGGAGCCATCCTTGGTAATTCAACGGTTGCCTCCCGCCGCTACCTCTGGAATGAGGGATTGGACGTGCTACGCCTTGTCCTGCAGGAGGGCATCGTGGATTCCGCACTGCAAACCTCTGCCCTGAGCCAGCGGAGCTATTTTATGAATTTGGACCTGGCGAGGGAATCGGAGGGGAAAAATCTTCGCACACAGGAGGATGCTCTTCTCTATCTGCGCATTCACCTCGGAGCATTGGATGAGCGACGCCACCTTACTAGCGCCCTCTTCCATGTGCTACGCCACGGCATTTACCCAAATCTCACCTATGACCGGGAAAAAACCGACGAGAAAAAAGCAATAATCGAAGCCACCGTGAAGTCGGTTTTGGTAAATGTGGACGAAGGAGAAATCATCGTGGGCGCTGGAGCTCCGGTCGGTGCGGCGGAATTGGAAAAATTGCGCGCCTACCGGCAGAATCTTCAGCTGCGATCCACCAGTTTTTTGGGAATTTTCCATCTGCGCTGGGTTCAATTTCTGGAGACTTTTTGCATCCTTTTCTGCGCGGCGCTGATCGTGCGGACGATCTACGCCAAGAGGCAGGGAAGGCAACTGGGAACTCGCATTCTCTTCCTCGCCACCATGCTTATTTTTAATCTCCTCCTTCTGCGGGCCGTGGCCGCCCTCTGGATGCTCAAACCACTGAATTCCCACGCCATCGTTTTTCGTGTATTGCCCTTCATGACCCCCATATTCGTCGGAGTCATCCTCGTGTCCTTCGAGCTGGGCCGCCGGGGAGCCATGGTTTTTTCGCTGCTGCTAGATATTTTTTTCACGCTGATGATCGGAAAGGGTCTGGAATTCTTCTCCGTCACCCTCCTCGCCATGCTGCTGGCCGTGCATCAGTGCCATGGAGCCATCTATAAAAGTCAAATTTTGCGGATTGGTACCCTGTCTGGCCTCGGCCTCGGATTTGCCATTTTTTGGATGACTTCCTTTGGGGATTTGGAATGGAAGGTTGGCCTTGCGCAGGCGCTGGGAGCAACGATTTTCGGATTAGGGAATGGACTGCTGGCCATCGTACTTCTCAGTCCCTTCGAGCGGCTCTTCCACCTCACCAGCAATTTGCGGCTACACGAACTTTCTGACTTCAACCACAAACTCCTACGCCAGCTCCAACTCTATGCGCCGGGTACCTACCATCACAGTCTCATGGTGGCAAACGTTGCGGAGCAGGCCGCCAAGGAGGTTGGAGCCAACAGCATGCTCTGCCGCGTAGCCGCCCTCTTCCACGACATCGGAAAAATTACAAAGCCAGAATATTTCATTGAAAACCAAACGGAGGAAAATCCCCACGAAAAGAAAGCACCGCGAATTAGTGCGCTCATCATTAAGAGCCACGTGCGGGAGGGCATGGAAGTTGCAAGAGCCAGCGGCATTCCTCCACGTGTGATTCAAATTATGGCAGAGCACCACGGCAACACGCTCATGCAATATTTCTACGACAAAGCCCGATCCCAGAGAATAAAGACAGCTTCCCAGGACGGCGGAGAGGGTGGACAGGAGAGCGGAGAAGTGGAGGAAAGCTTTTACCGCTACGACGGTCCGCGGCCTCAGTCCGTTGAAGCAGCCATTCTGATGCTCGTAGATTCCTGCGAAGCGGCCAGCCGCAGTCTGCAAAAAGTCACGCCTCAAAGTGTAGAAAGTCTTGTAAATGCCATATTTAAAATAAAAACGGAAGACGGACAGTTGGACGATTGCCCCATCACCTACCGACAGATAAATGCCATCCGTGGCTGTATTATCAATTCCCTCGTCAACGTGCTCCACGGTCGCATCAGCTATGCGCCCCGTACCCGCTCCAAGAAACCGGGCGATGGACCAACCAACCTTGCCTGCCTGCGCAACGGGGGAATCGGTGTTTCCTAGTTGGATTGCGCGGAGGTACTCTGCGCTTCCGCATTCTCAACGAAGGCCATGGCCTGCCGGTCAAAGAGGGGCTCTCCGTTTTTCGCAAGGAAGTCAATGACGCGATTAATTTCTTCGTCGCTGACCCAGGCGCCCTGGGCGCGAACCAGCGACGAAGCACCCGGTGGAAGAAAAAGCATATCGCCGCGACCGAGGAGTCCGTCGGCTCCGTTGCAGTCCAAAATTGTCCGACTGTCCACCTTGGATGCGACTTTAAAGGCGATGCGGCTGGGTAAATTTGCCTTGATGACACCGGTAATGACATTTACGGAGGGCCGCTGGGTGGCGAGAATCAGGTGGATGCCGGCCGCCCGAGCCAGCTGGGCCAGCCGCGTGACGGAGTTTTCAACGTCGTCGGGAGCCACAAGCATGAGATCCGCCAATTCATCGATGACGCAGACAATGTAGGGTAATCTCTGCCGCGGGATAGTTCCCACTTCCCTCCGCAATGGCCGTATTTCCGCCATGGCTGCCCGTTCCTCCGGAGAAAGTTCCTTCTCAAAAGCCGTTGCCTTCTCATTTTCCTCCCGAGTACGGGCAACTTTTGCGTTGAATCCGGCGATGTTGCGGACTCCAACACCGGCGAAGAGGTGATAGCGCCACTCCATACTGTGGATCAGCCAGCGGAGGGCATTGGGAACTTTTTTAGGGTCCGTTACGGTGGGTAATAGCATGTGGGGCAATCGATTGTACATCTGCATTTCGACAATCTTCGGGTCTACCAGGATGAGGCGCAGGTCTTCTGGAGACGCGTGGAAGAGGAAGGACGCGAGGATGGAATTGATGCAAACCGTCTTCCCCGAGCCCGTTGCCCCGGCAATGAGCAGGTGGGGCATACGGGCCAAGTCAGCGATGAGCGGTTCCCCGGTAACTCCCCTTCCAAGGACGATTGGGATCTCCGCTACCTTCGTCTTCCACTGCTCCGACTCCAAAATTCCCCGCAACTCCACCGGCCGTGCCCGTGCGTTGGGAACTTCGATGCCCACGCAATTTTTCCCGGGAACGGGGGCAAGGATGCGCACCGAAGGAGCTCGCAGAGTGAGGGCAATATTTTTATCGAGATTTTCAATTTTTTCCACTCGCACGCCCGGTGCCGGAAGCAGTTCAAAGCGGGTGATTGTCGGTCCCGACTGGATCTCTCCGATTTCCACGTCGATGCCAAACTGGCCCAGGGTTTCCTTTAATTCTTCACCCATCTCCATTGAAAAGACGGCATCTCCGTCCATTTCGTCCGGAGCTTTTTCCAGAAGGTCCAGTGGAGGAAATTCGTAGGGGCTCGGAGGCAGAGACAGGTTGAAATTGCTATCGCTAAAAAGTGCTTCCTGCACTGGCAGCTTCTTCATGGCCAACAGGGCATCGTCGACGACTTCTCCATTCGATTCTTCTGAAACCTCTCCCCTGAATATTGGCACCTCCAGTGACCACGGGTCTAATTGTCCAGAAGAGGAATCCGCCACCGATTTTCTCCAAGCCAGCGGATTCAACCTTGCCAATCGGCGACCAATAGCCAGCAGCCATTTCCCAGGTCCACCTAGATGCTCCAACCTATTGCCGATGGCATCGGAAAGGGAATTTTGCCTAGTAAATACTGCCCAAAACCCAAAAAATAGGGGAATACCAAGGACGAGCGCACTCCCCTCGTCTCCCAGGAATGTAGAAAAAAAATAATGGTAAAAAATGGAACCGAACCACCCGCCAAAACCGTTAAGGAAGAGATAAGCCAGCGCCGGCCGCTGCAAAAAATGGACCTTTTCCTGGAAAAATGCACAAAAAATCGGGAAAAGAAGTAGGCAAAGCCCCATGGCTCGGACGCGGCCGGCCGCAAGGGGCCGGTCCGCATGGAAAACATTGATGCGGCCGGCGTGGAGGAAGAAAAGAGGCAGTAAAATGTAGGCAAAGCCGATGGAGGAAAGTCCACAATAGGAAAAAGATGCGCCGACAATCCCAATGGGGTTGTGCGGTCCGGCTACCTCCGATGCCCGTGTGCTAATCCAGGGACATTGAACCGGAACGTAGCCCAGCAGAGCGAGCAAAAGAAGCACTCCAACGCTGAGATAAACGACGCCCCAGAGGCGGTATTTTTTTGATGCAGAAACAGTTCCAACCGAAGAAGAAGCGGATGAACCCACGCGTAGGACCCTAAATTTCAAGCAAGTAGCCGTCAATGGCGAAATCCACGACCCAGCGGCCAAGATTTACCCTTTCCTAGGCGGCCCGGCGGAGAGGGAGGGATTCGAACCCCCGGTGCCCTGCGGCACACCTGATTTCGAGGCAGGCACATTCGACCACTCTGTCACCTCTCCCCCTGCCGCTTTTTTGATTTCATCAACTACCGCTGGCAAGAATTTTTACTAAATTTTGCGCTAGAGAAATGGATTCCCGTCCATTTCATTGCCAACGGTTGTTGCCGGGCCATGCCCCGGGTATAGTCGCATTTTCGGCGAAAAACTGCGCATGCGATCCCGCAACTGAGCAACAAGCAAATTTCCATCTCCCCCCGGCAAATCGCTGCGACCCACACTTCCACGGAAGATGGAATCCCCAGTAAACGCAATATCTTCCCCGGGAATTGCATAAACTAGTCCACCGGGCGTGTGGCCGGCAACGGTCCGGACAAGCCAGTTGTGGTTTAAAAATTTCAGCTGTGCACCGTCGGATAAAAGCATATCCGCTTCGCAGGGGAAAATTTCTACGTTTCCAAAAACGTAGTCGCCCATGATTTCCGGATGGCGAACCCAGTCAGCATCGCCGGCGCCAACGTAGACCGGCAGAGGAAGTGTTTTCTGAAATTTGGCCGCCTCAGCCATGTGGTCCCAGTGACCATGGGTTAGCAGCATTGCCTGCGGCTTGTTTGGTTGCCGTCGGGAAAAATTTTCATAGGCAGAAAAACTTTCTGGCGGCGCATCAACGAGGACGCTGCAGAAGGTATTCGGATCCCAAAGCACGTAGAAATTAGTCTCGATGGGACCGCAGGGAAAACATTCACAGCGAAGAGCACCCATAGCCATCGGCACTCTAGGGAGTACCCGAGAAAATGCATGCATTTTCTCCGCAAATTTTACAAATTTTCACGCGGAAAAGTTTTGCCAATGATCCCTTGAAGACTATCCACGGTCGGAGGGCTCTTAGCTCAGCGGTAAGAGCAGAGGACTCATAATCCTTTGGTCGGCGGTTCGAATCCACCAGGGCCCACCACGCTCCCAGAGCGGGTTTTGAGTTATTTAGGTGCAGCACTTTTTCACTCCGATGCCTAGTAAGTGCCTAAAAATGCAAAAAATTTAACATTTTCCTACCTCTTTCCTGGCTCGATCTGTAGATTTTTAGGGCATTCTCTCCGTTGCCCGGGTTATACGGCGTCAGATTCCACCCAAATGTGCACACCCTGCTCCCCCTCCCCATAGAAAAGTGCCTGCAAAACTTATTCATCGAATTTTGCGGGTGCGGGCACTGAACCACACGGAAAATGAAGCGACATAAATAGTTGTTGTACAAAAGTTTAGCATAACTATGCGAATGCTTCAGCACTAGAATTAGCGGGCTAAGATCAGAGAATTGGCAAATGAAGGCAAAAATATATTTTACATTTCAAAATGCCCGCCATAGCGTGAAGTGTGATTGCGGATAGGTTCGGGCATTTTTTCCCAGCACGTCCTAGATCCGGTAAAGAATCGCGCATTGAATTTGCCGTAAAAAGTTTAGCACAAACCGTAATTCCAGAATCTATCAGATCCACCCAACTTGGAGGTGCCCACTCTGGCGATGCATTTCACGTTGGAAAAGCGATACTTAGTCTCATCTGTAAATTTAACGAAGAGTCCTTTAAAGATTGCTGGAAGGAAGATGATAAACAATTTTTACAGAGTGTGCTGCGGAAATTTGAAGACGCAGCCAAATTTTTTAATGTCAGTGAAGCGAATTCGACACCGATATATGCAAGATTGGAAGCTTTGCAAAATGGAGAGCATCTAATACTGCCGACCGGTTATCCATCGAGAGACGGTGTGATGGGGCATATGACCTATTGCATTATTGAAAAAAATAGGGATGATTACGATTTTTTCGAGATTAACACCAATGGTGATTCTGAAAACATGGAAAGAAGCGTCTACTTAAGCCGCGGAATTCTAGGGAAAAGCCTACGTTGCACAACTCTTAATGCCGCAAAAGAGTTAATAGTGAGCCTTCTTAAGATGTATGGAGGGGGGTATGCAGTCGGAGGCCTTAATGATCCTCCTACGCTGGGCTCTATATATGAGGCTATTTGGAGGAATGGAGGGTGGGGTATAAGGAATTCAAAAGCATCCGAATGTACGCGCATTAAACTTGAAGAACTTAATCGCCCTAGGCAGATGGTTGCAACTCAGAGAAGTGACAATTGCTCATTTGCGTCGCGCGATGAAATAATAAGATTTTTAATCTTGAAAGAAATTAGTTCTAAAATTGAAAAACCGATTAACGAAGCAGATGTTCTTCAGGCTGGAGATTTATTATTTCGGAAAGTTATGCTGTGCATTAAGGCATACCAC
>JAITOA010000021.1 GCA_031290195.1 Puniceicoccales bacterium | reverse complement strand
CATTCCAGCCAATCGTCCGTCCATTCACTTCTGCGATTGAGAATTCCATGCCCTATTGCCTAATGTGCGCCACTTGAAGGTCCAGCTTTAAAAAATCTGGGCACACCATCGTAGCGGCGAGGGGATTAGAGCCTAGAAAGGGGATAATTACTGGTTCTGGCACGCCTGTCCGTGTTGCAGCAATGTGTAACACCCCTTCTTTCTTCAAAAAACCGAGTGTAGTTTTATTATTCCAATTTGTGTCGAAAATGCCATAGAATTGTCCTTCTTCCATCTGCTGCGCCACTTCCAATGCAGACGCTCCATTTTCCAACAAAGATCGAAGCTCTGTGTTTTTTGATAAATTGATCGTATATGCGTGTCCTCTACCACTCATATTAACAACATCAGAGCTAGATTTTATCTGAGCCACAGTTTGATATAAATCTATTGGCACGACATGGCTTCCCCTATTAGCTTCTATTTTTTCAATCAGCAACTCCTCCCAAACGAAATTAAGCAAGTCGTCCGGTGATGTCGCATTATACGGCCACCTGTGTCCCATGTAATTTGGGCCATAAATTTCAGCAATGATTTTTGTTTCAGAGCCGCCATGAACTACTTGTATAGCGCCTGAATCTAGAGCTGTCTCCAAAGATTTTAGCGCTGCAGTTGTATTTGCATGGGTTTTCGGCACTATTTGTTTGAGTTGTCGAATTAGGCTTAAGAAGTCCATCCGACTGAGAGTTTTTTTCTCAGTAGATCCGTCCGTCCGCACGTGGGGAATCCAGGCTCCAAGGCTTTCGTCGGCGTCAAGATTACGAGGGCCATCGGCGCTTGCGAGATCCCACGCGGAGATGCTAATGGATGTATCGTAGGAAAAACCAAAATGCCACTTGGGAACCTTTGCCTGATCAATGTCGTCAAACCTACGACAAGTATCCATGATCTTATTCACTAATTCGACGGCTTCCCTTAAATTATTACATCGCGAATCGAAGCCGCCCTGCATTTCCCCATCGGCCAGCGTCCTCATGAGCATGTTTTGCAGACTACGAGTGCAAACTTCTTCGGATGGCTTGCTGATATCAGCTTCTTTATCCGCTATTCCTTCGCTATCATTTAGGGGTATTTTCATAGAATTTTTTCCAGCATTAAAAAGCGGCAAAGAACCCTCGATTACGGCGACGGCCATTAGGGAAAGCATTTTTTCTGGGTCATTGGCTTGCAACTGGATAACCGGTCCCGTGACGAAGCAGGACCCGACTTTAGCTTCCTGGCGAACGGGAACATCAAAGGTTGCATTAAACACCAGTTTCCGCAAGGTTTGCGGCGAGGGTATCATTGAACCCAACTTGGCAAACATTGCTAGGTTTTTTATTCTTAGATTTTTACTAAATTTATCAGCATCAATAGTTTTCAGGCTTGCTTGTATTGCATCGAAATCTTCATGAATTTGGAGAAGTTTTTTTAGCTTCTCCATTTGCTCTGGTATGCCAGAGGTCTTTTCGTAGGCAATGAGCGCCACAATTGCCTCCTCTAATTTACTTTTGTCCAGTAGACCATCGTCACTAAGAAGTTCGGAAAACCTTGTAAATTTGCCAGGTTGAGCGAGTGTAGCTGCCGTTGCAAGTTCAAGCTTTCTCATAGTGGTTTTGCGGTAATTGCTTGCAAAAAACGCTATTCTTCCGGCATATGAAGAAGTTGCGAACTTGGATGTTGCGACATGAAAATGCGTTCGATCTGCCAGGACGGCATAGTCAAGTTCTTGGTGGTCTGCGGTCACACCAGGGATATCTCCTTCCTTTCTTGCTAGGATTCGAGCGACAAATGCGAGCGCTGCAATTCGGCTGTTAAAAGCTTCGCAAAGACAATTAAAATCAGAAAACAGGACATCATTTTCGCTGGAAACGCATTTAATAATAGAGCAAAAATGTTGCACTAATTTTTTTTCTTCTTCTGTGAGCAGGTGCATATTTCCGGCACTAATTTTTTTGAATAGGTTGTCGCATTTTAACTTTGCATCAGAAGTAAATCTTTGACGTTTTACGCTATACATTTCTTGACTCGCATCGGCCGCGCTAATCGCATTATTGCCAGATAGTTGTCCGCACAGGCGACTAAGAATTGCATGGGATTCAAGCGGTTCGTGTGACCACGGAGTTGCTGACCCCGCTAGGGGCTGATTTACCGGCTGCGCCACGGGCTGAGAAGGATGTTTCGACGATGCTGCCGGAGTGGGTTGTTGTGGGTTCGGCTTAAACTTGTTTTCGGATTTTGAATCCGGCCACGAATCTCCCACTCTATAGTGCGCCTTTAATGCTAGGAAACGTTTTCCTTTTGAAATTTTATCGATGTCACGCCCACGCAGAGTGGCTATAAATTCACTAATTTCTTCTTTATCTTTAAAGTGTTTTCCCAGTTCATGCATCGTCCTTCCGGAAGGATTTTCTTCTTTTCCTAATTCCACAGTCAGATGAAGAAATGAAACGGTCAATTCATCGGCAATCCCTGCATCAGAAATTGCAGCTCCAATAGCCACTCCCGATAATTCTTCTTCTTTTAGAAGAACGTCGCAAATTATATTGCATTTATCCTTTGGCGAGATAAGCTTTTTTGGATCAAGGTCCGGCCAATCTGGTTGATAGAATCTGGAAAGACTTCTAAATGGCTTGGAATTTTGTATGTCAGATAAATTGCTACGACCACGCAAAGCGCCCACGAATCTGTTAGCTTCTTCCGAATTCCTAAAACATTGCTTTAGTTCCGCAATCGTTCTTCCGGAAGGCTCTCTTGATTCCCGCATTAGTTCTAGAACTAAATGATAAAAACAAGGTGTCAATTCGCCATAGCCGAATCCGTTTATTGTTCTTTCAATCACATAAGGACGACAATCATTACTGCCAAGAAAAATGGCACAAATTTTGGAACACATCTCTTCCGCGATGGAGGGTTTCTGGGGTAATTGACTTTCATCCAGATCCGGCCAAGAATCTCCTAAAGGGGTCATTCCGGTATTTTTTATTGCATTCAAACATGCTTGCATGGAAGGTATTTCTCCCTTGCGATCATTTAGCTGTCCGATAAACCCATTAACTGCTTCTTCATCGCCGAAGTGTTTTAGTAGTTCATCCCGTGTTCTCTGAGAGGGGCCGGTGCCATCTTTCCCCATTTCCTTAGCTAGGAAATAAAAAGGAACTACTAAGGCCTCATCAATGCCGACCGATGCAACCTTATTATAAATATCCAGTCCACCTCTTTTCGTCTTTTTGCCTGAAAAAATATCACACATTGCGTCGCATATTTCATCCGGCGACGGTGGCGGCCAGTTTGTTCCCACTATTCTGGGGGCAGATGAATCGCATAGTATCGGAAACCGCGTCAGATCTATGATATTTGCCGGGATATGCGATACTAATCGTTTTACGAAAGTATCAACCTCTCCTTTGTTATTGAAATATTTTGTCAGTTCTGCAAGTGTTCTTACGGAAGGCTCATGTGGTTCCTGTGTTAAATCGTAGACCAGATAGCAGAACGGAATTGCCAGGCGTACATCAACTCCATTTGCTTTAAGGCCGGAATTCAAGGCATTTATTGTATTTCCTGTTTTCGAACCATTCGAAATAGTATTATATATTGCATCACATATCTTTTCTGGATCGGTGAGTGGAACTACCTCTACCTTTTTTTGTCCTACCTGTCCACTGGCAACCGCCGCTGGCTTTGGATCGACCGGTGGATCATTTAGCACTGCCGGTGCCGGCTTTGGATCTGGATGTGACGGCAATGAAACTCCCGCTGGCTCTGGTCCCACTGACTTTGCGACCACGGGCAGCGGATCGGGTTGTGGGGCAGGTTGCTGCGGCTTTTCTGCTGCACTTGGATCTTCCTGAAGTCCGTCGTCCGCTGGCTCTGGTTCGGACGGCGCCGGTGCCGGCGGTGAGTCTACCACTGCGGGGCTTGGGTTTTCTGGATCGCCCGGAAGTGGCTTCTTTTGTTCGTCATCCGACTGCCCCGGTTGTTTAGTTTCCGCAGTTGAATCTCCTGGAGTGGTTCCCGCGTCTGTGTTCGGAGATATAAAATGCACCAACAAAAAAACCCATTCAATGAGCCACAAAATTGCATTGACTACAGCAAACCTAGATGCCGTGAAATAAACTAGTTTTGGCGGGGTGATATCGGTCGTTTTGACGGTTTCTCGCACGGGAGGCGCCTCGTCCTTTTCTTCGGGAGTCCCTACGCTTAGGGGAGGGGCACCAGTCACTAAAGGATCAACCACTTCCAATGGTCTAGTACCAATGGGAAATTGGCAATAAAATTCCTCTGAAAAGCAGAAATCAAGCGTTACTTCCTCATTTCAAGGAGGATACCTATTTCCTGGGCTCCGAATGGCAGATGCGACCGCCTCCGCCAGCCGGAAAATCGGACGGACTGGTCTTCGGCGGAGTCGGGAAGTTATCGGCGGCGGTGACGGCGGCATAGTTCCATGCACCGTTTTTTTTGGGGCATCCCAGGAAAATGGTGGCTAACCCGAACGGAAAGCGGGTGGTTCCCGTCGGTCTATCCGCTGAGGCGTAAAATTTCTTGCTTTTTTCTGGCTTTACCTGTTCTTGGGCACATCTCCGATTTCGATAAATCTAGGGTGCTTCTATGAGTTCTTTTTTTTGGCTAATTCCAATGACGGCGGTCGTGGCGCTTGTTCTTGCGCGCCGTTTCTACGTGCGCATGCTTGCTCAGCCGGCCGGCAATGGCCGCATGCAGGCCATCGCCGGGCACGTGCGCAGGGGCGCGCGGGCCTACCTTCTCCAGCAGTATAGGATCGTCGGCGTTGTTTTTCTGGCAATTGCCCTGCTGCTGGCCGTCCTCTCCCACGGGTTTCATCTGCAAAATGGCTGGCTGCCGATCGCATTCCTAACGGGCGGAATAGCCTCCGGTTTGGCCGGCTTTTTTGGCATGCAGACGGCGACCCAGGCATCTTCCCGGACGGCCCAGGCGGCATCCGTTTCCCTTGATGCCGGGCTACGCATCGCCTTTCGCAGCGGCGCCGTGATGGGCCTCGTCGTTGTCGGGCTCGCCCTATTGGATTATTCTTTCTGGTTCTGGATCTTGAATCACTTTGTCCCCATCGCACGGGAAGACAGGCTAACGGCCATTACGGGAATGATGGTGACCTTTGGCATGGGCGCTTCGCTCCAGGCCCTCTTTGCCAGGGTCGGTGGCGGCATTTTCACAAAGGCTGCGGATGTGGGTGCTGACCTCGTCGGAAAGGTGGAGGCCGGCATCCCCGAAGACGACCCGCGCAATCCGGCCACCATCGCGGATAACGTCGGGGACAACGTTGGCGACGTTGCCGGCATGGGCGCAGACCTCTACGAGTCTTTCTGCGGGTCTTTGCTGGCGGCGGCGGCACTGGGTGCGGCCGCGTTCCGAGGCTCCGGCGCCCTGCAGCTGAAGGCCGTTCTCCTTCCCGCCTCCATTGGCGCCCTCGGGGTTTTCTTTTCCATCCTCGGTATTTTCACCGTGAGAACCAGGGAAGGTGCTTCCATGGTGGAGTTGCTCCGCTCCCTCAGCCGTTCCGTCAGCGGTAGCGGGCTTTCCATCGCCCTTGGGTCGCTGATTCTCTGCTGGCTACTCGGCATTCCTAACTTTCCCGGCATTTGGGGGGCCATCGTCGTTGGCCTGCTGACCGGCATCGCCATAGGAAAGTCGGCGGAATACTACACTTCCCAGGCCTATGCCCCGACCAGAAAAATTGCCGCACAGAGTACCACCGGTCCGGCGACTGTCATCATCGGAGGCATCGGCGCCGGTATGATTTCCACGGCTCTGCCCGTCATGGCCGTCGTCGTCGGGACAATTTGCGCCTATGGGTTTGCCTGTGGCTTTGATTTTTCCGCCATCAACCTGGGACTCTACGGCATCGGCGTTGCGGCCGTGGGTATGCTGTCCACCCTCGCCATCACCCTTGCTTCCGATGCCTATGGACCCATCGCGGACAATGCCGGCGGCAACGCGGAGATGAGCGGGCTCGGCGCCGCCGTTCGGCGGAGAACGGATGCTCTGGATTCCCTCGGGAATACCACGGCGGCGATGGGGAAGGGATTTTCCATCGGTTCCGCCGCCCTTACGGCTCTCGCGCTCCTCGCCTCCTACGTGGAGGGTATCCGCGCCTATCTGGTGCAAAAGGGTGGGGATCTAATTCCCGGATTTTCCCGCTGTGTGGCCGTTTCCGATGCCACTCTCGTCGATTTTCTCGACCACTTTCAAGTTCACGTCCTTAACCCCAAGTTGCTCCTGGGTTTGCTGATCGGTGCCATGCTTTCCTTTGTTTTTTGCGGATTGACAATGAATGCGGTGGGCCGGGCCGCAGCCAAGATGGTGGAGGAAGTACGCCGGCAGTTTAGGGAAATTGCCGGAATTTTGGAGGGAAAGGCAGACCCGGACTACGCCGAATGCGTGCGCATCTCCACCTCGGCGGCCCAGCGGGAGATGATTTTCCCGGCGGTGTTGGCCCTGGTTGCCCCCGTTCTCATGGGTCTTATTTTTGGAGTTCCCGGCGTGCTTGGACTGCTATGTGGGTCACTGGCAACGGGCTTTGTGCTGGCAATTTTTATGGCCAATGCGGGCGGCTGCTGGGACAATGCCAAGAAATACATCGAAGAAGGAAATTACGGAGGGAAGGGATCTCCGGCTCATCGGGCAGCCGTCATTGGGGACACCGTCGGGGACCCCTTTAAAGACACGGCCGGGCCCAGTTTGAACATCCTCATCAAACTCATGACCATCGTCTCCATCGTCACCGTGGGAATTACAATCACACATAGTATTCTCTAGGAGGAACTTTTTCCGTGAAGGGAGTCGTTTTTCTCGGGAAGATTTTCTTTTCTGCGACTTCCTACTTCCCGGGCAGTTTGGGCGGCATAGGAACGGCGGGGGCTGGAACAGAAGATCTAATTTGCCGGTACCGCGCCTCTGTGAAAGGGGGCCTAGCTGGGGTGGAGAGGAAACATTAGACCGTCCTGGGGATAGGTTTATGTGAAATCTTTAGATGGTTCATTCGTAAATTTTTAGATTTGGATCAAAGGCAACGGGCGCCGCAATGACCATGGGGTCGACGGCGGCGGCGAAGGCGACCATGGATGCGTTGTCTCCGCAGTACTTTTCGGGGGCAAGAAGAAGGGAAAGTTCCGCCGCGGCGGCGATTTGTGTAATTTTTTTCCTCAGGCGGCCATTTTGGGAGACCCCACCGGAAAGACCAAGGCTGCGGCAGAAAAAATTTCGGATTGCGTAGTCAACCTTGTCCAGGAGAGCATCACAGACGGCTTCTTGGTAGCTGGCGCAGAGGTTGGCCCGCCGTTCGTCAATTTCTGCGGACGACATTTTTTTCAAGCGGTACAGCAGGGAAGTCTTGAGTCCGGAAAAGCTGAATTTCAGGTCGCGGCCGCGGAATGCTCGCGGGAAGGCAAAGGCGGCGGGATCTCCGTTGGCGGCAAGGCGTTCGATTTCAACGCCCCCGGGATAGGGCAACCCCAACATGCGGGCTCCCTTGTCCAAAGCTTCCCCGGCGGCGTCATCCAGGGTTCTGGCAAGCAATTGGAATTGAAAGTCTTCTCCGACAATGAAGAGAAGGGTATTTCCCCCGGACACAAGAAGACCGAGGTGGGGTAGCAGGGGTTCAATGGGGACATTTTGCTGCCATAGAGGAAGAAATGGAGAGAGCGCGTGGGCTCTCAGGTGGTTCACTCCGAGGAGGTCACAACCGTGGCGCCGGGCCAATGACTGGGCAACTCCAAGTCCAACGGCCAGGCAGCCGGGAAGTCCCGGACCGCGGGTGACGGCAATGCGGTCCGGTGGACCACAGGCACAACTTTCCCAGGCGGCAATGAGTTCCGGGAAAACTCTTCCATGCTCCCGGGCTGCAAGATTTGGGAAAACGCCGCCGTATTCACGGTGAAGCAGTGCCTGGGAATGGTTTTTTTCGAAGGGAAAAATTCTCCGTTCCGTGTCCAAAAATGCCAGCGACGAATCGTCACAGGAACTTTCCAGGGATAGAATCTTCATATTTTTCCGTTGACAGATCCGCCGGTGCACCTTCCCTGTGTGATCGCCGCTGATGCCTGCCTGGCGGGCTGTTTTGTAGGGGGATTTTCGAAAATGTCTAGGATTTGCGTCATCACCGGCAAACGTCCGGTCAAGGGCTCCCACATTTGCCGCAAGGGGCAGTCCAAAAAAAGCGGTGGCATTGGCACCCACGTGGTTAAGGTTACTCCGCGGAGATTTCGTCCCAATGTGCAGCGGATTCGTGTTCTTCTTCCCAGCGGGGAAATTCGGAGGATGTGGGTCAGTGTAAAGGCCATCAAGGCCGGGAAAATTACCAAGGCGGCCTAGTGCCCCGCGGAATTTGTCTCCATGGAATCCATTCTTTCGCTGTGCCGGCGCCGCGGATTCGTTTTCCAGTCCTCGGAAATCTACGGCGGGATCGCCGGTTTCTTCGACTACGGGCCCCTTGGCTGCGAGCTAAAAAAAAATATCAAGGAACTCTGGTGGAAGGACATGGTCCAGAGACGAGAAGACGTTGTCGGCCTGGATTGCAGCGTCATCATGCACCCTCGGGTGTGGAAGGCTTCCGGCCACGTGGATGGATTTTCAGATCCGATGGTGGATTGCCGCGAATCAAAGTTGCGCTATAGGGCGGACCAGCTGTTTTTCGCCGCCGTCTCCGTTGGCGGAAAAAAAATTGGCTACGTTACTGAATTAGACGATGTTGCCATGCAATCCCACGCGGAGGCCGCAGCGCAAAAATTGAAGGCCAAACTGTCCATTCAGGGGGAAATGGAACCCATTTATCTGAGACCCATTGCGGAGGCGTCCCCCGAAGAGTTGACGCAAATTCCTTCCCCGGCCACGGGGACTCCCGGGGTACTCACGGCGCCTCGGGCGTTTAACCTAATGTTTTCGACGCAGGTCGGAGCCCTCAGCGATGCCGCATCCACCGCCTACCTGCGTCCGGAGACGGCCCAGGGAATTTTTGTGAATTTCAAAAATGTGGCGGATACATCGCGGATGAAAATTCCCTTCGGCATTGCCCAGATTGGCCGAGCATTTCGCAATGAAATTACTCCCCGTAACTTCATCTTCCGCTCCAGGGAATTTGAGCAGATGGAAATGGAGTACTTCATCGCACCGGATGCCGACTGGCGGCGTATTCACGGGGAGTGGACGGAGCTGCGACTGAACTGGTACCGATCCATTGGAATTCGCGGAGAACTTCTCGGAGTGGATGTTCATTCGATGGAAAAATTGGCCCACTATTCCCGGGCTTGTACGGACATTACCTTTCGCTATCCATTTGGTGCGCAGGAGATCGAGGGAATTGCTGCCCGGGGAGATTTTGACCTTTCCCGCCATCGGGAGTGCGGTGGGAAAAATTTGGAATACTTCGACGAAGAAACTCGGAGCCACTATCTTCCCCATGTCATCGAACCGTCGGCCGGGGTGGATCGGGTCTTTTTGGCAATTCTTTGTTCTGCCTACGACGAGGACGAGATCGGTGGTGAGCGGCGAATTGTTCTGCGTCTCTGTCCACGACTGGCGCCCATTAAGGTTGCCGTGTTTCCTTTGCTTAAAAATAAGGCGGATCTTGTGGATCTTTCCCGGATTATTTTTTTGCGACTCCGGCACCATTGGAACGTGGATTGGGATGCCGCCGGCGCCATTGGTCGCCGCTACCGCCGCATGGACGAGATTGGGACACCCTACGCCGTGACCGTTGACTTTGAATCCTTGGAAAATGGTACCGTGACCGTCCGCGAACGGGACAGTGCCAGCCAAATACGCATTTCCCAGGAGGAACTTTTACCGTTTTTTACCGAAAAATTGGAAACTTGAGCCGAGCTATTTCTAGTTTTCGTTTTCCGCAATTGCCCTTGCCTGTTCCTGGAAAAATTTCTAGAGGAGACCACGGGTGGAAGCTGGGGCGGACGGCGATTTTCTTGGAGGGGACAGAACTTTACTCGCATCCATCGGCGCCGCCAAAGCGCGGGGGAATCTTTCCCATGGGATTTTTCTCGTTGGTCCTTGCACGCGTTCTTTGGCGAATGTGGCGGAGCGGATGGTGGAGATTATCGCCGACCCCATGGATCCCAATGACTGCCACAGGCTCTACCCTCTTGGAAAGGCGCAGCAAATTGACGTGGACAGCATCCGCCGACTTATCGAGAACCTGCAGCACTCATCCCGCGGTTCGGGTCCCCGTGTTGCCCTTATCCATAGGGCAGATCGCCTCCATCGCAGTGCCGCAAATTCCCTATTAAAATCCCTGGAAGAGCCGCCGGACGGAGTTTTTTTCGTCCTCACAACGACTCGTCCGTGGGAGGTGTTGGCTACCGTCCGTAGCCGCTGCCAGACGCACCGATGTGCCGCTCCACCTCCACGCCGCAGAAATCCGCATTGGACCACATTGCTTGCTGACTATAAAAAATTTCTTTGCGACGCCATGGAATGTCCGACCCCCGCCCATCTGCTGGACGTCTACGGTCTGGTGATTAATTTTCGCCGCATCATTGGAGAGTGCCTGTCCGACATCTTGCCATCCGCCGATGTTTCTTTGGACGGGGAGGCAGCCGCGGCGCAACCGGAGGAGGAGCGCCGCGACATTTTGATGGAATTTTTCGCGGATTTAGCCGGATGCGTGCTTACGGTGATGGGAGAAAATTTAGTTGCCGACGAAGAAGAAAGGAGAAAAAAAGTCCTCTTTCTTTCCCGACAGCTGCGGACAATCAACCGGGCACCTTGGCTGCTCTCCATGCACTGCCCGGAAGTGGCTATTTTGGAGGAAATTTTCTCCTTTCCCCTGTCGGCTGGGACATCTTTCTGCGACTAGAAGGTGTAGCCGGCTCCGATTGTTACCTTGTTCAGTCCGTAATTTTTACTAAAATCGCCGTTCCAGGAGCCACCAATCTCCCAGTGGGCGTTGAGTTTTTGGCGAAACCCAAGGACAATAAGGGCCGAGTGGCGGTCCCCGTATTCGTTGTTGGGCGGCTGCGGTTCCACGGGAGGCACACTTCCCATTGAGCGCTTTGTCTGGCAGCACCAGGCGGCTCTAAGGTAGGCGGAAAGAGGGCGATTTCCGGAAATTTTCACCGTGCCTTCCCTTTCCGCGGCGAGGCCAAGGGTCGTATGGAACAAGTCGGCGGAAACGGCGGAAACTCTTTGGGCTTCGGAGTCTTCGTGGCTATTTTGGCGAATGCGGTGGTAGGTGGCGCCGACCCAGGGACCTACCTGCCAGCCATTGCGGACATACAAACTGCGAATGTAGCTGCAATCCAAGGAAATGTCCCAGCTATTAAATTTGCAGCGGTAATCCGCATCCCGGAGCTCGTTTCTCGTGTGGCCGCCGCTGAGGGAAGCTTCAACATTGGTTTTTCGCGATTGTCCATCGGAGCGTTCGAAGGCACCGAAAATTCCCAGAAGACCCGTTCGCTGCTCTAGACGGCGAATGTCTCCGAGGAATACATCGGCGTACTTCACATTGCCGCGGACGAATCCGGCGAAAACTCCTCCACGGAGGAAAGCCATGCCATTGGGCGAAAGGTCCCGGCGCCTGTCGGCGCCGCCGACGATGCCGTAAAATGTTGTCCGGCAATCGGGTTCACCGCCATTTTCCCGTTTTCCGTGGGCTGCTAGGATGGAGACAAAAGGATCATCCCCGGTACACCCGATCCCAAAGAGCCGACCATCGCAGCCCCCTCTGGCCAATTCCAGGGTCTTTGCTTCATTTTGGGCGAGAAAATTCTTTGCGGCAGCCATGGTTTCTCCGTCAACCTCAAGTTCAAAGCTTAGAACAACGGCCTCCGGGTCAAGGGGCAACGGGAGGGGTCGCGCAATGCCACCGGGTTGGAGCCCAAAGTAATAGCTGTTTCTCGGCGAATCGGGTCCTACGCTGGGATCGCAGTCTAGGACAGCGTAGAGACAGGAACCATCGGAGGTTAACCGATAGCCCCCATTGAGTTGGCAGAGCTGTTTGGAACTCTTTTTACCGTTCCTTAGTCCGTCGACGAGAAGGTAGCTCTGCTCATCCGGATTTTCCATGGCAAACCCGTCGAAGATCACTTCCACCATTATTTTTCTAGAAAAACCACCGCAATGGAGATAGGCGGTTTCCCGCGTGGAATCCACGGAAAAGCAAATGTTCTGAGCCCGAACTTTTCCGTCACCGAGGTCCAGGTGCCCATCCCCGGCGATGCATAGGCGTTGGCAGCGGTGGATGCCATCGGGCAATTCCCAGTGGCCGTGAACATTTACCGTTCCAACTTCAGAAATAACTCCCGAAAAGCCATTCGGAGCTCCAACGCTGCCTCCGCGCAGGTTCAGAGTTGTAAAAAAATTGCCGCAAATGGCCGTTCCCACTTCTTCGGAAGGTTCACCGTCTCCGGTGTGGTAGGTAATATCCAGAGAATGGGACAGATCGATGCGATTGCCGTAGCCGAAGTATTGCATTTCTTCGAAGTCGAAGTCGGGCTCCCAAAGGAGTGAAATGGGGCTACCGCAGACACGGATGGCACAGGGAATTGGACCATCTCCATGATCTCCAACAACTTGAAAAGCAACCCGGTTCGCGGCGGCCTCAACGGTCAATCCTCCATTGCCGCAGAGAAGAATGCATTCCTTTTTTAATCCTACGGTGTCGAGGGGGGGTAGCGATGCTGATAAATTTTGGTTTTCCGACGAAAAGCCGTTACGAAAGAGCAGGTTGGCATCTTCAGTAATGCAGGTCTCTCCCTCCAGCACGCGGAAACCGTCGCCAAAAACATCGTCTGCCCAGTCGCCGTCGCCGCCGCGGAGCGCGGGGGCACCCAGAAGCAGGCAAAGAAAGCCGGTAATCAGCCGTCGCCGTGCGGCGCCATTTCCGGTGCCTAAAAAAAGAAAATTTCCCATAGTTTTTCCCGCATGTCCTTCTATTTTGAACCTAAATTTCTTGTCCAATGTCGGTTCTTCCTCCTTCACAAGGTGGCCTAGGTTGCCGCTTGGCAACGAAAAAACGGCGAAGAATTTCCAGGCAACGCTGCGAAAGGACCCCCCGAAGGACGATGGGGTGGTGGTGGAAACCCTTTGTCTGCGAGAAATCGTGGGGACCGCCTCCAAAACATCCCATGGCTGGATCTCCAACGCCGATGACCACCCGGCCAATCCGGGCCATGATGCAAGCACCGGCGCACATGGGGCAGGGCTCCTTGGTCGTGTACAAAACACACTGGGACAGCCGCCAATCACCGATGGCGGCAGCGGCAGCCCGCAGCACCAACATTTCTCCATGGGCCGTTGGATCTCCTCTGGATCGCACGCGGTTATGGTCGATGGCGAGGACTTTTTCTCCGGAAAAAATCACCGCACCGACGGGCACTTCGTCTTCCTGAAAAGCAAGTTCCGCCGCATCGATGGCCAATTCCATGCAAAAAATATCCCCATCGGAAGGGGTCTCCGTATCCATCGTTTCGGCCGACATTTTTCCCGGACCTCGGAGATAGAAGTCAATGGGAATTTTTTGCAATTCCTTCACAGCGTCCGAAGGAAGAAGGCGTTGAATCCATTTTCAAAACCAGTTTCCGGAGATGCCATTTCTTCCCCATTGCCTGCCTCGCAGCCTGCGCCATGGCACCTCTGCATTTGAAGCAAAATGCAGAGGTGCCGGCGTCGAAAATTTTTCCGTTGCCTCCGGCCGGGGCCGACGACGAATGGGTTCATGGGTAGAAAAATTTTTGTCCATTGCGGAGTTTCCTGGCTCCGCTATTCCGTGACCGACGTCGTGGAAATGTTCACAGCCATGGATGACAGTGAACTTTTCCCCATTCCCAGCGGAGAACTTTCCATCGCCTTTCTGGACGATCAGACCCTACTCAACATTCACCGGGATTTCCTCGATGATTCATCTCCTACGGATGTCATCACCTTTCCGGGAGATTCGGAAATGGACTTTGCCGGAGAAATTTGCGTCTCCGTGGAGCGCGCGTGGAATTACTCCGAAAAAAACAATGGTCGCCTGGGCCGGGAAATTACCCTCTACCTCGTCCACGGTTGGCTCCACCTGTCGGGATTAGATGACAAAGATTCTGCCGCCGCCGCCCGCATGCGGGCGGGCGAGAAAACCGTCTTGGAATTTTTGAAAAGACATGGGAAATTGCCCAATTTTCACCGCTAGAGGTTGTTGGCAAATTGTCTTTTCCCGTAGAAATGAATTTTTCTTGCCACGGAGGGCAATTCGGGAAACTTGGCGCAATGCTGGAGTTAAAGTATCTGCGAGAACACGTGGAAGAGGTCAAGGAGGCCCTCGCAAAAAAAAAATTTGCCGTAGATTTAGATGCTTTTCTGGAGCTGGATGTCCGGCGGCGGGAGTATTTGACAGCCTTTGAATCGGCTCGGGCAGCGCTGAAGTCGGCCAGCGAACGCTTGGCCGGCGCGGGGTGTCCTCCGGAAGAATTTACCCGGCAAACGGTGCTGCTTCGGGAAGAGTCCACCCGGGCGAAACAGCTGGAGGAGTCGCTGCGATCCGTTGACGAGGAATGGCGGAAGGCCTATCTTTCCATCCCAAACGTGCCCCATGGCAGTGCTCCCGTTGGCCGGTCAGAGAAAGACAATGTTACCGTCGGTGGCTGGAGGGATCCGGAGACCGTTTCTCCATGTGCCATTCCCCACTATGACATCCCGTGGTTTTCGAAGGGCGTCGATTTTGCCAGGGGAGGAAAAGTCACTGCCGCCGGATTTCCCTTCTACGTTGGATCCGTGGCACGGCTTGTGCGGGCTCTCATTCGATTTTTTTTGGACTGTGCGGAAAAAAATGGCTACGTAGAACTTTTACCTCCCATCCTGGTAAATGGGGCCAGCGCCACGGCGACGGGCCAGCTGCCAGACAAGGAGGATATGATGTACGGGACGGCCGTGGATGGTTTCTATGCGGTGCCGACGGCGGAGGTACCGGTGACAAATTTTTTCCGCGATGAAATTTTGGAAGAGTCTCTGCTGCCTGTCTATCGCTGTGCCTATACCCCCTGTTTCCGACGGGAGGCCGGAAATTGGGGGAAGGACGTGCGCGGACTAAACCGTCTGCACCAATTTGATAAGGTGGAACTGGTGAAGTGGGTCCATCCATCCCAAAGCTTCGAGGAACTGGAGTCCCTCCGCCGCGACGCAGAGTCTATCCTGCGTGCCCTCGAAATTCCCTACCGAGTCCTTGCCATTTGCACCGGAGACATGGGATTCCCGCATTCCAAGCAGTATGACCTGGAGGTTTGGGCTGGTGGGCAGCGGCGTTGGTTGGAAGTTTCCAGCTGCAGCAATTTTACAGATTTTCAGGCGCGGCGGGCCAATATCCGCTTCCGTCCCTCTGGAAAGGGAAGGTTGGAGTTCCTTCACACGCTCAATGGCTCGGGATTGGCCGTTCCGAGAGTCCTTGCGGCACTGCTGGAAAATAACCTCCAGGACGACGGCTCCGTACGCATCCCACAGGTTCTGAGACCCTACGTTTCCCAGGATTTCATTAAAATGTAATGGCCAACCGCTCCAGCCGACGGGGAGCTTCGGCGGCGGTGCTCGTGGAATGGCCCATGGCAAAAAATTTCCGATTGTCTAAGATTTACCTTGCTTCGGTGCTTTTTCCCGGTTGCTGGAATGGGTTGCTCTATGTCAAAGCGCTGGGCCGGGGGGATCTTTGCGGTATCATTGCTGATTTTTGGTTCTTTCTTTCTTTTTCCTCTCTTTGAGACCGTTCGGGGAGCCTTTCTTGACGTGGATGGCCATTTCACGCTATCCTACATTTGGGCGGTCTTTGCTAATCCATTTTACAGGCAATCCCTTTTTAACTCCATTGCCATCGCCGCGGCGACCACGCTGACTGTCCTGGCGCTGGCCCTTCCCCTGGCTTTTTTTTCCTGTCGCTACGAGTTTCCCTGCAAAAAAATTTTTACCGCCCTGGTCCTTGTGCCCATGATCCTTCCTCCCTTCGTTGGGGCCATCGGAATTTTGAAAATTTTTGGAAGTCACGGTGTCCTGAATGCCCTCCTCCACCGCTTGGGATTTTGCACGGCGGGCCCCCCCATCGACTGGCTCGGCCATTACAAATTTGGCAGCGTTGTCCTCTTCGAGGCCCTCAGCCTCTATCCCATCCTTTTTTTGAATATTTCTGCGGCCCTGGCTAACATCGATCCGGCCATGGAGGAGGCCGCGGCCAATCTCGGCTGCACGGGTCTGCGACGCTTTTTCCGCATCACCCTTCCTCTAACGCGCCCGGGCGTCTTCGCCGGGCTGACAATCGTTTTTATTTGGTCCTTCACGGAGTTGGGGGTTCCTCTGATCTTTAATTACGACCGTGTCCTGCCCGTGCAAATCTTCGGTATGCTCAAAGAATTGGGCAACAATCCCTTCCCCTATGCTTTGGCAACGGTGGTGCTTTTCTTTTCCACGGCGTTTTACCTCCTGGGAAAAAAAATTTTGGGGCGGGAAGATGCGGCAATGTTGTCGAAGGCCTCCCATGCCGGAACGCCGCGGCCAATTTCCACGGGGAAGAAATGGCTTTGCTGTTCCCTCTTTGCTGCGGTGGTGCTTTTTTCCCTCCTGCCCCACGCCGTTGTCGTTCTCTATTCTTTTTCCGGTGACTGGTTTGGCTCCGTCCTTCCCTCTTCCTGGACCCTTCAGAACTACAGCGTCGCCCTCGGGCACCCCCTGATGGTTTCCTCCATTAAAAATAGTCTCTTCTACGCCGGCTGCGCCACTCTGATTACCATTGTGCTGGGTAGTTTGCTCTCCCTGGTCATCGTCCGAAGTCGCCTGCCGGGTCGTGGCATTTTGGATGTCCTCTCCATGCTACCCCTGGCTGTTCCGGGGCTTGTCATCGCCTTCGGCTACCTGGTAATCAGCCAGCGAGGACGCTTTTTCGCCTTCCTCAACCCCATAGAAAATCCGACATTTCTTCTGGTTATCGCCTACGGCATTCGCAAGTTGCCCTTCATGGTACGGGCGGCTGTCGCCGGGCTGCAGCAGACAAGTGTCACCTACGAAGAGGCGGCGGCTAGCCTCGGGGGAAAACCCATCAATACATACATGCGCATCACTTTGCCTCTCATTTTGGGAAACCTTATCGCCGGCGGACTATTGGTTTTTTCCCAGACGATGCTGGAAGTGTCCGATTCCCTTGTTATCGCACAGAAGCAGCACTTCTACCCCATCACAAAAGCGATCTATGAATTGGTAAATCTTCTCGGCATCGGTCCCTTTCTTGCCTGTTCCCTCGGAGTTTGGGCCATGGCCTTCCTCGCCGTTACCCTTTTCAGCGCCTCCGTCTTCATGGGGAAGAATATTGGCGCAATTTTTAAGGCCTAGGAAGCGCTGTAAACCTCCCCCACTGCCAACGTAGACGTCCAGCATATAAATTTTTTACAGTCGTCGATACCAATGGCGGCGTAGTAGACAATTTTCCACTGTGAACGGGGAATTTTTTTGAGCCCAGAGGGAAGTGAGGTCTGCTGTATTTTCAATGATGAATGGTTTTGATTCCTGCAATTGTTGCCAAATGGCATCGAGTCTATTTTCCGTTGCTGCGATCTCCCGGGGACTCATGTTATTTTTTTCTAGTGTAGAAATCAACTTCTTCCTTTCGTCTCCATCAGGCTGGGAAATTTTTTGAAGAACGGAAAACATGTTTTCCGTCATTGGCGGCAATTTTAGGACAACATTTCTAAGTGTATCATTTTGACGCATATGTCTTTTCATTTCTAAACGGCGCTCATTCCTGCGCGGAAAAATCGCTGTGGCTACATTTCCCAATAGCTCTTCCTTATTTTTTCCAAAAAAAAATGGAGGAAAAGTCAATCCGGGATCGATGCTCTGCACAATTTTGCTCTCCGGGTCAACCATGAAATTGTCCGTGTGGCCGTCCAATTGTCCCGTGATGAGACAATGTAATTGGCACCAAATGGCACTTTCAATAGTTTCTGCCGGCGGAGGACTGAGGCTTCTTTCCTTCGTCGCCGTGAAGAATTGTGCTCGGTATTGATGCAAAGTTTTGCTTCCGGCGGACGTCATTGAGACGTATTTCCTTTCTTTGCTATCATCTTCCAGAATTTCTGCTGAAAACGTGGGAGATGAATAGGTTTCGGAGAGTTCTGCCATCTGTTCGCCAATTGCGCAGAAGGCCAGTGTGCGTCCTTCAAAATTCGGATTTTTTTTCGTTTCATTCTCGTACGCTTTCCAAAGAGTAAGGTGGCGTGTTGCCCTTGCTTCGTCTTCATTGGACAGAAGTTGGCGAATGAGGCGAATGCCAGTATTCTCCAAATTTACACGAAGAACGGTCGATACTGCTCCGGCACCGCAAAAGGAAATTCCCGGGAAAAATTGCGGGAGAAACATGCTTACTATTTTTCGTTCCTGTTTTTTGGCTGGCGATGAAAGTGCCAGAGCTCTATCCACTTGGTTAAAAAATGCGTCCTTCGTTATCGTGCGACTAAGAGTGTCTGTTTCGGTCGTCACATCTATTTCGTGAGTTCTCAAAATTACAGCAAAATCAATTTGTCCATCATAGCCGCTGCTTCTAAGAATACTGTTCAGATTATTGACAAGATCGCTCAAGATATCAGCGTAGACTTTCATAATTTGATCTTCCGCAAGCATTGGGCTATTTATATCAAAAAATGTTTTTGCAAAAAAACATATTGTCGCAGTCGCAAGAATCCATTCGTTGCATAATCTGCGTTGGAGATTGTTGTTGCTAAGTAATCCAAGCGAATGAGTTCTTATAATTTCTATTTCCCTATTAACAATGTCACTAAATATGCGTTCTAAAGCGTTTTCTAATGGGATCGCCTGGTTTGCACTTTTGTCTGTCATTGCGGCAAATTTACATCTAGAACCTATTTCTTTTATTCTTGTAAAGCAATTATTGTTAGTTTCACCGAAAGTTTCGCTGGCGCTGGCTAATTTGAGCCAGGAAAATGCCGGATCAAACATCGATGAATCATTGGCTACGACGATGAGAAATTTTGAAAGTGGGCAAACCGCACTTTTAAAATTTGTAAATCTCTGCACCCCAACATATTCCAAAAATCCCGCAACGCAACCTAGCTGGTCAATGGTCAGATCGGCAGCTAAAAATTTATCCGTTGTTTCTCCGGATATGTTGATGCGTTCCAATAGCCCACGTAGCTCATCTTTAGTCTGTTGGAGGTCTTTCGGCTTTTGGGGAATGATCAAATTTGGTCCCATGGGATCGGTCTGTGGGTTGGAATCTTCCGGATCGCCACCATCCAAAATTTGTCCTTGGGTGCCTTGAATTTCTTCGACGAGTTCCGGGTTACTGTGCCCGGCATTTTTTTCTTCCCTGTCTGTGGGTTTTTCGGTTTCTGGAAACACCGCACGGAAGAAGCTGCGAAGGAATCCGAAGGTCAGAATTCCGGACATAATTTTGAGGAAAGATTCCAGCGGAACAAGTGGAAATGTGAATAGCGCGCCAATTGCCGCAATTGGATAGGTAACAATGCTTATGAGGGCCACCAGAGAAGTTGCGCATATTTTTGTGCCGATGCTCCGGTTGGGCGCTGGAGCTATGCGATTGGCCATGCAATACGCGAAGGAACTATTCTCTATGGACGCCAAAGGTTTACACTCCAATCCCCGGAAGAGCCATTGTAGCCAATGGGTGAAATTTTGCAAAAATAAAATGGCGAAAGCCCGAATTGGCAGCCGCAAAATTTCACTAAATTTCTGTGGGTCTCCGTGATATTTTCGTCAAAACATCTTGATTCTTAGTGACATATGCAAAGCAAGTGACGGCCCTAGTGGCTGCTGTCCGCGCCCTACTTCCACTGGCGGCGTAGCAGGCAATTTTCCTCTGTGAACGGGGAACCTTCTTTAGTCCATAGGGAAGAGAGTTCTGCTGTATTTTCAATGATGAATGGCTTTTTTGCCTGCAATTGTCGCCAAATGGCATCGAGTCTATTTTTTACTGCATCGATCTCCTTCTCGGTCATATTGTTCATTCTCAACATGGTTATGAAATACCCCCTTTCGTTGCCATTTGGCTTGGAAAATTCAGAAAGAACATTGCGCATTGTTTCTGTCATTGGAGGTAGATCAATGACGACGTACGATAAAACATTTTTTTTACTCGCCCACTGGCCAACGACAGAAGAAGTGCCTTCGCTTTGTCTTGCAGAGTTTGCTGCAGCGATTGCATTTTGGAGTAGCTCATCCCTAGTTTTTCCGAAGTTGAATGGAGGAAAACTTAGCCCGGGATCGATGGCCCGTACAATGTCATCCGCATCAACCATGAAATTTTTGCCGTGCCCATCCAATTGTCCAACGATCAAAGAAAATATTTGGCACCAAATGGCGCTTTCAATGGTTTTTTCCGGCGGCGGACTGAGGTTTCTCTTCTCCGTCGCTGTGATGAACTGTGCTCGGTGCTGATATAGAGTTTTACTCCCGGCGGATGTCATTGAAACATACTTCCTCTTTTTGTCCATATCTTCCAGAATTTCTGCGGAAAATGTTGGGGACGAGTAAACTCCGCCGGAAAGTCTCGACATCTGTTCTCCGGTTGCGTGGAATGCCCTCGTGCGCCCTTCGAAATTCGGATTTATCCGAGTTTCGGCCTCATATGTTTGCCCAAGAAGAATTTTCCCCATCGAATCCGCTTCCTCAGTATTGGATAGGAGGTAGCGAATAAGACGGATGCCAACGTTTTTAAAATTCACGCGGAAAATGGTCGAAGCTGCGCCAGCGCCGCAAAAGGAAATTCCAGGAAAAATTTGTGGAAGACATACTTCTAGCATCGATTCACGCAGTGCTTGACTGGTCAGTGCGCGCGTATGAGAGGTCTCTAGTGTGCGAATTTTTTGAGTAGTTGCAAAAGCATTCTCCGCCAGTTTAAAAAATTTAGTTTTCGTCAGTGCAAAATTCATGATTTTCACTTCAGTTGCCATTGCCATTCCGACGTCATTTAAAATTTCATTAAAATCAATCCGGTCTGCGTAGTTATTCATCGCAAAAACGTTGCTAAGATCGCCGGCAAGAGTGCGCAGAAAACCCACATAAACACCTAGGATTTGATTCCTGGAAATGATTGGACTTCCGTCTGTTGAAAAAAATAAAATTGAAAAACAGGCCATTTTCACGGTCGCAGCGAGGTGTGCTTCGGTTAATTTTTCTAGGAAAACATTGCGCATTTTTTCTTCGGTGGAACCTGGTGTTGGAGAAGCCTCCAGCCAATTCCCATTCTCTGGTTTACTTTTTTTCAAAATTTCTGTTTCCCGGTTGATGACGGCCTGCAGCATACGCTTCAACTCGTCATTTAGCGGCACCACACAGTCTGCTGAACTCTTCGTCAGCCCTGCCACTGTTTTCGATTGTACAATTCTCTGTCTTTCAATGAAAATGGATCTGAGTTCGCCAAGAGTTTGTCCTTCACTGGCAAGTTGGATCCAGGAAAATGCCAAATCAAACGTGGACGGATTGTCGATAACAGCATGGGAAAATTTGACCAGTGAGCATTGTCCGTTTTGGCTTTTAATAAAAGTTTTAACTTCATTTCGCTCTAAAAATTCTGCAACGGAATGCAGCTGTTCAGCGGTTAAATTGACGTCTAAAATTTTGTCTACCTCCCCTTTAATAGTGTTGTCGATGCTTTCTAGGGACTTTCGGAGCTCAGCCTTAACTTGTTCGAGGGTTTTTTGTTTTCCATGGGCAACAGGTCTTTCTTGTTTTTGGGAAGGAGCTGAAATTTGTTCCTGGGAGATTGGGTTTTGACCGGAATTATTCCTTGGCTCCGTAGGGGCAGAAATTCGTTGCTGGAAGTCATTGCTCTTCTTTGGATCACCCAGATCATTGGCTTCGTCCTGGATCAGCTGCCCCTCTGCGCTTTTGTCCTGTAATGGAGTCATTTTTTGGTCGGTTTCGCCCGGTCCAGCGTTATTACCGTCATCTTGGGTGAGTTTGGGATTACCGCTTTCGTCTTGGGTTTTACCTTCCCCTTCCTCGGGTTTGCTTTCCTGTGACATTGCGCGAAAGAAGCTGCGTAAAAATCCGAAGCCAAGAATGCTGGCTATGTTTTTGCGGAAGGACTCCATTTTTCCAATCCATAGGAAAGATAATGTTAGCAATCCAACAGCCACCACAACGGGATAGGTGACGACGCTGCCGATGATTGCCAGGGAAGTTGCAAATATTTTAACAACAATACTTCTGTCCGGTGCCGGCGCCATCCTCGCGGCCAAAATTTGCACGAAGTCCGCACTTTCTTCACCGGAAACTACACTCATACGCCATCCGCTCCAATGGACTTCCATTGGCACATGGATAAAACTTTGCAAGACTTAAGTGGTAGGCGGGGGTCCATCCGTGGCGGGCTGGGCCTCGTAGAGTTCCACCCAGTGCTTGCGCAGCAGGGAAGTTTTATCAGTGAGCGGGGAAGAATTTTGATCCCATAGGGAACGAAATGTTTCGTCTTTTCCGACAATGACCGGTCCGGGATTCTGTAATTGTTTCCAAATAACGTCGAGTCTAGTATTCTCCGCCTGGATTTCTTCACCGATCATTCCATTGGACTTCAGCGTATTAATCAATTCCTCCCTTGCAGAACTACCGGGCTGGGAAATTTCCATGAGAACGGATGCCATTTTCTCCGTCATTGGAGGTAATTCTGGAAAGATATTTGCGAGAGCTGAATTTTCCTCCAGATACTTTTTCGTGCTGGGAATTCCTGCTTTTTTGTAAACTGCATGATTTTCAACAAGTGCAACGGCCATATTCGTAATCATTTCTTCTCCGTTCGTTCCTAAATCGTAGGACGGGAAAGTTAGTCCAGGGTCGATGGCCCGCACAATTCCGTCTGCATCGACCATGAGATTTTGCCAATGGCCATCCAATTGGCCGACGATGAAATTAAACAATTGGCACCAGATGGAGCTTTCAATCGTTACTTCCGACGGGTGTTCGCCATCTTCCGAATGCAAGTATTTTTTCAGAGTTTGCGTTCCGGCGGGTGTCATGGAGAGGTACTTCTCGCCTCCATTTGGGCTGGTTAGAATTTCCGCGTCAAACGTAGGGGATGCATAGGTTCCGCCGGAGAGTTTTGCCATTTGCTTCCCGATTGCGCAGCAGGCCAATGTCCTCCCTTCTACATTTGGATTTTCCTGCGTACTTTTCACGTAGGAGCGCCCAAGGGCGGTTGCGTTTATAAACGCTTGCGATTCAGCGTCTTTCGAAAATAAAGGACGGATGAAACGAATGCCAGCACCTCCAAAATTCACACGAAAAACTACCGAAGCTAGGCCAGCTCCGCCAAAGAAAATTCCCGGGAAAAAATGTGGAAGGCATATTTTTCCCAACGATTTGCCAACTTTTTTAGGTTTAATCGCAAGTAAACACTTAGATTGCTCCACGGCTCCCCCTGCCTGAGCAAGAAATGCAGACTTCGTCACTACAGAACTAGCAATTTCCGGACCGGTTGCCGGAACCACTCCTGCGGTATTCAGAATTTTATCGCAATCAATGCTGTATTGATATTCATTTCCATCGAAAACTTTAGAAAGATCCTTTCCAAGTTCACACATGATTTGTACATAGGCATAGCGAACCTGTTCTTCATTCACCATAGGATTTTCTTTGTCGAAAAATAATCTTGCAAAATTTTCTATTTTGCAAATTGCAATATTGTGTGCTTCGTTCAGCGCTTCCAGAAAATTGGAGAGCGTTTGTTCGGCGGTAGTGTTCTCCGACGGAGGAGCTGTCAGCCAATTGTTTTCCTCTGTTTTACTAGTTTCTAAAATTTCTATCTCCACATCTATGATGGCCTCTAGGGTTTTTCTCAAAGTCCCGCACAGTGGCACCATTTGATTTTCATTCAACCCATTCATTATATCGCTCTTTATGGCGGGAAAGCCTATGATTGTCTGTCTTTTAGCATAGCAACTTTTGAGTCCAGCAAGGCCTTCGCAGGCGCTCGCAAATTGAAGCCAGGAAAACGCCCGCCCAAAAGTAGATGGATCATTGGCCACGGCATTGACAAACTTGGCGAGCGAATATTTTCCGTTTTGGCCCCCAACGAAGATTTGGGTTTCATTTTTACTCAAAAATTCCGCGATGCTGCACAACTCCCCAACGGCCAATTCCACATTCAAAAATTTATCTATCTCCCCGCCGATGTCCCCGCCGATGGATTCCAGTGATGCGCGAAGCTCGTCCTTGACCTGCACAAGTTTTTCAGATTCTTCCCAGATGACCGGTGCCTCCAGTTTTTCTTGGATGTCCAAACACGGTTCCGTGGCTTTTTTCTCGGAGGGTTGGTCCTCTTCTTGATGTTGGACTACTTCAACCTCATCTGGTTCGGGTTCACGAGGTGCGACCGATTTTTCTTTTTTGTTTTTTTCTACGGGTTCAATTTTTCCGAACATTCCATGGAAAAAAGTGCGCAGAAACCCGAAGGTAATGGCAGCAAATATATTTTTGCGGAAGGACTCTATTTTTCCAATCCATAGGAAAGGTAATGTTAACAATCCAACAGCCACCACAACGGGATAGGTGACGACACTTCCGATGACTGCCAGGGAAGTTGCAAATATTTTGACAACAATACTTCTGTCCGGTGCCGGCGCCATCCTCGCGGCCAAAATTTGCACGAAGTCCGCACTTTCTTCACCGGGAACTACACTCATATGCCATCCGCTCCAATGAACCTCCATTGGCGCATGGATAAAACTTTGCAAGATCTAAATGTTAGACGGCTCATCCATGGCGGGAGGGGGGCGAACGCGGCATTCACTTTCTGGAAAATTATTTGAAAACTGCACCGGGAGCGGAATCTCTGCGGCACCGTTTCCGAAGCGGTGCCGGTTCCGTCGCGGTGGCAGGAACTAAATTAACGAAACAACCTTTTGCAGATAAATTTCCGCTTCGGTATCTTTGGCGCCTTGCCCTAGAAGTCTAATGTCCTTGAAAGCCTGATGGTCAGGTTGCAAATAAGGTGCGTGTCGATTACCTGCAAGAAATTTAAGCCTATGGAAGGAGATGCGTCGGCCTCGAAGGCAATCCTTAAACCGGGTTTGCATGGCAATTTCTATTTGCTGCGACTTCCAATCATCGACTCCAATAATTTTCTCGGCGGCCCTCATTTGGGTAACCATTTTCTTTAATTTTGCAATGCGTCTCCCCATCGCATTCCTAACATTTGCCGGCATTAGGCGTTTGTCGAGAATTTCTCCAACTCTCCCAACGTCGATGCCTTCGATGGCCTTCGCCATGGCTTCGTCTAGGATCGGGAAACGGGAACTGTCTATCTCCGGAGAGTCCATTTTCATTTTTTTGTCGGTGCCAATGAGAACGGACTGATTATCTCCTCCAAACATGATATTTGAGCTCGTTTCCAGGTCGCCGTGGGCAATAATTTGCCCCATTATTTCGGCCCAGATTAGCTGACTTAGTAGCTCGCCACCTTTTTCGGACGGGAAAAAAGGAAAATGTTGTTTGAAGATTTTGCCCACGTCCTCGCCCACGATGCAGTAGTGGAGTGAATCATCTGCAAGAAAAGGCCTAAAAATGGCCCTCCAATTAACAAAACCAAATGAACCACCTTCGATGTTTTTTTCGAGACTAGACAAATCTTGAATTGTGCCGTTTCGGCAAATACAATAGTGGTCATAATTTTCAAATTCGCTTCCATGACCTTTCCAACATGCGATATAATTTTTTCCTCTTCCTATAATACATTGTTCCTTAATGAAAAAATCCTCTCTATTTTTCACTCCTTCGGAACGATTGTCGATGAAGGAATTATATTCTTCGATCGTAATTCCCGTGGAAAATAAGGACTCGACTTCCACGCCATCAATTTTTTCCATGCTGACAACGGGGGTGTCTATCCACATCGCCGGTATGGATCCAACGACCTTTGCCTGGAAATCAATGGATTGCAAATATTTGCTAAGTTCACCGCAGGCATGGGAATACATTACATCTAGACCTTTTGCACCGGAGAGGATTATTTTCTTAAGAACGCGCTGTTCTTCGTCTCCACTCTCCTTGCGCACACGCGCCGATAATTCTCCCTTGCGTGTCATTCTCGTTTCATCATCGATACTTTGAATGGTTAATCCATCGGCTAGGAATGTGAGCATTGCGACGGCGCTATGCCGGCATGCATCTCGCTGATTTTGTGAAACTAATTTTGCTACTTCAAGGAGTAGATGGCTTTTTTCATCCGGCGGAATGGTTGCAATTTCCTTCCTCACGAATTTCACAAATTCCCCCGGTGTCACCTTTTCATCCCAATTGAATTTTTGTCCGTCCAATTTGCCAGCCAAAGCCTGTGCATCGGAGGATGCAGGCGTCTCCACGGCCCAATTGTAATAATTTTCAGATCGTTGCATCGGGTTGACTATTGGAACATTTGTGGGTACGCTCTTCGAGTTCCGAATGGAAAATAGATACGCGAGCAGGGAGGCAATGGCGACGACGGCCGGAACGATGACCCAGGGACTTAGCAATGCCGCGAAAAAAGACAACCCATAGGCCAAGGTTAGGGTACACACACCGCCAATGGCTCCAGCAATTCCCACAGAAGACACGGCGACTAAATTTCTTCCAACGTGGCTCTTGTCTCCCTTTGGCTCTGAGGATACGGAATTAATCACGGTCTATGATGGACGGTACAGTCAAAATTTGTCAAATAAAAAACATTAGCCTTCTTGCAGAAATGTCACCCCATTCACAGGCTTCAAAACTTCTACGAAATGGGGTTGCATTTTCCTCAACTACTCCTAGAATATCCGCGGCACGCTATTCGAATACCCTCTCTCAGGGAAAGTTACGCAAAGCAAGCCCATTTTTAATGGCCGTTAATTTCAGCGTCCATGCGGCTTGGAGCGGGCAAACGCATTTTGAAGGAAGTCTATTTTGCAGCACGGAGTCATAGAAAAAGGAAATGGCGGCTGCGTTCGACGGATTGGAAGTTGCTGGCCCAGGTATTTTCCTGAGAGCGGCGTGAGCGAAAGGCATGCAGGGCAAGAGCAAGGGCCCAGAAGCGGTCCGCGTGTCCATTTTTTCCCCGGTCTGCGGCGAAACGGATGTTGCCGGCGATGGTAATTTCCCGGCGGGTGGCGTGGAGGTCGGCGCGAATGTCGTCCCGGGGTGGAATGCGCAGTTCTCTCCGCTCAAAGGCGCTGCGCAGCGGATAGGCCAGCGCTTCCTTTGTGGCCGCCGTGAAGGTGACACCCTCGACGCGGTGTTGCCCAAAGCGGGAAATAGCCTGCTCCACAAATTGCCGGCCCAGGCCCGTTTGATCGATGCAGACACGGCGGAGGAGGGACAGGGAGAGAAATGCCGCCAGCAGCCGTTCCTGCTCGACGAATGGCCGACGGTTGAGGCAATCCACGCGGCGGGTAACTAGGACGTCCCCAATGAGTTCTAGGAGCCAAAAAACGCTCAGGTCATTGTCCCTTCCCAGGTCCACCCCCAGGTAGCAGGGATTGGCCGGAACTAGGCCAGTCCCCCCTTCGGAAGGAAGGGAAATTTCCCAGGGTTCCGTGGGGAGGAATTCACAGCCTCCGATGAGGTCACAGGAAAGGAAGGCGGACCCGTCGTCCATGGGGCAGCACATGAACTCCTGCTGGAAGGTGGCTTCGTCGGGGCAGGAGGCGCGAATGAAGTCGAAGTAGCGAGCTTCGTCCATGGAGCGACGGGGGTCATCGGCGGGCAATTTTCCCCGAAGTTTTTCAAGAAAACCCTGCTCCAGCGCGTCCTGCAGCGTCACTCGATGCAGAGAAAATCCCTTTGGGTTTCCATTGGAACTGGCCTCTTGGATGAGCTGATTGAAAAAATTGAGGGATCCTCGGTGCGTGGAGAGAATTTCCAGCTGGCCTCCCCAGGTGATGCCGGGAAGGGCGATGGAGTAAAGTAATTTCGGGTCACCGTGGAGGGCGAATTCATCGAGGACGCGATTTCCCCGTTTCCCCGCCTGGGCATCGGGGCTGGAGGAAAGGGAATGGACGCCGCTGCCGTTGGCGAAGGCGAGGGAGAGTGTGGAACTGCGCTGGCCATCGACGGGCCACGCATTTTTGGGCGAGTTTCCGGCCGCCGCAAAGAGGGACGCAAAGAGGCGGCAGTCGCCGATGAATAGCCTGGCCTGCAGTTCGTCCCTGGAGGAAATCCAGCTATCTGGACAGTGACGGTTACCCACGTGGCAGCGGACCATTCGGTAGGCAGTCGCCCAGGACATTCCTATTTGCCTGGATTTTTCCAGCAATTTCAGGCGGCTGTTATCTCGAATCCATTTGGCCTGGTAGGGGAGAAAGAAGGCCGCTGACCGGATCATTTTCATAGCAATTTTAGCCGTTCTTCGATGCGGAGCCGAATTTCCTCGGAAAATCCAGCGCCCCGCTCCGTGGATTCAGTGGCCAGGTCCCGTGCCCGCATCCGCAGCTCCGTCACCTGTTGAATGCTTCCAAGGAGTCGCTGGATGACTCCAGACGCCGTGTTTAGGTCAGCCAAATCGATTTCTCCGTCTTCCCGGTAGATGCGGTCCAAAAGTTGGACCAGAGCACAGACGATGGAGGCTTCCAGCAGGTCTTCCATGGGGACTGCCCCTCGAAGGGATTTTTTTACGCAGGTTCGGATCCGCCTCTGCCGTGCCTGGAAATCTTTAGTCATGGAGTATTCCGGTTCTGAGTTCTTCGACGATGGCGGCCATGCAGTCCCCCCAGGGTCGTTCCGCAAGACGGTAGAGGTTGCCCGTTGGGGCGCCCTGGCGCTCCAGTTGTCCCGATTTTACGAGGGCAACCAGGGTATTTTTAAATTCTCCGAAGTGTGGCCGAAAGCCTTCCAAAAGCAGGGTCAACCATAGCTGTTTTTCCGACAGAGCCCGGGGAGAAAGGCGGAATAGCTGGCTGAGGATTATGTGGCGGAACGGGTACGTTGGTGGCGGTAGCACGACCTAAGTTTAGCACGGGAGAGAAATATGAAGCACTTTGGGAACCGGAGCACTGGCACCGTTTCTCCAGCTGCGATGGTTGGGGGTTGTCTCCGTTATTTTTTACCATGGACAAAGTGCGCGGTGTCCATTAGGCTCCGTAACCATACGGGATGTTGGCGGACGAGTTGCAAATTTTTTCAGAGCGAAATTCCCTGTCTTCCATGCAGTTGGACCAGGATAATGTGGCCCGTACCTCGCTGTCCGGCGTCGGAGAGCTGGTGGTGGACGCTTCCCTGGAAGGACATCCCTGCATGTACGTGTTCATCGAAAATGAGCATCCACCGGTAAAATTTTTATTGGAAGGCCTGCGCATCTGTGACCCTTCTCGGCTGATTGGAATGGCCATGAATTTTGCTTCCGATGAAGCCGGTCGCGTCGGATTTATCGTTCGCCTGGAACCGGGGCAGCTCTTCGCCACGGCGCTGGACATGGCCCTGGTCCAAATTTTACGGGCCTTATTAAAGTTGCAACAAAGCTAGGGGGAACGGCAATGAACAACCAAAACCAGCAGCGTCAATCTCCCGGCCGTCCCGTCGATCCCTCCCAGTATTCCTTCAACATTGGGCTCATCAAAATTACCACCAATCGCAACCAGGGGAAGATGCCCGAACTCCCACAGACTTCCACCCTAGACCCAAGCGTGGGGAGAATGGAACAGCGACTGAAGGCCATCGTCGACTTGCAAACTTTTGAAACCATTTTGCTGGAGGTATTGCAACCGCAGGTTAAGAATCGGTCCATGCTTGTTCCGGTGCACTTTCGGGCCCATCTGGTGCAGTTACAAAAATTTTTAAAGGATTATAGGGGAAAAATGGGGCAGCAGTCGGCGGAGGCCATCGACGCATTGCTGGCAGATTTGAAGTCGCAGTTGGCCGAAGAAGCAGGTCGCAATGAGTTGCTGGAGCAGTACCGGCTAATGATTTTAATGGGATGAGGGAAGCGCCGTGGAACGGGGAGATAGGGAATTTTTAGAACTGCTGGGATACCTCTACTTGCAGTACGGAAAGTCCGATGAGGCGCGTATCATCTATGCGGCTCTCTTTGAGCTTGCCGACGAGCAGCCGCTGCTGACAATGACCTACGCCTATTGTCTGGTTCAGGCTGGGCAGTACGCCGTGGCCCTCCATCTTTTGGAGACCATTGACCTTTCGCAGTTTTCCCCCAAGGAAAGAAGCGCCTTTCTTCTCCTCCACGGCAATGTGTTCTGGCACCTTGGCCGGGATGCGGAGGCGCGGAGGGAGCTGGATCGCTTTCTTGCGATTGAGAAGGACCGGACATTGACGGAACCCACCCGCCATTCATTTCTTACGCGGGCGGCATCGAAGCGCGGAAATTCACCGATTCCGGCCAAGGGGGCGGGATTGCCAACGGCGGCTCCGGATAAAAAAACCGTCGGTGCATCGCTCCGCGGCACCGAAGGAATTTGGAAGCGCGTTCTGAGGTTTATAGCGAGAAAGGAACTGGACCGTGAGCATAGCAGATAGAATTGAAAACGGAGTTATGCGGTTTAGCCGGGTCAGCGACGTCATGCTGGCCGGGTTGATCATCATGGTGCTGGCCCTGATGATCGTGCCCCTCTCCGAGGGAATGGTGGACCTGCTCATCGCAACTAATCTCACCATTTCCGTAATAATGATGATGATGTCCCTCTATATTTCAGGGGTTTTAGCTTTCTCATCTTTCCCAAGTTTGCTTCTTTTTACGACGCTCTTCCGAATGGCACTCAGCATCTCCACGACCCGGATGATCCTGCTCCACGCCAGCGCCGGGAAAATCATTTTTACCTTCGGCCAGTTCGTTGTGGGCGGAAACTTCGTCGTCGGCGCCGTGATCTTTCTCATCATCATCGTCGTTAACTTCCTCGTGATTACGAAGGGCTCCGAACGCGTGGCGGAGGTGGGGGCCCGCTTCACTCTGGACGCCATGCCCGGAAAGCAGATGTCCATCGACGCCGACATGCGGGCGGGTACCATCGATGTGGAGGAAGGGAAGCGGCGCCGGTCAAACCTGGAGAAGGAGAATCAACTCTACGGCGCCATGGACGGGGCCATGAAATTTGTCAAGGGAGATGCCATTTGCAGTCTCATCATCACGGCCATCAACATCATTGCCGGGCTCATTATCGGCGTCAGTCAGAAGGGGATGCCCATGGAGAAGGCCCTCAAGGTCTACTCCATCCTTACCATCGGCGACGGCCTCGTTTCCCAGATTCCCGCCATTATGATTTCCATCACCGCCGGCATCATCGTCACCCGCGTTTCCTCCGAAGACAAGATGCCCCTGGGCAAGGAAATTTTCAACCAGGTGATTAATCAGCCCAAGGCCATGATGCTAGCCGGATCCATAGCCCTTCTCTTCGCCCTTCTTCCCGGGTTTCCAAAGCCCGCCTTCCTTACCCTCGGTGGGACAATCTTCATAGCCGGGAGAACCTTCACTAACCTTGCCTCCGGAAAGAGTCGAAAGCGGAGGAAAAAGGCGGCGAAGCCGGGAGTGAAGGGGGATGCGGAGGCGACGATGCCGGAAAAAACGGAGGAAAAGGAAGAACCCTTCTCCGTTACGGTCCCCCTCATGCTGGATGTGGCCACCTCCATCGAATCTTCCATCGAGGCGGAGACCCTCAACGAGCAGCTCATGCAGGTCCGTAGGGCCCTCTACCACGACCTCGGCGTGCCGTTCCCCGGCATCCACCTGCGCTTCAATGAAAATCTGGCCTCCGGAAGTTACCAGATTCTGCTCCAGGAAGTTCCCATTTCCCAGGGAAAATTGGTTGCCAAGTCCGTCATTGTCCGGGAATCCAAGGAGAATCTCAATATTTTGGGCATTCCTTTCCAGGAAGAGACGCCATTTTTGCCCAACGTTCTAGCTCTGTGGGTGGCCGAAAAACATATTCCCCAGCTGGAAAAAGCCGGGGTAAAGTTTCTCCGCACGCCGGAAATTTTTACCTACCATTTGTCCTTCGTCCTGAAGCGCTATGCGGGGGACTTCATTGGCCTCCAGGAGACCCGTTTTCTGACGGAGCAATTCGAAAAAAGTTCTCCGGAAATTGTTCGGGAAGTGATGCGCATTCTCCCCGTGCAGAAGATTACCGAGGTACTGCAGCGTCTCGTGCAGGAGGAAATTTCCATCCGCAACCTGAAGTCCATTCTCCAGGCCCTCATCGACTGGGGGCAGAAGGAGAAGGAGCCGGTGCTGCTGGCCGACTACGTGCGAACCACGATGAAGCGCTACATCAGCTACAAATTTTCCGGAGGACAAAATATTTTGGCCGCCTACCTCCTGGATCCCACCATCGAGGACACCATCCGAAAGGCCATCCGACAGACCTCCGCCGGCTCCTACCTGGCCCTGGAGCCCGACATGGCCAAGCGCATTCTCCGCGGCATCAAGCAGGAGGTGGGCGATCTGTCCCGACTGGAGCAGAAACCGGTGCTGCTTACGTCCATGGACATCCGCCGCTACGTTCGAAAGCTCATCGAGCTGGACCTCTACGAGTTGCCAGTGCTTTCCCACCAGGAACTCACCGAAGAAATTACCATCCAGCCGCTGGGCCGCATCGTCCTGCCGAGGGGGTGAGGGGAAGCGGTGTTTTTTCCATGGAATCGGCAAATGAGTAGGCAAAAAAAGAGGAGGGAAAAGAGATGAGTTCTAAGCCAGTGAATACCACGGACAATTTTGCCACGTATAGCGTGTACTACGGCCTGCTGGGTACGGTCAAGCGGAGCGGAGAGACCACGGCTTCTCTGCTGGAAGGCGCCTATGGTGCCAGCGAAATCGGCAATGTCAACGGTAAAATTACCTACTATCGGGCCCAGCAGGATGCCACCTTCGCGGAGGATCCGGGCGGCGAATTCATAAAAATCACGAAGAGCGGCGAAACCTTCTACATTCACTACACTCACCTTGCCGTGCCCACGGCCGCTGCAAAGCAGCGCATGGACATGCAAATGATCGTTCTCGGAATCATCTACCAGGTATCAAATTATCAAATGGCATTTCTCAATGATCTTCTAGATGATGCCGAAGATATGAATAAAAAGTTAGCCCAGCTGGCCCATTCATTCCAAAAGTATGCAATTGTCCAGTCGGGCCTTGTCAACAAGGGCTTTGCCAAAGTATCTCCGGAAGAAATAGATATTTTGAAAAATTTGGGCATCGATCTTCCGAAGACAAACGTTGTTGTTGGAGCAATAAGTAAATATATATATCGCAGTATTAAGTACTACGAAGACTGTTTTGGAACTCATACTGAAACCCCTCATTGGAATGATGAGTATGCTTTTTTAGTGCATGATGGCGTTGTTAAATATATGAATATTCTATCTGTAATAGATTCTGCTGCGGGTGAGAGTCTTCCAGTTTATACTGACGTTGAACAAAATACACTTATACAAGCAGCCGAGAGTTCTGACAAATTATCTGTGGAGTTGAAATCGTCGACACCTGGTTTGCTTGACGGATATGGGGTAAAGTACATGCGTTTCGATGCACAAACGGAGACCGGTGAAATTTTATGTGAAAATGGAAATAAAACGACCATTCATCCGGAGTACACACTAATATGCGGTGAAATGGAAGACGGTGAACCCTGCGTTATGAACAAGCAAGACTTGAAAAGTATGTGCGACATCATCCGGCAGGCCATGGACGTGATCAATAATAATCTCAACGGAGTCAGTACGATGATCGGAGTGGTAAACGGGGATCTGCAGGCAAGCTTTTCCACGGCAACGGCCATCGTGGCGAAGGTGGAAGAGACCGCGAAGACAGTCACGCGGAACATGCGCTAGATTTTGATTTCTGCGGAGCGGTGGCGGTTCCCGGAGACTTCCCGGGGAATTTTCTAGACGTCCGATGGGGAAATTTCTAGGAGGAGGGCCATGGGTATCATTGCTTTTGATCTCCAGCGACACCTCGAAGACAGGGTTACTGCCATTGGGAGAGACCGCTGCGGCTTCGGGGAAAACTTTCAAGCCCAGGTCCAGCCGGCTGAGGCCCGATTCGGGGATTTTCAGGTGAATGGAGTCCTCCCCTACGGAAAGGTTTGCCACAAAAATCCCCGCGCCCTTGCACAACAGCTCCTAGAAGCTACGGAGAGAGATGCCGGACTTTCCGGGGCCTTGGCTCGGCTGGAGGTTGCCGGAGCTGGGTTTGTCAATTTAACCCTCTCCGAATTCGCCGTGAATTCCTGGCTGCAGACCTACGCTTCCGCCGCTGCCCTCCGCGGGGCCGCAGATTCTTGGGCGGGTCGCCGGGTGGTCGTGGACTACGCGGGGCCAAACAGCGCCAAACAAATGCACGTTGGACACCTCCGTTCCCTGGTCATCGGCGATGCCCTCCAGCGCATTTTGGCCTTCTGCGGCGCCACGGTGGTACGGGATAATCACATCGGTGACTGGGGGACCCAATTTGGCATTTTGCTGCGGCAGATCCGTGTGGAGGGCATTGACCTGGATGCCATTTCCGCGGAAGATTCCCTGGAGTTACTGGAAAATCTTTACCGGCGGGGGGTAGTAGCGTCCCAGACGTCCCCGGAAGTCCTGGGGGAGGCCCGAGCGGAACTTGCTGCCCTTCAGGGAAATGACAAGGAAAGACGCCGTCTCTGGGAACGCATCAATGCCCTCTCCTATGCCTCTTTCCAGGAGATCTATGACTTGGCAGCGGTGAAGTTTGACGTCGTTCTTGGGGAGTCCTTCTACCGGGACATGGTGGAGCGGGTATATGGGGAATTGCTGGAATGCGGCATTGCGCGGAAAGACGGCGGTGCGCTGGTGGTTTTCCATCCGGAGCATGGGTGCTTTTGCCGGCAGCCCTTCCTCATACGCAAGTCCGACGGAGCCTCCAACTATGCCTCCACGGACCTCGCCACCGTCCTCTACCGGGTGGAACATTTCGCCGCCGATGACATCATCTACGTCACCGATGCCCGCCAGCGGGACCACTTTGAGCAGCTCTTTCTGACCGTGGAAAAATGGTTTCGGGCGAAGAACTATCCCCTTCCGCGGCTACGCCACGTGTGGTTCGGTACGGTCTGCGGGGAGGATGGAAAGGCCATAAAAACCCGCTCCGGGGAGCCCGTCCGACTAAAAGGGCTCTTCGACGGTGCCATCGGACGGGCACTGGCGGCCCTAGATGCGAAGGACTGGGAATTCGATGGGGTCACGCGGAGGGAAATTGCCCGGGTGGTCGGAGTCGGAGCACTTAAGTACGGTGATCTCTCCCAAAACCGGAGCAGTGACTACGTTTTTTCCCTCGAAAAGATGCTTTCCCTGGAAGGCAACACGTCCCCCTACCTGCAGTACGCAGTTGCCCGCATCCATGCCATTTTCCGAAGGGTGCCGGCGGAGGCGGCGGGGTGGCGAGATTACCGCGATCTTTCCCCGCGGACTCCGGAGGAATCAACCCTGGTTCGGAGGCTCGTCCAATTTCCCATTGCCCTGCGGCAGACCGTGGAAGACCTGCGTCCCCATCTCCTCTGTGGCTATCTCTACGCCCTTGCGGGGGATTTTTCCACCTTCTACGGAAGCAACCGAATCTTTGACGGAGACCCGGCGGCGGTGGCCCGACGCCTCGTTTTCTGCGACCGAACCTTGCTTTTTCTGGAAACGGGCCTGCATTTGCTCGGCATTGAAACCCTAGAAAGGATGTAAAACATGGAAACTTTTAAGGAAGACATTTCTTTCCAGTGCACTTTCTTTGAGCAGCTGGCGCAAAAATGCACCCGTGACGTCGTCGTTCTCCAACGTCTCGGGGAAATTTACTCCTCCATCGGCCGCCTGGAAGATGGCCTGCGGACGGACATTCGGGCCAGTTTTTTGGCTCCGGAGGACCCCCACGTCCACTACAATCTCGCCTGCAGCTTTGCCCGTTCCGGCCAACCCCGCTTCGCCCTGGATCACCTCAAGTTGGCCATGCACTTCGGCTTCGACGACCCCGGATGGCTCCAGAAGGACGATGATCTCGCCACCCTCCACCATCTCGCGGAATTCAAAAGCCTGGTACGGGATCTGCAAAGGCGCCACCCAGGCGAGTGATGCCATTAGATGCGAATGATACGCATGTTGTTCTTTGGCTTTTCCTTGTCCATGCATTCTGCGGGAGAGTAATGGGTCTGCTTCTTCTTCAACTCCCGCGTCGCAATGACCCGGATATCGTCCAATCCAGCCCGCATTTTTTTTGCCGTTTCGATGAAATTCGTTAGCAAATTGACGAAAATTTGCACCGAAACAAACTCAATGGGAAATGCCAGGTGCAGGATAATGTTCCTGCTTCCGTCGTCGACGCCGATGGTGCAGCCGTCCGTTTGCAGCCCAAATAAATTGAGCGTCAAGAGTTTGCGGAGAAACGGCCCGTCGTCTTCGTTGTCCAGGGGACGTAGGACGGTGTAGATGTACAAAAAGGGATTTTTTGGGGGAAACTCTATCAGGTACTCCTCCCGGCTGGTGCGGTTTTTAACAACGCAGCGGCAGGTCTTCGGATCTAGTTTTAGCGGAATACGCATGCGCTCCCCGACTTCCCGGAGCAGGTGTTCCCCATCCATAGCCATGGAAAATATTGTACGAGAGCTGCGGATATCCTGCAACGAGAAAAAGATTCCATCAAATTTTTCGACGGGGATAAAAAGTATTCATGGATGGAAATCGGCGTTGACATGGCGCCACTGGAATGTTCATTGGCGCCCGTCTTGCTCGGTAGCTCAGTGGTAGAGCGGTCGGCTGTTAACCGATTGGTCGCAGGTTCGAGCCCTGCTCGAGCAGCCAGTTCAAA
>JAITOA010000001.1 GCA_031290195.1 Puniceicoccales bacterium | reverse complement strand
CCCCCTCGAATCGAAGAAAAAAGGAGAAATATGGGGGGGGGGGGGGGGGAGGAGGATTCGGCCACCCGTCGACGATGCTTTCCACGTGGGCGCCGCTAAAATTTATCGCGGTGGTTCGCGCCGCGATGCTTGCCTTTCTATTCCTATGGAGAAATGGGAAGAAAAAGTGAATGATGGATTCCGTGGAAATGTCATCCCCCCAATCGTCGAAATCATCGGAGCTTTCGGCAGTAATTGCTGCATCGGGGTACATTATATGTTGCAACGCTTTATCTATAAAATATTTATGTTTTTCATCCCATTTATTCAGGACGATGCTCCCCCAGTCGTATACATATCTAATATTCCCAGAAGAAACAAAATATAATTCTTCGCAAGTTGTAACTGGTTCTACGTCTATGATTAGGCCGGTTTTTATGAAAATAGACGGAGTATCCGGAAGTATCTCAACGGTTCTGTTGCCACTATAGGTATATTTAATGCGGCAGTCACTGAGGCCGAGCTCTCCGAAAACCGTTATTGCGCCGGTAGTTTCGTCGAAGTCGAGGCTAATATCTCCGGTTCGGCACATGGAATTGATTTCACCAATGGAACCAGCGGTCATGTGAAGATTGTCCCTGTGAATGTCCGGCAGCGCCATTTTGGACATTTGGTTGTCCTGGACATAGGCTTGGACGCTCCTCAACACTTCGTCCACGTATTCGTTGGCTTGAGCAGCGGGACCATCCGCGGGAAGCAGCGCGGCGAAAGCCATCGCCATTCCGCTAAATGTTAAAGTGCCACGGCCAATGAGACGTTGCAATCGCGGCCTCCAGCGAAAACTTCTACACTGACTCTCCATTTTGCCTGGCCCTCCCACTGTTTTCAGTGTAAATTTTTTTGAGTGAGTTACAAGTTTTTAACAGGAAATGCGATGACCTTGGTCAAGTTAGATAGCTCTCCCAATGAGTGCGGAGACGGAAGCGTCGGTTACGGTGACGGGAAGAATTTCTCCGATTTTGTCCGGAGGGGCGCGGAAGAAGACTTTTTTCCCGTGATGGTCATGGCCGACGAGGACGTCGGCGTCCTTCCGGGATACCGCTTCCGCGAGAACGTCTTGGGTCGTATGGAGGAAAAGTCGATTGCGGCGGAGAGAAGTTTCCGAGAGACGGCCAAGGAGATGCCGGTTCCGTTCGGCGGAAATTTCTTCCGGAATTTGCCCCGGAAAACCGGCTGCCGGGGTCCCTGCCCGGGGACTGAATTTAAAAATATAGGCCATGTCGAAATCAATTTCATCGAAGAGCTGTTCCGTCGCCGCAAAATCTTCATCCGTTTCTCCGGGAAATCCAACGATAAGGTCCGTTGATAGGGAAAGAAGCGGATGTTCCTTCCGTAGCCGATGAAGAATTCCGAGGACCTTTTCCCTGCCATAGCCACGCCCCATGGACCGCAGAATGCGGTCGGAGCCACTTTGAATGGGAAGGTGGACAGCCTGGACCAACTTCGGAAGCGAAGAAAAGCAGCCGATGAGATCTTCGTGGAATCCACAGGGATGGGGGGAAAGAAAACGGATGCGATCGATGCCGTCGATGGCGTGGATGCTCCGGAGGAGTCCAACGAAGGGACTTTCTCCGCCGACAAAGGGGAACCGGCGAACGCCGTAGAGGTTGACAATTTGCCCCAGGAGAACGACTTCACGGGTGCCCGTTTCGGCCAGCCGGCGCACCTCACCGAGGATATCTTCCGGGGTCCGGCTGCACTCCTTTCCCCTGGTGGAAGGGACAATACAGTACGTACAGCCCATGGGACAGCCCGTAGAAATATTCACAAAGGCGGAGGGGCGGTGTTGGGACCAATCCCTCGCCGGAGGAGGGAAAATGCATCCGCAATCTTCCGTGAGCAAAATTTGTCCTTCCCCGCCTTCGACGCGTTCCAGGACCTCGGCCACGCGATGAAAATTTTTTGTGCCGATTACAAAATTCAGGCCGGGAACGGAATCAAAGAGGTCAGCTCCCAGCCTCTGCGCCATGCAGCCGGCAACTCCGACGATGGGGAAGCGGCCACCGGTCCTCCCGGCGACTAGCCGCCGCAGACGTTCCAGCACCTTCCGCTCCGCCGCATCCCGCACGCTGCAACTATTGACGATGAAAACCTCCGCGCCGTCGCCGTCCACGACGCCGTGGCCATGGTCCAGCAGAGCGGCGGCCATTGTCTCCGAGTCCCGCATGTTCATCTGGCAACCATAGGTTTCTATGCATACGGCCCGAGCCATGGCTGCTGCTTGTCCCTCGTCCCAAATCTAGCAATAATTTTCTAGCTTCACCTCCTTTGTTTTTTGAGTTTTCCCACTTTCGACATGGGAGGATTGTCCTCCGGTCTCCGCCGCCGGTGACATCCGGCGGCGGGAGGACCTTCAACCGCGGAAAAAGAGGTCGCTTGGAGGAAGAAAGCCCTGGTCATTTAGAAGAATACCTTTTCCCTGTGCCCCGTGGAACCGCGGCGGGCCATCTTCCTTGACCGGGACAATACGCTAAACGTAGACAGGGATGGCTACGTCGGCGATTGGAAAAAAATCGAGCTTTTTCCGGAAGTGATTCCCGTGCTACGGGCCATGCGATCGGCCAGCTACCTCCTCTTCCTCGTCACAAACCAGAGCGGCGTCGGCCGGGGGTATTTTTCTCTGGAAGACGTAGATAAATGTAATCGGCGGCTCCTGGAACTCATCGGCGATGGGCATATTTTTGCTGAAATCTGCGTTTCCACTGGGACACCGGAACGTCCGGATCCCCGGCGGAAACCCTCTCCGAAATTCCCACTGGAAATGTGCGCAAAATTTTCCCTGCATCCCGGCCGCTGCTGGGTCATCGGTGACGGACCCTGCGACATGGAAATGGCGGAGCGGGCTGGCATGCGTGGACTGTATCTTGTCCGAGAACAGAAAAAAAAGGTGTGCCCGCCGGCCTGCGACGGCGACCGACCAATGGAGGGGAAATGTCCCAGCTTCCAAGATCTTGCCGACGCATGGAACCACATAAAAATCATGGAATTATCAACCGGGAAAAATGCTCCCGATGCCGGCCTAGCGTGCCTTCCAGAGGAGTCTCCCGCCGATGGCCAGGAGAACGGCATTGGGGGTCCAGGCAGCAAAAATCGGCGACAAACGGCCACCGGCGCCGAGAATCTGACAAAGATTGGAAAGGACATAGAAGCTAAAAATTAGAATGATGGCCCGGGAAATTCCCACGGCGGGCCCTTTCCCCACGCCGGAAATGGAGAAGGGAATGGCACAAAATAAGATGACAATGGGGCTCCAGCACCCGGCAAAGAGCAGATGGTAGCGAATTTTATAGCCGGTGAGAAGGACATCCGTCTCCGGAAGGCAGGCGAGAATTTTCCGGACCATGGCAAGGGATAGATCCCGCGTGCGCCTCTGGGACAGGCAGAGGAGCTCGCAGGGCTCCCAAAAATCAAAAAAATCCTTTTCGACAAAAACCTCTGCCGGCGCTCCGCTGTCCATCGGCACCAGGTCCACTTCTCCTCCCCCGAACAGGCGCCAGTGGCCATCGACGTAGTGGCCCGTTTCGGCGCCGATGCGGCTGAGACCATTACCCTCGCTGTCGTAGGTGTAAATGTTCATTTGCCTGGCCTCTTTGCGGATAGGATCGAGGGCTCCAATGTGCCACAGACGGCCATCCATCCGATTATCATAGGCCACATTGCGTGGACCGGCGGACCGTTTCCCCGGAAGCAGGTGGCCAGATTTTACAGAAAAAACAGCATTCCGCAATCGTTCCTCTGCCCAGGGAATGGCGGTCCCACTGAGGAAAAAGAGCAGAAAAGACAGGAGCAGCCCGCCGGACCATAGGTGGCGTGTAAAGGAGAAAATGGAGGCTCCGGAGATGCGCATGGCGACGATTTCTCCGCTTCCGTGGAGCTTCCCCAGGGTGAAAAGGACGGAAAGAAGAAGGGCAATGGGCAGGGCAATGGGCAGGAGTCCGGGGAGGAGAAAGCCGTAGATGCCTAGCAGTCGGCCAATCCCTGCGCCGCAGCGGAGAAGGTCCGGCAATTCCCGGTGCACGTGTTCCAGAAAAAAAACTCCCAGGATTGTCAGAAGTGCCACAGCCATGGAGCGGAGCCACTCGCGGAAAACATAGAGGGCCAATGTCATCGGTTGAAAAACAATGCGACGGCGGAGAGGGAGGGATTCGAACCCTCGGACCCCCTATTAAAGAGTCACCTTCTTAGCAGGAAGGCGCTTTCGACCACTCAGCCACCTCTCCGGGAAAAGGAAGTGCTAGGAGTGGCCGGAAGGAGGTCAAGCGCTAACCGACCTCATGGGCAAAAAGAAAGCGCATAATCTCCCGTGCAAAATGAGGAGACACACCTTGTCCGGGAACAAATTGATCGGTTTTTGGAACGAAAAATTATCAGCCATGGGTCGATTCAAGGACTTTTTGGCGCATGCTGTCCGCACAATTTAAGAAAAGTGTCCCAGCCGGGACACTCGGATTGGAATTTTTTCGGGGAAAATCTTTTGGAGGAAAAATTTTTTATCGGCGGAATTTCTTTGCCCGGGCGTCTTCCGGAATTCATTGGACGGTCTTTCGGAAAAATTCTGCATTTTTGGCAAGAAAATTGCTAATAACGAGGTAGGATGGCGGATAAAAAGGCAGGAAAGGGCAAGATTCTTGGGATCGACCTGGGCACGACCAATTCGTGCATGGCGGTGATGGAGGCTGGAACGGCCAATGTGATTCCCAATGCGGAAGGGGCGCGGACGACTCCTTCCGTGGTGGCATTCACTAAAAGTGGCGAACGGCTCGTTGGGCAGGCGGCCAAACGGCAGGCCATCACCAATCCGAAAAATACGGTGTTTTCCGTAAAGCGGCTCATTGGTCGGAAACGGCCGGAGGTGGAACGGGAAGCAAAGAGTCTCCCCTACGGAGTGGTGGCCGGCCGCAACGGTGATGCCTGGGTGGAGGTGCAGGTAGGCAGCGAGACGAAGCGTTTTTCACCGGAGGAAATTTCTTCGATGATCCTTGCCAAGCTGAAGGCGGATGCGGAAAAATTTCTCGGAGAAACCATTACCCAGGCGGTGATCACCGTCCCGGCCTATTTCAATGATTCCCAGAGGCAGGCCACCAAGGATGCCGGGCAAATTGCCGGATTGGAAGTATTGCGCATCATCAATGAACCGACGGCGGCCTCCCTCGCCTACGGCCTGGATAGGAAAAAAGAGGAGAAAATTGCCGTCTATGACCTGGGCGGTGGCACCTACGACATTTCCGTGTTGGACATCGGCGACGAGGTCTTCGAGGTGCGGGCGACCAACGGCGACACTCACCTGGGCGGCGACGACTGGGACGAGGCCATTATCCAGTGGCTCGTGGATAATTTCAGGGCGGAGAACGGCATTGATCTGCGCGGGGACCCCATGGCACTGCAGAGGCTAAAGGAGGAGGCGGAAAAGGCAAAAATCACTCTTTCAACTTCCCAGGAAACGGACATCAATTTGCCCTTTATCACCGCCGATGCGACGGGGCCAAGACACGTGGCTGTCCGGCTCACCAGGGCGCAGCTGGAAAAAATTTGTGAGCCGCTGGTACGGCGCACGGTGGCTCCATTTGAGGCCTGTCTTCGGGATGCGAAATTGGGTGCCGGGGACATCAATGAGCTGGTGCTCGTGGGCGGCATGACCCGCAATCCACAGGTCATCGAAACGGCCCGAAAGCTCACGGGGAAAACGCCTAACCAGGGAGTCAATCCCGACGAGGTGGTGGCGATCGGCGCGGCCATCCAGGGCGGTGTGCTGCAGGGGGAAGTGGGGGATATTCTGCTTCTCGATGTCACCCCGTTGACCCTTGGCATTGAAACTGCCGGCAGCATTTCTACGCCCATGATCGAGCGAAATACGACGATCCCGGCAAAGAAAACCCAAATTTTCACCACCTACGCCGATGGGCAGACGGGGGTGGACATCCACATTTTGCAGGGGGAACGCCCCATGGCCTGCGACAACAAAAGTTTGGGGAATTTTCGTCTGGACGGCCTTCCCATGGCCTCCAGGGGCGTGCCGCAGATCGAAGTCACCTTCGACATCGACGCCAACGGCATTCTCCACGTTTCCGCGAAAGACAAGGGTACGGGGAAGGAGCAAAAGATCACCATTACCAGCGAATCGGGACTCAGTGATGCTGAAATTGAACGGCTTAAAAAAGAGGCGGAAACCCATGCGGAAGAGGACAAAGGACGCAGGGATAGGGCGGAAGCTCGCAACCAATTGGATTCCATCGTCTACCAGGTGGGCAAGCAGCTGGAGGAGTTGAAGGACAAATTCTCCCAGGAAGACAGGGAAAATATCCAGGGAACCCTCGACGCCGCCCAAAAAATCCTGGAAAAATCCGAAGCCGATGCCGATGAAATGAACGCAGCCCGGGAGGCTGTCTCCAAGGCAATCCAGTCCGCTTCCCAGAAAATGTATGCCCAATCCCAGCCCGACGGTGGTACCAACGGCGGCGGGTGCGGAAATTGCGGTGCGGCCGGCGGTCCCCCTCCGACCGGAACCGGCTTCGCCGCTGGCTCCCAGGGGCAACCAGCGGATGGGAAGGTGGTCGACGCGGATTTTGAAGTGGTCGATGGCAATAGGAAATAGGGATAGGAGTCTCAAAGGTGTGGAAGCGGTCCCGGATAGCTATCCGGTGGCCGCGAAAATAGGAAAAAACAGGATGGACTTGGTGAATTTCGGACCCTAGCAAGGGGCCGCGGAAAAGAGTAAAAATTAAGGGAGCATTTTCCGGAGAGATCGCCGCGGGCGACGCTTCCGGGGGAGGATGAAATTATGGGAAAAAAAATAATTAAACCATTGGGAGATAGAGTACTAGTAAAAAGATATAAGGAATCTGAGCAGATCAAGGGTGGCATCGTCATTCCGGACACGGCCAAGGAGCAATCCCAGGAGGCGGAGGTAGTCGCCCTCGGTTCCGGTCGGATAAACGAGTGCAAGGACGGAACGACCGTTTGCAAGCAGACGGAATTTGAGGTGAAGGTCGGCGATCGAGTCCTCATCGGCCGCTACGGGGGAAACGAGTTCAAGATAGACAACATTGAATACGTAATCGTTCGCCAGAGCGACATTCTCGGCGTGCTAACCTGCACCGACGGGGAGTCCTGCTGCTGTTGCAGGAAATAACTGGTAACTGGAAGATATTTTGGAAAGGAAGTAAACACTATGGCAAAGCAATTAATTTTTAATGAGGAGGCCTGGAAGAAGATTCTGAAGGGCGTGGAGCAGCTGGCCAGGGCCGTCAAGGTAACCCTTGGACCCAAGGGGCGCAACGTGCTAATCGATAAAAAATTCGGAGCACCGACGATCACCAAGGACGGCGTCACCGTTGCCAAGGAAATCGACCTGGAGGATCCCTTCGAAAACATGGGAGCCCAGATGGTTCGGGAAGTGGCTTCAAAGACGGCCGATATCGCCGGAGACGGAACAACGACGGCGACGGTCCTCGCGGAGGCCATTTTTAAGGAGGGTCTTAAGAATGTGGCGGCGGGTGCCAATCCCATCTATTTAAAGCGGGGCATTGACAGGGCCGTTGAGGCGGCTGTTTCCCGGCTGAAGGCCAACTCCAAGGCCGTCGAAGGGCAGGAGGAGATCCGCCAGGTGGCCACGGTTTCCGCCAATTGGGACAGTGAGATCGGTTCCATCATCGCCGATGCCATGGGTAAGGTGGGCAAAGATGGAACCATCACCGTTGAAGAAAATAAGGGCATTGAAACATCCCTGGATCTGGTGGAGGGGATGCAGTTCGACAAGGGCTACCTGAGTCCCTACTTCGTGACGAATTCGGACTCCATGGATTGCAGCCTTGAAAATGCCTACGTGCTCATTTCGGAAAAGAAAATCAGCGCCCTCAATGATCTATTGCCGATTCTTCAGTCGGTAGCCCAGTCCGGCAAGGCCCTGCTCATCATCTCCGAAGACGTGGACGGCGAAGCCCTTGCGGCTCTCGTTGTTAATAAGCTGCGGGGAACGCTGCAGGTTTGCGCGGTTAAGGCGCCCGGATTCGGCGATCGCCGCAAGGCCATGCTGGAAGACATTGCCATTCTTACCGGTGGAAAGTGCATTACGGAAGACCTTGGAATCAAATTGGAAAACGTTCGACTGGAAGATCTCGGACGGGCCAAGCGCATCAATGTGGACAAGGAAAGCACAACCATCGTCGAGGGAGCCGGGGAAAGCGGAGCCATTCAAGGTCGGATTAAGATGTTGCGCAGACAAATAGAGGATGCCACCTCCGACTACGATAAGGAAAAGCTCCAAGAACGGCTGGCAAAACTATCCGGCGGCGTGGCGGTCATCAACATTGGCGCGGCGACGGAGCCGGAGATGAAGGAAAAGAAAATGCGGGTGGAGGATGCTCTCCATGCGACGCGGGCCGCCGTGGAGGAGGGAATTTCCGCCGGCGGCGGCGTGGCGCTGCTGCGGACGGCCGAAGCCATCGATGAGCTGCGGCTATTCGGCGACGAAGCCATCGGAGCGAAAATCGTGCGGCGGGCCATTGAAGCTCCTCTGAGAGATCTCTGCTTCAATGCGGGATTGGAGGGGGCGGTCATTGTCCAGGAAGTAATTAAGCTTTCCGGATCCGTTGGCTTTAACGTGGCGACCAATGTCTACGAGGACCTCACCAAGGCCGGCGTCGTGGACCCGACGAAGGTAACGCGTTCGGCGCTGCAAAATGCTGCGTCCGTCGCCGGATTACTCCTAACCACCGAATGCATGGTGGCTGACAAACCGGAGGAAAAGCAGCCTTCTCCCGCCATGCCCGGCCACGGTGGGATGGGAGATTATTAGCTAATCCGCGGGGGCCAGCGCTTGAATGGCCCCCCGTACGCGGCCGCGTCGTGTCGGTCCCGAGGGAAATCAGGGCCTTCCTTTTTCTTCGGTTTTCATTTAGAGGAGGTCGCGTAGTTTTTTTAGCGCCGACCGTTCCAGCTGGCGCACTCGCTCTCCGCTGAGGGATAGGCTGCGACCGATGGCGTCAAAGGTGCGCGGCGGAGTTCCGGCGAGGCCGTAGTACTGCCGCAGGACATCGGCCTCCCGCTTGGTTATCTTCCGCAACCCTCGGTGGAGGGCGTGGTGCAGGGATCGGGTGGTGAGGTGCTCCAGGGGAGTCGGTTGACCATTGTCCGGAAGAAATTCTACGGATGTTTCTACGGGGAAGGTGCCCCTGGATGGAGTGGGGCGTCCGCCTACGCGGAGAAGAGTTTGAACTTTCGTGGCGGAACAGCCCATGTCGGCGGCAATTTCCCCGGGACTTGGTTCCCTTTGTAATTGTTCCGTAAGCCTTTCTGTTACCCGACGTAGTGCGTGGAGTCGACGGGGCAGTGGAGCCGGAAGACAGATGGGGCCTCCCTGTTCTGCAATTGCTTTCCACATGTAATGGCGAATCCACCAAACTGCATAGGTTGATAGCCGGGCCGTCCCTCTCGGCTCAAAACGCCCAATGGCATGGACAAGACCAAGATATCCCTCGTGGACCAGATCTTCCACGGGTAGCCCGAAGCGCCCGTAACGGATGGCAATCCGCTTAACAAGCCCGGTGAGAGCAAGAACAATTTGACCGCGGGCACGGAAATCGCCCGTCTTTGTTTTTGCTAGGAGATTCCGCTCCTCGTCTACGCTAAGCCCTCTTGCGTCCCTTAATTCTTCTTCCGCGAGCCCACCACTGTTCACGGTGGGTATTCTCCCTCCTGTTCAATTCCTTTGCAAGAATCTAATAGGGTTAAGCTCAGTTTTGATTGAGAAATGGACTTGGCTCGGAAAGGGCTGCAAATCTGTCCAAAACGCCCTGAACTCGGGCGATCAGGGCTATCTCGCCTTGCAGAATTCTTCCGAAGAGTGCTTCTAAATTTTGCGCTCCGACTTGAACCTCTTCGAGGTCGTCTAATTGATCACGTAACGCTGCGAGAAAAGCTTCTCTACTTCTGACTTCGTCTTGCATATTTCTGAATGCGCCTTGCATATTTCTGAATACGTCTTGCATATTTCTGAATACGTCTTGCATATCACGCCCGCCTATCGGATCTCTGAGTGCGTCTGGGATACCCTGCCCGCCTAGACCATTTACGAGTCCGTTCGTACGCTCGCATATGAGTAAGACAGATCGGATCTCTGCTATTTGACGGTTAAGATCGGCTTTGGCTCTTTCTAAATCAGCTTTTTGACGTTCAAATTCCTCTAAGTCACTCCCCTTCAGCATGTTTGTCTTTCTGTCTTTCAAACTATTTCGTCTACCCCTTGAATACTGAAGATCCTCGGCATCTTTTGCGTTAAATTTAATACCGCCACCAGCCTTAGGAACATCAATAAAGGGCCTTTCTCCCATTTCGGCAAGAATTTTTACCTTTTCCTCAGATAGGTATTTAAAAATTGCTCTATTAACCTCATTAAGAGTTTTAATGACTCTGACGCATTGTGTGGAATCCGTGCTGTAGCAAAAGCCATTCGAAAAAACTTTTCCAAAACGTTCGTTTGAACTTTCCAGCAATTTTTTTGTTTCGAAGGATGGCAATTCGACATTCAGAAAGGCAGCATTTCTTCTTAAACTACGCGCAGATGATGTACCCCCCCTTCGCTCAATAGATTTCATAAAAATTTCAATACCATTGTCGGGACAGATCGGTAATATATGTTCTTCAATGCCATTTTTGCTTCGTTCTTCAATCGCACGACAACATTTCCTATAAAGAAGAATAGATTTATTATCGTCATTCAACTGTTCTACGGCGTCATATTCTATATCCTCATATGCTTTGTTTTCCTTAGACAACGCAATACAATTTAATACAATGCATTCCCATAGCTCGGAGGAGAGACCTACTTTTCCCTTAATAAAAAGAGGTTCCACAAAATTTCTTTTAAAATTATCTTCGAGGGAGAGACTTGTTGCCGAAGTTAAAGCCGAGGCATCCGGGTCTCCTAAATCACTGATTTCAGCCATCCTCACCTGACGCTCTAGGATGAGGTCGATGGCATCCTGGTCGTCCACCATAAAGAGAGCATCAAATCTCGCAAGAAAATTCCCCACGCACTTTCTGACATCATTGCACCCCTTTCCCCGGAGGAAATCCATCTCTTTCCCTTTAGGAATTTTTATCCAAAATGGAGGTCCTTGCAAAACATCTGCGGATAACTCATTGCCGTCTGGAATATCCAGTTTGCCGGAATTGCGCAGGGTACCCTTTACCCTATTCCAGGCAGCGGCTCGCATAAGGTTTTTTTTAATACTTTCGGTTGTAATTTCTTCCCCGTTCGAATGGACGGAGCTAAATTCCCGAAGAGCGGCAACACATTTTCTCAGCCTTTCTTCCTGGTCCTTGTTCCACAAAAATGCACCCACTCTAGGTTCTTTGAGGCTTTCCAACAATGTTCCGGAAGCTTTAGCAACTTCTTGGCGCTGCTCAGTCCTCCTTTTCAGAGACGATGGCAGCGAAATGGTTAGTTTTACCACTTCCGTGATACGTTCGTGAAAATCCTGCGTGGCTGGGATGGATTCAAACTTATTCACTTTATATCCGTCACCTAGCGCTTTTTTCAGAAGAAAATCTATTGGATTTCCGGAACCAGTGTATCCCGGTTCGGTCGCATCTCTAAATTCCTGCTTTTTGGTAAAGTCCACCATGGCCTTTTGCAAAATTTTAAATGCTTCTGCTCCCTCTTTTTTGTCATCCGGAGCTTGGATTTCCAGTTTAATTTTCCCGTGGTACGTTTTACATAGCTTGTTCACTTCATCGACATTTGCATCAATAATGGCTTCCTGTTCCGCACTGTCTTTGTCCTTTAAAAATTGCCAATGCGCCGCACTGAACTTTCCGAATTTTTTTTCAAATTCGACATCCAACCGGAAATTCGAAGTGAGTGCGGCGACAATGGTTGCCGAAATAAATATGATAACTTTCACAAGAGGATTCACATCTTTGCCGGCGATGGAAACGAGACATGTGCTTGTCTTACTAGCAATTCTGACATCTTCTCTGCTGAAGAAGCCATTTGGATTAAGTTTTGAAGTGCTACTGCGCTCAATGGATCCGGACAACTTGACTGCGTCCCAATAGCTCATCGTACTTTGTTCGGACATGGTAAAAACCTCTGCAGTCCCGGATATGCCTTTTCATGCGGAAGTCAATGCAAAATAAATCGTCTGACTTCCGGGGAAAGGCGCTGAATGGGAAAAATTTAAACTACTCTTCCTTGACGGCGGTGAAAAATTATTCCGAAAATCGGCGACGCCGGTGAACAAAGAATTTCATTTTTCAGAAGTAGAAGGTCGCCTCTACGCCGAATGGGAACGGAGTGGTGGCTTTGCCGAGGCCGTGGATTTCGAAAAAAAATCCTATGCGATCCTAATGCCCCCCCCCAACGTAACCGGCGTCCTCCACATGGGGCACTTGTTGAACAATACTTTGCAAGATATTCTCATTCGCCGGGCGTGGCAGGAAGGGAAAAATGTTCTCTGGCAACCCGGAACAGACCACGCAGGGATCTCCATGCAGGTGCGGGTGGAGAAGGAGCTAGTGGGGAAGGGCGTCGATCCGAAGGCACTGTCCCGGGAGGAATTTTTGGTCCACGCGGAGCGCTGGCGTGATACACATGGGAATATTATTTTCCACCAGCTGCGAAATTTAGGTATCTGCTGTGACTTTGGAAAAAAGGTCCACACCTTGGATGGAGACTATTCCCGCACCGTCCTGCATGGTTTCGTGGAACTATTCCGCAGGGGATACATCCGCAGGGGACGCCGCATGGTGAACTGGTGTCCCGTTTCCCAAACGGCTCTCAGCGATGAAGAAGTCCTTGTGCGGGAATGCCCTGGGAAGTTATACCGCCTGCGCTATGAGATCCTTGAGGAGCCGGGGACCCACATTGAAATTTGTACCACCCGCCCGGAGACAATCGGCGGGGACGTGGCCGTGGCCGTCCACCCGGAAGATGAACGTCACCGCCATTTCATCGGGAAGCATTGCTGGCGCCCATTTTGCCGGGAACCAATCCCCATCATCGCCGACGGCGCCGTGGACAAAAATTTTGGGGCGGGGGCGCTTAAAATCACCCCCGCCCACGCGGCCGTAGACTTTGAAATTGGCCAGCGGCACGGGCTCCCTTTCCGGGAAGTAATTGGTCCCGACGGGATACTCAACGGTCTGGCCGGAGAAACTCTCGGAGGATTAGATCGGGCGACGGCCCGGGAACGGGCGGTGAAACTGCTCCGCGTCCTGGGAAATTTTGTAGCAGAGGAGGACCACGTGAGTGCCGTTGGTATTTCGGAGCGTTCCGGGGAACCCATCGAACCACGCCTCTCCGAGCAGTGGTTCCTCCGCTATCCCGGCGTGGATCTGGCCAAACGAGCCGTGGCGGAGGGGTGGATCCGCTTTTTCCCGCGACGCTGGGAAAAAACCTACCTCCGGTGGCTGGAAAACATCCGGGACTGGTGCATTAGTCGGCAGCTGCGCTGGGGGCACCGCATTCCCGTTTGGTACCGAAAAGGGGAAGACCGGGAGGATCCGCGTCACTGGCACGTTTCCGTGGATGGTCCATCGGATCCTGAGCACTGGGAGAGGGATGGAGACGTTTTGGATACTTGGTTTTCCTCCGCCTTCTGGCCCCTCGGAACTCTTGGGTGGCCCGATGAGGAATCCATGGGAAGGAGGCATTTCGCCGCATTTTTTCCTACGTCTGCCATGGTGACGGGTCCGGACATCATTTTTTTCTGGGTAGCCCGCATGGTATTCATGGCCCTGGAATTTATTCCCGGAAAGGATGGAAAGGACGACGACCTTTCCGGACGGGTGCCCTTCCGTTCCGTGTATTTTACGGGCATTGTTCGCGATGAACGGGGGAGAAAAATGTCAAAAAGTCTCGGAAATTCACCGGAACCCCTGGATCTCATCGCCCGCTACGGCGCCGACGGCGTACGCTTTGGATTGGTCACCTGCGCCCCCCAGGGTCTTGACATTCTCTTCGCCGAAGGGCGGTTGGAGCAGGGGCGTAACTTTTGCACGAAACTCTGGAATGTCTGCCGTTTCCGTCTGCTGCAGGGGGATGTTGGGGCGAAAAAAAGCTCCGTGGGAGCCATACTTCTCCGCGTAGATCCCAAAAATTTAGATGCCATCGACCGCTGCATTTTGGAAAATTTGGTCGCCGTTGGAGAGGAGATAGAACGGGCCATGGGCAACTACGAATTTCAAGGGACTCTCCTGCGGATGGATCGTTTCTTTAGGGATGACTACTGCGATTGGTACGTGGAAACCTGCAAGGTGCGCTGGGGGAAGGATCTCCGGAGGCAGGCGACACTTTTGGCTGTGCAGGATCTAATTTTGCGGAGGTTACTGCAGTTGCTTTCTCCATTCGTCCCCTTTGTGACCCAGGAACTTTGGCGGCAATTGGGTTTCGGAGATGGGAAGGAAATTCTCCACCGCGTACCCATGGAGTCGGCGGAATGGTTGCGGGCGGCGCTGGAGGCCGCGGACCTACTGGCGTCCGGCGGAGAATTGGCTTCCGTCGGTGAGTTGCGGCAGGTGCTTCCAGCGCTGCGAGCTCTGGGCGCGGGCGATGGACTGTACCATGGGGGAACCCCCGGAGAATGCCAAAGGCTGGAGCCTTTTCGGGAATTACTTCCGGCAATGTCCGGCCACGGGGAATTGAAGAAACTCCAACAACTGGAAGGAATGACCGCGGCGGTGACTTCCTGGGGAACCTTCGCCGTGGCGTCCGGCGGAGACGGCGGGAGGGACAGCAAGCGGAGAGAACTGGAAATTGTCCGTGGGCATATCGCCACCAATCGGAAAAAATTGGAGGACCGGAGCTTCTTGGAAAGGGCGCCCGCCGCCATCGTGGACGGCGCGCGCAACCTTCTCGCGGAAAATTTGGAAAGAGAAAAAAAACTGCTACGACTGCTTTCCGAGTGAAGGCCGTCGGAAAGGTCAGAAATGCTGGTCGGGGCGACTGGACTCGAACCAGCGACTTCTTGCTCCCAAAGCAAGCGCTCTAGCCAGACTGAGCTACGCCCCGAAAAACCTTAAACGGCTGCCCGACAAGGATTCGAACCTTGACAAACAGATCCAGAATCTGCTGTGCTACCGTTACACCATCGGGCAATGGGAAGAGCAATGGCGTCCCGACTGTCCCCGGGCAAGCATTTTTTACCCACGGGAATTTCCCGGCTCGATTGCGTTTTCCCTCGCCCGGTCCAGAAAATCCCCTAGAAATTTTCTCCGTGGCTTTCAGGTGCTGGGAGGGGGTGGAAAATGCGTCGTTTCAGCCCACAATTTCTCTCTATGATTTGCACCTCTTCGGCGAAGGCAAGGCCCTGCGCATGCATCATTTTTTGGGAGCTCACCGCCGTGTCCACGAAGGCATCTGCGGTGTGAGTTTTGCCGTCTGGGCCCCCAATGCGCGGCGGGTCTCCGTCGTCGGAAATTTTAACGGCTGGGATGGTCGCCGACATCCCATGTGCGCCCTCGGCGGTTCGGGCGTTTGGGAAATTTTCATCCCGCAGCTTGGACCGGGGAGTCTCTACAAATTTGAAATCATCGATTGCCGCGGAAATCTTCGGCTGCGCACGGATCCCTGGGCCCTGGCCTATGAAAATGCTCCGGAAGCGGCCGCCATTATCATTGGGGAGGAAGAGTACGACTGGGGTGATAGCTCCTGGATGGAGCGAAGAAAGGACTTCATTCCCTTCCGTGCACCCATTTCCATCTACGAAGTGCACCTAGGTTCCTGGCGCCGAGTGCCCAATGAAGGAGATCGGCCCCTGGGCTACCGTGAAATCGCCCATTTGCTGGCGGAGTACTGCGTGGACATGGGATTTACCCACGTGGAACTGCTTCCGCTGGCGGAATTTCCCTTCGAGGGCTCCTGGGGTTACCAGACAACGGGGTACATGGCACCCACGGTCCGCTACGGTTCTCCGGATGATTTCAAATACTTCGTCGATATCCTGCACCGGGGCGGCATCGGCGTCATCCTCGACTGGGTCCCCGCCCATTTCCCCAAGGATCGCTTTGCGCTGGCGGAATTCGATGGAACTTGCCTCTACGAGCATGAGGATCGACGCCTGGGCGAGCACTTTGGCTGGGGGACACTGGCCTTTAACTACGGCCGCCATGAGGTGGCAAATTTCCTTCTTTGCAGCGCGTTGAGTTGGTGTGAACGCTTCCACATTGACGGCTTCCGCGTGGACGCCGTCGCCTCCATGGTCTACCGCAACTATGCCCGAGGCGACGGCGAATGGTTGCCCAATGCCTACGGTGGCTGTGAAAACATCGAAGCCATCGAATTTTTGAAAAATTTAAATGTCCACCTTCACCGGAAATTTCCGGGAATTATCACCATCGCCGAGGAATCCACTTCTTTTTCGGGAGTTTCCCGTCCCGTCCATGGAGATGGCCTGGGCTTTGACTTTAAATGGAACATGGGGTGGATGCATGACACTCTTAATTATTTTTCCAAGGACCCCCGCTACCGCCGGTGTGCCCACAATCGAATCACCTTCGCCATGCTCTACCAGTACACGGAACACTTTGTCCTGGCACTCTCCCACGATGAGGTGGTCCACGGGAAAGGTTCCCTCCTCGCCCGCATGCCCTCCGATAGCATGCCCTGGAAAAGTACAATGCTGCGGGCCCTCTACGGGTACATGTGGACCTGGCCCGGGAAAAAATCCCTCTTCATGGGCGGAGAATTTGGTCAGCACGACGAGTGGTGCCATTTTCGGAGCCTTGACTGGCACCTGCTCCAATACATGGACCACGGTGGCATTCGCCGGTGGGTGAGGGACCTGAATCACCTCTATCTGGAAAATTCCTGGCTGGGACGCTACGACGACGAGCCCCGCGGGTTCCGCTGGATCAATCCCGACGACGGCGACAATGGCGTGCTCACCTACCTGCGCTGCGGCGATGGTCCGGAGGAAATTTTTCTGGTGGTTTGCAATTTTACCTCCGTCTCCAGGGACAGCTACCCCGTGGGGGTCCCCGTGTCGGGCCCCTGGAAGGAGGTACTCAACAGTGATGCTCTTTTTTATGGAGGTGGAGGTGGGGGAAATTTTGGAGGGAAAAATAGCGAGTCCATCCCCTGCAACGGCCTACCCCAGAGACTGCTTCTGCATCTTCCTTCCCAGGGGGTCCTCATCCTGCGGCCCGAGGCCCGCTGAAAAAAATCTTGTGGGCGGGGTCGGATGCCGTAGCTGTGTATCGCAGATGATTGGATTTCTTATCGCCTTTTTTTCCATCCTTTCCGTCGGAATTGGCATCTTTGCCATTCTCCTTGTGCTCATGCAGCGCTCCAGTGAAGGTGGGGGATTTGGCAGTTCCCTGGGTGGGAGTGCGGTGGAGTCCATTTTTGGTGGAGGAGCCGGTGATGTCCTCTCCCGGGTGACGGTGAAGGTCATTGCTGCTTTTTTTACCGTGGCCCTCATACTGTCCATGCTCACCGTCCACCGGGCCGGAGTGAAAAATCGCCTGCCGGATGCCCATTTGCCTTCGGTTCAGGTCGTTGAAAAAAACCTGGAGATTGACCCATGAAAAATTGCCTGCCATTCGGAACATTTTTCGCCGCCGCGGCACTCCTCTGCCTGTGTCCGGAAAAATCTTCCGCCGAGCCGCTGCGGGACATGTTGGAGTCGGAGTGTCTATCCCCGGCGGCGGCGGCCGCCTTCTTCGGCGAGGCGGTCCTGCGGGTGGAAGAGTTCTTCGATGGTGGAGAAACCTACGCCTTTTCCATTGATGGGATCCCCGTATCCCTCTCATTTCGGGATGCAGATGTTACCGTGACATCGAGGGGGATGACGGCGGTTGTGTCCTCCGGGGGAGCTCCCTTTGCCCCCCTGGTGGCGGGAATTTCCGTGGGTACATTTGATCTTTTTTCCCAATATCTTTTTTGGCCATCGGTGGCCTACGAGGGACCTGGAAAGATTATTGGCCGCCGGGCACAGCGGTTTCTTGTGGTTGCTCCCTCCGATGTCTGGGCTCCCGTTGCGGCGGTTCGCGTGTGGTTGGACAGTAAATTTTACTACCCAATTGCCTGGGATGCCCTGGATGGGGACGGTGCCCTGGTTCGCCGTTTTCGCCTGCGGTCTCTGATCCGAGGCAAGGACGGGGAATGGGGGCCGAAGCGGATGGATATTTTTTCGGTGGTGGACCGGCGCAGGAGCCACATTGAGGTGGTTGGGCATGGAAATGGTGACTAGGAATCAGGACTTTTTCACCCTTCCCGGGGACCGGTGGGTAAATTTGTGAAATTTTTTGCATTGGAGAATTCCGGTGGACGGTGCGCTGCTTGAAATTTTGAGGCCGGCCATTGCCCTGCGGGGGGTCTCCGCGGATCCGAAGAGCGGGGGAGAGCTGCAAGAAACGGCGAAATTTTTTGGACATTTCCTAGGATCCGCCGGTTTTGCCGTTCGCCTCTGCGGAGACCATTCGCCGGCGCCTATCGTTTGGGCGGAGCGGGGAAATTGGGACGCCGACGGAGTACTGCTCCTCTACGGTCACTACGATGTCCAGCCGCCGGAACCCGTGGAGCCCTGGCAGTCGGACCCGTTCTCCGTTACCCTTCGAGGCGGAGCAATCTACGGCCGCGGCGTCGCCGACGATAAAGGACCGCTGCTGGCAATGCTGCTGGAACTTTGCAGGTCGGAAATGGCCGCTTCCCACCTGCGCACAATTGTCCTTCTGGAAGGCGGGGAAGAAATTGGCAGTCCAGGGTTCGCCGATTTCTTGCGGGAACGGCGGCCACAGCTCCGCTCCGATGCTGCTCTGGTCCTGGACACGGGTTGCCCGGACGACGATCTCCCGGCCCTAACGACGGGTCTCCGCGGCGTCATTCCCTTCGAGGTCCACCTGCGCACGGGTTCCCGGGACATTCACTCCGGATTTGGTGGCTGCATCCCCAATGCCGTCCAGGAACTGGTGCACCTCTGCGGGCAGCTCCACGGGAAGAAGGGCCCCGTGGCGGTTCCTGGCTTCTACGATGGCATTTTCACGGCGACCGGAGAGGAACTGGCCGCCTTTGAGCTTCTGGAAAAATTGGATCCACGTCCACAGGAGACATTTGGAGTGAAGTGCCTGCGTCGCATTTTCCCATCCATCCCTCCCCGTGCCACCCATGCCCTCCTTCCGGCGCTGGAATTCAATGGGATCTCCGGGGGCTACGCCGGGGTCGGGTCAAAGACAATTATTCCCGCAGAGGCGATGGCTAAAATTACCGTCCGCACGGTCCAGGGCCAATGTCCGGAGCGCCTTCGGTCGGCCGTCGTGGAATTTTTAGTAAAACGCTGCCCAAGGTACGCGGAAGTATCCGTCGATGCCGGCATTGCGGGGCCCGCCTACGGCATTGACTGGGGTAATGCGACGGAAAAATTCAAGGGATTTTTCCACCGGATGGAGTGCTCGCTCGCGGAAGCATTTGGGCGGAACCCCATTCACCTGCGCGAGGGAGGAAGCATCGGCGTTGTCGGAGCGTTTAAAGAAATTTTGAATCTGGACTCCATCCTCGTCGGTGTCGTACCGCCATCGGCCAACATTCACGGACCCAACGAGAATTGGAAATTGGAGACGGCGGCAAAAACCCGGAGGGCTCTGGCGGCATTTTTTGGGGCCCGGCCCGGATGATATTTTTGTGTTCCGGGAGTGGTTTCCGAGGAAGGAAAATTTTCGTCTGCTGGATGGGTCGGAGCGGATTGACTCGAAAAAAATTCCTCCCTAGGAGGAGTCCGGTGCCGGTTCCATGGATTTTCGTCTTCTGGTAGTAAAGCCATCGTCCCTGGGAGATATCATCCATGGTCTGCAGGTCGTGGCGGCGCTGAAGAAACAGCGGCCGCAGGTGTCGGTGACCTGGGTAGTGCGGGATTGCTTTGAGGCTGCTGTTCGGTGCAGCGGCGTCGTGGAACGGACCATTTCCTATGGACGTAGCGGAGGGTTACGGGGGCTCTGGAACTGCTGCCAGGACATTCGGCGGGCCGGTAACTTCGACGCCGTCTGGGACATGCAGGGACTTTTTCGCAGCGGATTGATGGCATTTGCCGCCCGAAGTCCCCATCGCATTGGCCGCCGGGATGCCAGGGAAGGTGCCCGCCTTTTCTATAACGATCGAATTTTATTGCCGCCGCCGTCGGCCGGAACTTCTCCCCACGCCGTGGAAATTCTCGGGCAATTTCTACCGACGTTGGGGCTTAGGTCGTCGGTGGAGCGCCTGCAATTTCGGTGGTTTGGAGAAGATTGTCTTCCCGCGAAATTATTCGAAAAGCCCTATGTGCTCCTTTCTCCGGAGAGCCGAGGGCCCCGGAAGGAATGGCCCCACTTCGATGCGCTGGCGGCGGATCTTTGCGCACGGTACCGGAATTGGAATTTTTTCTGGGTAGGTCTGGAGGGGAGACCGTGCCCCCGGGCTTCCCTCCGGGGGAATTTTTTCGATCTTCACGGAGAAACTTCCCTGCCCCAGCTGCTTCAACTGGTCCACCGCTCCCTGGGAGTCATCGCCAACGACAGTGCCTGCACCCACATTGCCGCTGCCATTGGCCGTCCCGTTCTTGCCATTTTTGTGGCATCGGATCCTCGCCACTCGGCTCCCTACCCACCGAATGCACCGGGACACTTCACGGCCCTGCGACCTTTTCCCGGCCAACCATTCCCCGAATTGGAAAAATTTCTTGGCTTCATCGGAGGAGAAATGGCGTAAAAACTGCCCACATCTAGACCTTTTCCTCCGACGCTCTCCGGCCATCGACCTGGCACCCGGAGAAGTGTTTATTGAAGTTCTTTCGGTCTAAACTTTCTAGGCCTCAACTTGTTTTACCACGTACTTACTCAGATCGATAATTGGATCTCTTGCCGGAGAGCAGGAACTAGAACGTTCAGCAATATTAGTGGCTAGATCTTTCATTCCATGATAAGTTTCTGCCAATGCGTCTAAAATAGTCCCATATTCACCGACTGTAATTTTGCTGTTTCGTAATATTAGTTTTTCCCATTTGCACTTCGCGTTCTCAAAAATACAGATATCCAGTAAATCTTCGCTAATTTCGGAATCTGAATCTTCGTTAGGCAGATCCAGACCCCGGAAAACCGGACCATCTACTAACCTGGAAATATCCCATCTGCCCCATCGGAGAATGGAATCTCGAATGCTGTCCTTTATTGCGTTAATAGAAATTTCGAGGAAATTTTCTGACATTTTTCTGGCTATGGCTGCATTTTGCCCCAATTTGGCGAGTGCAGTTCGGATGTTTGCATGACTCCCGTCCAAAATTGCCGCATCAAATTTAACCGCGATATCATTCACCTCTTCATACTCACGTCTTTCCGAGCTCCCAAAGAACGCCGCGTCAATCTCAGTGCTCAATCTACTATACGCCTCTAGAACATCCGCTGGAAAATCTTCTACTTTAGTCCCATCAAGTGGGAGCGCAAATCTGCTAAGAAAAGGATGCCTCATGTCCGTCGACACGCGTGCGTCACAAAACCAATCACCCATCGCAAAAAGATTGGGTTTTGAGTACTCCACTGCTTTCTTTACAACGTATCTGGCAACGTTTCCCATGAGTATCTCGACAAGCGCATTTTTCTCACAACTAAAAACTATGCCAAACTCCTTTTGGCGATCGAAGATTGGGAAAATAAAATTTTCGGCCGCATCCCTTACTCTCTCACATCCGGTCCCCATGAGGGCGGCAGCCAACGATTGGATAATTCCGGAATTTTCTTCCATGGATTTCTGGGACACCGAGACCTTCTCCTTGAACAAAGAAGAAGAAATATACATCATCTCCAGTGCGTCTTGAATCTGTTTCAAGGACTCCGCCTCGGATGGACTCGTAACAGTGACATCATCTTTTGAACATTTTAATGCCTTACAGGCAAAGTGTTCCATCGTCAAAGTAGGAACAAAATATTCTCCATCCATAAATATTTCACGGCCTTCAGTCGTTTTCTCAAGATAGGCACGTATGGCACCTTTAATTTCTCCATCATTTTTGCCTGCTATTGCAAAGGTGCACTTGTTTGCCGCAGCCATGAAAACATCGATGCATGCCTCCCGATTCATATCCCTAGAGGCACGCTTGAATACCTCGTAATTTCCCGAATTTTCACCGTGTTTTTGCAAAAATTGAACGGTAAGTTTTGTGTCGCTGGTGAAAAACCTAACAACGGACCCTAAGATCCAGGAAAAAAAATCGCATATTTTGGCCCACCAACCTTGACGCACACACAGAAGAGCTGTTTTAGAGCGCATACTTTTTGCGAAAGTATGAATGGTGGATTTGTCTGAAAGCTCGCGCAGACTTTTCGGCAGAAATTTGTTTGAAATTTGATTTCTGAATTTCGCCGCATCGAAGGCCGACATTGGAGGAGCATCATTCGCAGTCATTCTTGACCCCTTGCTACGATATTTTCCGTGGAAGTCAAAGGTAAATCCCGATGGAAAAAGTCTAAAAACCTAAATTTATGGCCACCATGGCAATCGTAACCACCGCTTTGGCAACGGCCCAGACGCGAAACCGAGAAAAATTTTCACCCACAAGTTTTTT
>JAITOA010000011.1 GCA_031290195.1 Puniceicoccales bacterium | reverse complement strand
ACCGACCTCGCACTCATTGTCCGCGGCGGCAGGGGGAAAGTCCGCGACGACTCCGGCACCGATTGCTGCCGCAGCTACGACGGCCGGTCCAGCTACCACGGCGTCCAGGGGTCTCTCGGGAAGCGGTTTCAGATCTCCGAGGAGGAATCCATCGAGGGCTATGGGAAATTTTCCTGGAACCGGAGAACCCGGAGTGACTTTCCGACGGCTGGAGGCGAAGAGCTGCACGTCGATGCGGTGAATTCCCTCCGGGGTCAGCTGGGTCTGCGCTATCGCAGTGAGCTAAAGGTCGACGGAAACATCTTCTGCGGCATCGGCTTCGAACACGAGTTCGACGGCCGAATCGGGGGAACGATCGGAGCAACGGCCCTCCCAAAGGTCGGAGATGACCGACGCAATTGCGGCTTCGCCGAGGTGGGCGTGGACCGAAATATCTCCGGCCGCTGGGTCCTCGGCGGCGGCATCCGGGCAACGGCGGGTGCCAGGGACGGCTGGTCGGGCGGCCTCCGCATCGGAACGGCCTTCTAACCGCTATGGTGGCATTGGATTCGGGCCCGTGAATTCCCATTTAAAACTTGATGGTGGGCCAGTTGTTCCGCAAAATTAGCCCGTGTGCGCAGTTGAAGTTCACGCCTTTGGAAACTTGGGCCCATCCCTTTGCCAGCGGCACCGCATTGTTCCCATCGATGGCACCGGAGATCGGCGCTGCTACTTCATTGGAGAAGACCGCGATGCCCTGGAGGTGGCCCATGAAATCTTTTGTCTCTGGGGCGTGGATGCGGAATTTTTTCCCGTGGACGCGGTGATCTTTGGAGAAAAATGGAAAAATTTCTGCGAACAGATGCCGGTGGAGGAAGATGCGTCGCGGATTTCCGAAATTCTTTGCGGCCAGGGTGGCGGGGAATCCTCTGCCATCACGGGCTTACTGGACCGATTACTTTTCCGTGCCGTGCGGGATGGGGCTTCGGATGTTCACTTTGAGAGTTTGCGGGGGATTGTCGCCGTTCGCTTTCGCCTGGATGGAAATTTGCGGACGGTGGCGCGGATTCCGGCGGAACTGGAAGCCCCCCTTTTTTTGCGCCTTAGGGCCCTGGCGCGGTTGGATGTTTCCGAGAGATTTCGCCCCCAGGATGGCCGCTTCGGAATGAAATTTCCCGGCGGTTTCGTGGATTTTCGCATTTCCACCCTGCCGACGAAGTTTGGGGAAAGCATCGTACTGCGAATCTTGGACCGACGGCGGCTCTTTCTGTGCCTTGGAGATCTGTCCATGCCAAATTCCATCGCCGATGCCGTTCGGTCCGCCGTGGAAGCACCGTCGGGACTCTTCCTGGTGGTCGGCCCGACGGGAAGCGGCAAGACAACCACCCTCTATGCGGCACTGCGGGAACTACATCGGCCAAATTTAAAAATTCTCACCGTCGAAGATCCCGTGGAATATGAGATGGAGGGCTGCCTGCAAGCACCCGTGGACCTGGCCGTTGGCCGCACATTTTCCTCCGTCCTGCGGGCATTTTTGCGCCATGATCCGGACAAAATTTTCGTCGGTGAAATTCGCGACGGCGAAACGGCCCAGGTCGCCCTCCGCGCCGCCCTAACGGGGCATCTTGTGCTATCAACGCTCCACGCGGCGACGCCCGGCGAATCCCTCCTGCGGCTGGAAAAAATGGGGGTGGAAAGTTCTCTGCTGACTCTGTGCCTGAGGGGGATTCTCTCCCAGCGTCTTCTGCGTCTCAATTGCCCAAAATGTTCTGCTCCCGACGAAACTGCGCAGATTCCACCGTCCCTTTCCCGGCACGTTTCCCGCGGACGTCTGCGCCGTGGCATTGGCTGTCCTTCCTGCTGCGGAACCGGCCAGGTGGGCCGGAGAGCTGTCTTTGAGTTTTTTCCCGCCGATTCACGGGAAGGATTCGTTCTTAGGGACCCGGAGAGGCCGGCGAAATTGGTGGCGGAGGGTTTAGCGTTGCTGGAAGCTGGGTTGGTTTCCGCCGGAGAATTTTTGAAGCAGCTCCCATGGAACCGATAAAAAAGTTTTCCTACTTTGGCCGTGGGGTCGGCGGCGGCTACGAGTCCGGGGAAATCGCGGCGACGGATGTCCGGACTGCCCAAAAAATTCTCATTGGCCGACGCATTGCCGTCGAATTTCTTGAGGAAAAAAGGCCGCCATTTTGGAAGCGGGAGCTCCGGGTTCGCGGAATGGGACCTTCCCTGAGCCCGGTAAAATTGGTCAGTTTTACCCGCCAATTGGCCATCTTGCTCCGCGCGGGAGTCCATCTGGTGGACGCGCTGAAAGCACTTGGATCGCCAAGGGAGAAGCCGTCTTTTCTCAAAATTTTAGAATCCCTCATCGGGGAAGTCCGCCTTGGACGCTACCTGCACGAGGCCATGGGCCTATACCCCAAAATATTCGACGAACCCTACAGGCAGCTGGTCCGGGCGGGGGAATTGTCGGGAAATCTCGCCGCCGTCCTCGGGGAATTGGCCCTGCATCGAGGTCGCAGCCTCAAAGTTCGGAACAGGACAATTTCCGCCCTCATCTATCCGGTGATTGTCCTGGCCACGGCACTGGCAGCCATTCTTTTCCTGGCGGTGAAGGTCATCCCCCGTTTCCAAATTCTCTTCCAGGTCGGTGGGGAGCGGCCGCCGCTGCCGCTCCTTAGCCGCTCCCTCATGGCCCTTTGCCATTTCCTGGAACATCGATTGTTTTGGGTTCTTTCCCTGTTTCTAGTTCTGCTTTTGCTCTATGTGTGCTGGTCTCGGTCGGTCCGCGGCAGGCAGCTACTGGGCGCCGTTGCCCTGGCATTTCCGCTGCTGGGACCCCTGGTTGTGCGGCAAAACCTAGTCCTGTTTCTGCGCACGTTTGGTCTGGTTATCGGCAACGGCATTCCCTTCGGCGAAGCGGTGCAACTCGCCTGCCAATCCATCCCGAACGTTGCCCTGCGCCACCGCCTGGACGCCATCGCCGCCCGGGCCCGGGAGGGCGTGTCGCTGGGTGAATTATTTTCCGGGGAGCGGTACATTCCGGCCACGGTGCAGGGACTGGTCTCCGTTGGGGAGAAGGGAGCGAATTTGTCCGCCATGCTTTCCCTCGCGGCGGATGTCCTTGAGGAGGAACTGGAGACGGCCCTGGAGCGGCTGGCGGCGGTGCTGCAACCGGCTCTGGTGCTACTGCTGGCAGGAGTTGTGGCGACGGTGGCGGCCGCCTTCTTCCTGCCAATCGCGCAGTTGCTGCAGCTGCAAACCCTCTGACGGCCCCTCTGCGCCCACCTTCGATGGCGGAAGAAAGAACAAAATTTCTTCCAAACTAGGCAATTCCTTGCAGCGCCAACCCAGCGGCGGCCCCGAAGACGGAAAGGACCCACAGCCGCAGGACGACGCGCGTTTCCGGACAGCCACCCAGTTCAAAGTGGTGGTGCAGCGGCGCCATGCGGAAAATGCGGCGGCCCCCGGAGAGCTTAAAGTAGTACACTTGTCCGATGACGGAAAGGGCTTCGGCAACAAAAACGCAGCCGACGACGGCCAGTAGAAACGGCTGTCGGATGAGCAGGGCGATGGCGCCAAAAAGTCCTCCGATGGCGAGAGACCCGCTGTCCCCCATGAAGATGCGAGCCGGATAGCCGTTAAAGCAGAGAAAACTGCAGAGGGCACCGCAGAGGGCGCCAAGGAGGACGCACAGTTCTCCGGCACCGGGAACGAAGGCAATGGATAGGAGGCTGGCCGTGGTTGCATTCCCCGCGTTGCCGCTGAAAATGGCAAGGGCAATGGCCGTTGTCAGGGAACAGCCGGCGGCCAAACCGTCGGCGCCATCGGTGAGATTGACCGCGTTGGAAGAACCGGCAACGACGAAAAAAGCGAAGATGCAAAGAAGCACCGTCGGCAGATGGAAGAGTGGAGTCCGCAGAAGGGGAATCCAAAGTTCGTGCAGCGCCCGGTAGCCGTCCCGGTCCCGGCAAAACAAACCGGCAAGCAGTCCCCCAACGACGACCGCCTGAAGAAGCAATTTTTTTTTCCCCGAAACCCCTCGACTACTTTTCCCGCGAATTTTTTTCCAGTCGTCCACGAGGCCAATGGCGCCGGAACCGGTGAAGACGGCCAATGCGCCGACGGCGGAGGAGGTGAAGTTTACCCAGGGAATGGTTGCACAGAAAGTCGTAGCCCAGAGAATGACTCCTCCCATCGTCGGCGTGTGAATCTTGTGGGCATGGAGGTCCGCCAGATCCCGCACCTCCTCCTTACCGCGAAATTTTTGCTCCAAGCCCAATCGACGAAGGACCGCGATGGCGAATGGCATGGAAACGAGAGTTAGTAAAAGAGCAGTAAAAAAAGCTCCAAGGGATCTGTGAAAAATCAGCACAGGTACATCCTGAAGTTCCACCGCGAATGTCAAATATAAAGCAGTGTCCTACAATCGCTTTCACATCCTTTCCGTAAAAGGCTCTTGTGTTTTTCTAAATAAACAACATAGGGATTTTTGGTAACAGTAGTGAATGTAGATGCTGCAAATGCAAGTTCCGGCCCCGGCGGTGGACAGAATGTCTCCCCCAAAAGCGCGGGATTGGGATTATTAACTTTCGTAACCTGTGCGTCCTTTGGCCTGCTAGTCCTATGGGGCGGCTATGGGCTTGCGTCGCTTTGCATGTTCGGCGCCATTGTCCCAGCTCCCATCCTATTTTTTATCGTCGTAGGGATACTTGCGGTTACCGAACTTTCGTTTTTGACCTGTTTGGCGGTCCACGGCCACCGGGGGCGGTTGGCCGATGAAAGTGCATCGGACGGCGAGAAACCCGTTGCACCCGCAGCCGTCGCCGATCCCGTGAAAGAAAAAGCTCCAAAAAACCACGAAGCCGTGGCTGCCGCGGCCTCTAAATTGACAGCCGACAATGATTTTTGCTGCGAAATTAGCTCCAATGATACGCAGGAATTTGTTGGATATCTTAGAAACGATCCACCCGCGCAAACGTCGGAATTCTTTCCTCTTTATTTGCAAGTATCTGGATCGTCAATTTTCCGCAAAGGAGGAAAACATTACCTGTGTGATACGATAGAGTATGTTGGAATTAAACTCAATTCTCCATCGGTACAGGATGAGGAATATAATTATCTTATGTCATTCTACAATGCCTTCACAAGAGAAGGTAAATTCACGCAACCGGAAGCTCTTCGGAAGAAGGCGTCGGCGCTTTGTGCCCGTATTTTCTTTGAAGGAATCAAACGTCAAAATTCGACTCTAGAATGCAGGTATACCGATTCCATGGAAATTCTACTGAGCGGTATAACTATTCCCAATGAAAAACATGGAAATATGCTGGCGTGCAAAAAGTTTGACCCAATACCTGACAATTACAAGAAAAAATGGCATTGTATACATACTTTAATCGAAGCAGCGAGTTTTTCCCAATTAACTAACTCTGCGACGATAAACTTTAACGCAGAACATGCATTTGACACTGAAAACGAAAATTTCCGCCATACGGTCGTTGAATGTTGTTCTTTTCTAGACAAAATGGAACATACCGGCAAAGACCCATTGGAGCTAAATCCCCTTCTCTTTGGGATTTTGGCATATTTTCGCCAGCATCAAACATCATCGGAAAATTTAGATTCCGAAGCGCTTGCCGCATGGAAACGATGCCGAGAATGGAGGTTTGAATCTTCATCGGACCGGAGAAAACTAACTGCTACTGATAGGGTAAAAGAAGTCGAGTTGCTCATTTCACAGCAAAAAGATTACGGGAAAATAAAGCAAATTTGCGAGGAGTACCTAGCCAACGACATAAAAAAGTTCACGGAAGAAGGCGCTAGAAAAATGAAAGAAGTTTGCCTTAGGCTATTTGCATGGACACAAAAATCAAGGATGCTTGGAAGTACTTCCTATGAAGAATGCTCTCTTTCTGAAAAACTGGTGAATCTTCTCAGGGCATTTTCCACAAAAAGAGAAATCACTAAGGTTGAGTATGAAGAAAAGTGCTTCTTCGAAAAATTATACGGCGCTGGCTTTTTTCCCGACGGAGAGTGCGCAGCCGCAGCATCGGCGCTTTCGGCAAAGCTGAAATTCGTCCACATTGGGGGACTCGACGGGAAAGGCAATCGCTCCGTGGAGGCCCCGTCGGCCCCAACCCTCCAGCCGGGGAAGCAATGGACATTGCCTTGCAGCAATGAAGGTGAACAGGTAGACCACTCGGTAAAGTTCGCCGCCCAAGAAGATTATGCCTCCATGGACACCCAAATAGAGAATCTGTCTGCGGGAGCAGATTTTGAATGTTTTAGAGAATTCGAAATTAGAGACCGCGGAGCATGGGCCAAATTTGGGCTTCCTGAACAACGCAGTTCGACGGTAGATGTAGTAGGTCTAAAAATCCCTCTCGGATGGTATACGCTGGACGACGGAATGCCCGTCAAAGTCGTCGAACTTTCCGCAAATTTTGAATACCCCGGCACAGCATACTCTTGGAAAAGCACAAAAAAACGGCAATTCGCCTTTACCGTGGACACCGACCAACACTTGTTCATCGCGCCGGTTTTGGCCAATGATGACCTAGCAATTCAATGCAACAAATGGACATTGATTCCCCTTTCGGAACAACAAGACATGGAAACCAGGCGTGAAGAAATTCAACGCCTCCTCTGGCAATGAAATGCAGCCGAAGGCAGATAAGTAGGTAAAACCTGCGATGCCCAAGGGAAATCAAAACTTCCCCACACCGGAAGCCGGTGGATGGAGGGATAAATCCTCGGCGGCCCGGCTGTGCAGCCGGGGCGCGGGCCGGGGGATTTCGACTCTAGGAACGCTGCGGGCGACCGCCGCCGCGGCGGCCACCGCGGCTCTGCCGCGGCTCCCCGTAGGCTCTACTTTCGAGATTCTCCTCCGCCGTCTTTTTTCCAAAGGGCCAGAGTTTGCGTAGAAACTTTTTAAATGCACCCGCCGTCTCCTGTTTGGCGGAAAATGCCCCCCTCGCCGACATTCTTTCGTCCCTCTGCCCGCGGACATACTCCCCGCGGCCTACTCCGGGACTTCGTCTGCGCAGAATCCTCCGGTCGCCGCCACTGCGGCGCCCATCCTCCGCCAGAGCCGTAGAGTACTTTCCCCGGCATTCGCCGCCGCCGTCGCAGCGGCGGTTTTCCGTTTCCCCCGTTTCTCCGGTGGCCGCAACGGCCGCCGGAGCCGCTTCCGCGGAAATATCGCAGGGCCCGATGCCCCGGGTGGATCCCTTCGGCTCGCCGCCGCGGCTATTGCTGGCAATTGGATTGCGCCTCCGGCGCCGCGGGCGCCTCTGTGAGACCGAATCGGGTGCCACCGCGGGCGCCTCCGAATTCTCCATTTCCGTAAACTCAGGCATAACTACCTATCTCCTAACTCGCACGATGACAACCACACAAAACTTCTCTCCTTCCGACGAAACCTTCGCCTCGCCATCCCGGTAGCCGGCGGCAATGCCCATCATTAAAACACTGGAACGAAATTCTGCAAAGCTTATATTTAGCAGACCTGTCCGATGGCATATCCGCCCAATGGAACTCCCATGAATAAAAAGCGAGTTGACATTGTCCAGAAAAAAATAAGCTCCTCCCCGTGAAGGAGGGAGAATTTACACCGTGTCGATTATCCCATCTCTTTGAGTTACAACAAAAATTCAGCCGCCGCGTTGGACTTTTTTTTGAGGATATCGGCGAAGAGGAGCAGGTGCAATGGGTGTTGAACTATGCCCGCGCCATGCAGCAGGAAATTGCCGAACTCGTTGACTCCGTACCGTGGAAGTGGTGGGCGAAGTACCAAAAATTTGACCTGCAAAATGCCCGAGTGGAGCTGGTGGATATTTTTCATTTTGTCATTTCCACGGCCATCGTTCTGGGGATGAACGCCGAGGATCTCTACGAGGCTTTTTTGAAAAAAAATGAGGTCAACAATGCGCGGCAAGATGGGGGTTACGCGGAAAAAAACCCCGACGATGCCCGCCACATTTGAGTCCCCCATTTCCCCGCCACACCCTTGCTCCGCGCGGAATCTCCGCATGCGAAAAGCCCGGGTCGTCCTTCCCCGGCCGGACGACCAATCGGCCGGCCGAAGCGGCGAAAAACCCGAAGATTTGGGCGTGGAAACTTTTTGCACACATTTTTAGCAAAAAATTTCTGGACAGTTGGCGACGGGCAATCACTGTATCTAGTGCTCTCGACGAGCAAAACCACTAGGAATAGTATGAAGGCACCATTTTCTCTACCTTCCCACCGGGACGCGCAGTTCATCTGCTCCGAGGAGCAATTGCTGGCCCAGGTGCATGGAATTTTTGTTGCGTGTGGCAAATTGACCGGTGAATTCGATTCGGCCGCGGCATGGAATTTGGCCCGAGCCGTAATTTCCGAACTCTGGCAGCGGGGAAAAGCGGAATTTGCCCCCGTCGAGGAGGTGGAAAAACTCATCGAATCCGTTCTCCTGAAGTCCCCCCACGTGGCCACGGCGAAGGCTTTCATTCTTCGGGCGGAGCGGGCAGCCGGCGAGCGGAAGGTGGTCATCGACTCGGACATTTCCCGAATCAAGGAATACATCTCCCGGGCGGATTGGCAGGTGAAAGAAAACAGCAACATGACCTACTCCCTCCAGGGACTCAACCACTACCTGGCCGGCGCTCTCAGCCAGAGCTATTGGCTCCACGAGGTCTACGACGGTCGCATCCGGGAAGCCCATGAATCCGGTGACTTCCACATCCATGACCTCAGTCTGATTTCCGTTTACTGCGTGGGCTGGGACCTGGCGGACCTGCTGCGGAAGGGATTTTGCGGCGTTCCAGGAAAGCTAGAAGCCCTACCGCCCAGACATTTCCGCACGGCTCTCGGCCAGGTTGTTAATTTTTTCTATACCCTCCAGGGGGAGGCAGCCGGTGCCCAGGCCTTTTCCAACTTTGACACCTTGCTGGCCCCGTTCATTGCCCAGGACCGGCTGGATTTTACGGCGGTGAAACAGTCCCTGCAGGAATTTCTATTCAACGTCAACGTGCCCACCCGGGTAGGATTTCAAACCCCCTTCACCAACATCACACTGGATCTTTTCTGCCCGAAACACCTGAAGGACGAACCCACCATCGTCGGAGGGGAATTCCAGCGGTCCACCTACGGGCAATTTCAGCGGGAAATGGACCTCTTCAACCGCGCCCTCTTCGAAGTAATGGCCGAGGGGGATGCCCGGGGAAGAGTGCTCACCTTTCCCATTCCCACCATCAACATTACCAAGGACTTCGAATGGGATAACCCCAACCTGGAAGGGCTCTGGGAAATGACCGGAAAATACGGCATCCCCTACTTTTCCAATTTCGTTAATTCCGACATGAAACCCGAGGATACCCGGTCCATGTGCTGCCGGCTCCGCATCGACAACACGCAGCTGGTAAAGCGCGGCGGCGGGCTCTTTGGGGCAAACCCACTGACCGGTTCCATAGGAGTGGTAACTCTCAATCTCCCCCGGCTGGCCTACCTATCCAAAAACGAAGGGGACTTCCGGGAACGGCTGGCGGCCCTCATGGACCTGGCCAGGGAAAGCCTGGAAATCAAACGGAACTTTCTGGAACGGCTCACCGCCACCAACCTGTACCCCTACACCTCCTTCTACCTGTCGGCCATCCGGGAACGCATGGGGTGCTATTGGAAAAATCACTTCTCCACCATCGGGCTGGTTGGCATGAACGAAGCCTGCACTAACCTGCTCGGAGAAGGCATTGTCGGAAAAATTGGCAAGGCATTTGCCCTGCGAACCCTGGACTTCATGCGGGGAAGGATCCTCGACTACCAGAAGGAAACCGGCAACCACTACAACCTGGAGGCCACCCCGGCGGAAGGAACTTCCTTCCGTCTCGCCAAAAAGGATCGGGCAAAGTTCAAGGAAATCAGCACCGCGGACGGCATCGGCGGAGACGCTCCCTTCTACACCAATTCCATCCACGTGCCGGTCAATGCCTTCGACGACATCTTCGCCGTCCTCGAGCACCAGGATGAACTGCAGACAAAATTTACCGGAGGAACCGTGGTGCATCTTTTTCTTGGGGAACGCATTACGGACACTTCAACGGTGAAAAATTTGGCGCGCACCATCACCGATAACTACCGGCTGCCCTACTTTTCCCTCACGCCCACCTTCTCCGTCTGCCCCGTCCACGGCTACCTGTCCGGAGAGCACCCCACCTGCCCGGACTGCGGTTCCGCAACGGAGGTTTACTCCCGCATCGTGGGCTATTTGAGGCCCGTGCAGCAGTGGAATGACGGCAAGCAATGTGAATTTAAACTGCGGAAGTCCCTAGGGTATGGAAATTTCAGTGGGGCCAGCCGACCGACCGAAGTGGCCGTGGGCGCGTAGAATTTTTTCCAGCACCTGCTCCGTCGACTGCCCGTGGCGGAGCTCCAGCGTCCCGTTGTCTTCGGCAAATCCGACCGGCATCGGCCAGGAAATGGAGAGGAATTCCGCCCGGACGTCCAGGGCGTGGAGCTCCATCCGCAGGAGACTTCCAAATCCTCCCGCCGCCACGTGGTCCTCCATGGCAACGACCAGCCCGCAGCGGCCCGATCGTTCCAGTTGAACTCGGTCGATGGGGCAAATGAAGCGGGCATTCACCACTTCCGTGGAAATTTTTTGCTTCTCCAGAATTTTCGCCAACTCCAGCGCCTGCTCCAGACGCCGCTGGCCCAGGGCCCAGATTGTCAGGTCGCTTCCGCGGCGCAGCACCGTCGCCCGACCCATTTCCAGCGGATGCGGAGGATTTTCTGCGGGAACAAAATTTCCCGCGACGCCCCTCGGATAGCGCATGGCGAAGGGTCCCGGCACCCGCAGCGCCGCCGACAGCAGCGGTCCAAGCTCGTCCAGGGACGCCGGCTGTGCGAAGGTCACATTGGGAAATCCCGCCAGCAGAGCGATGTCAAAAAGGCCGTGGTGGGTGTCTCCGTCGGAGCAGGAAAGGCCGGCCCTGTCCATGCAGAGAACCACGGGGAGATTCTGTAAACATATATCATGGAAAAAATTATCCACTGCACGATGGATGAAAGGCGAATAGATGGCGCAGACGGGGCGCAGACCGCCCCTGGCCAATCCGGCGGCGAAGGTGAGCGCGTGGCCTTCGGCGATGCCAACGTCAAAGAAACGGTCCGGAAATTTTTCCAGAAAAGGCTGCAATCCGGTCCCCTGACCCATGGCAGCGGTGACGGCAACGATGCGCGGGTCCTTCTCAGCGAGGGCGCAGAGACAGCGGCCGAAAACTTCCGAATAGGTATCTTTTCCCTGGAAGGAGGACCCGTCATTGCCGGCGACGGTCACCCCATGAAAATTTGCCGGCGTTGCCTGGGCTCTCAAATGGCCGCGCCCCTTTTCCGTGCAAACATGTACCAGCACGGGTTTTGGGGAAAGCTTTGCCCGGGTCAGGGAAGGCAGAAGGCTGGAAAAGTCGTGGCCGTCGACGGGACCAATGTACTCCAGGCCATGGATGTCCCGGAAAAGGCAGGGAGGCCGCCGGGAATTTTTTGCTCCGGCAAGCTCCAGGAGGTGTTCGGCCACCGCCCCAACTCCCCGGTCGATGGAATGGCCGTTGTCATTGAGGACGACGATGAGTCGCTCCGTCGCCCCGGCCACGTGCTGCAGGGCCTCCATGGTGAGTCCGCAGGAAAGGGATCCGTCGCCGATGAGCGCCACCACGTGGCCGCCATCTTTCCGCAAATCCCGGGCCACGGCCAGACCAAGGGCCGAGGATAGGGCCGTTCCCCCGTGGCCCGCCGTGAATGGGTCAAAGGGACTTTCCTGCGCGTCGCAGTAGCCGGAGTATCCCCCCGTCCGGCGCATGCGGTCGAAGCATTCCCCGCCCCGCCCCGACAGCAATTTGTGCACGTAGCACTGGTGAGACACATCAAAAACCAGCCGATCCTCCGGAAAATCAAAAATCCGATGGAGGGCAATCGTCAGTTCCACAACACCAAGGTTTGACGCCAGGTGGCCACCATTTTGTTCGACGTGGGCGATGATTCTCCGGCGGAAGGTCCGTGCCAATTCCTCCAGATCTCCCATCGTCCGACTTCCCATTTTCTCCATTTTTCGCAGAGAAGCCCCGGGTCACCCCTTTAGCAAGAGTTATCCCCATTCCTTTGCCCCGGTCGCTTTGACCTCCCGGGAAACTTTCGCCGCGACACCATCGAATTCCTTGCCCCGGGCACCGCGGCAGCCGGTTGGTCCCGCCGGCGCGCCACCGGAACGGGGGTTATTCTTGGAAATTTTTTGCCTTCCGGGAACGGAGATCCATGGAGGGACCCCGCCGGAACACCGATTGGGCGAAGGGGTGGCCATGGCCGACGATCGGTCCTGTCCCGCTAGGAAAAGGGGCCTTCCAGGGACCACAGTTCGCAGTCGACCGCTTCCAATTCCTGGAATTCCTGGAGGGTGTGATTGGGGGGAAATGCGTAGAAATGTTCGCCGTTGGCGATGGGACGGAACTGTTCCCGGCCCAGAAGTCCGCGGAGGTCAAAGCGGACGGCATGCCGCTCCGGGTTACAAAGGAAAAGAAGTCGTCCCTCGCCCGCCGCATTGTAGAGGGTTCCAAGGGCGCAGGAAGAGCCATTGGCTTCGAAGTGGAGAAAAAAACCACTCCCCGTGGCCGTCCCCAGTCGCAGCAATTTTCCGAGTTCCGACCGGCGAAGATGAATCCAGTCGACGACGTAGCGGTGCAGGCCATCGAATTGCCCCAGTCGGTCCCGGAGCAGTTCATTGCGGGCGCCGTCCCGGTAGGTATTGGCGACTCCTCCCTTGGAGTGGCAAAAATCTTGGCCCTGGGCCAACAGGGGAATGCCGTTGCAGCAGAAAAGAATGGCGAACATGAGCCGCGTGCGGCGGAGGTCCAGGTCCGTCGGATTTGTCCCGTCGAAATTGGCATTTTCCGTGATGGAGTCGATCCAGGTGCGGTCGTCGTGGGAAGCGGTGTAGTTGACGCTCTGCTGGGGGAGGCGGTTTCTTTTTCCAACGCTGCCGCCTAGAAAATACTTGAGCCCATCCCGGCCGCCCTCCCCGCGCACGTAGCCGCGGACGGAGTCGCGAAAGTCATCGTTCCAGCTGCTCCAGGTGGTCTCCCGGAGGTTCTCCGCACAGTGGCCGCGAAAGCTCCAGGGCTCCGCGATGAGAATCACATTGGGGCGGATGCGGTGCAGGGTGTCTTCGATGGCTCCCCGGGTCTTTTCGTCGATGAGTTCCGCAAGGTCAAAGCGAAATCCATCCACTCCGTAGGTGCGCAGAAGATGAACCAGACTGTCCAAAATCAACTTCCGGACCATGGGGGCCTCCGTGCGCAGGTCATTGCCGCAGCCGCTGCAATTGGAAAGTTCTCCGGCGGAATTGGTCCGAAAAAATGAATGGCCGCCGAGGCACAGGAGGGGATTCGGATTTCCCAGGTGGTTGTAGACGACGTCCAGGATTACCGCCAATCCGCGGGCATGGCAGGCTTCCACGAGGGCGGCAAAGTCGGCGACCTGGGAGGCGCATTCCCGGTGAATGGCATAGGCTCCGCTGGGAGAAAAATAATTTACCGGCATGTACCCCCAGTGATATCCTCCTCCGTTGGAGTCTTCGTATTCCTGGAGGGGTTGCAGTTCCAGGGCATTAACTCCCAGACGGCACAGATAATTGTCTTCCTCCCGGAGCCAGCGGCAAAAGGCGTCGTAGGTTGGGCGTTCGGGTCCCTTGGAGGATAGGCCGAGAAGATCTCTCAGGTGGCCCTCCAAAATGATGAGGTCCCTTGGAGCGGGCGGAGAATAAATCTCTTTCACCGTCGGCAATTCACTGCGATCCAAAATTATGCCGGTGGAGGTGGTGTCGTAGCAGGCAAGGGCATAGGGGTCCAGAATGGCTCGGAAATCCTCCTCCCGGAGCCCAAATCTTTCCTTTGGTTCCACGGATAGCGTGTAAAAATGGCCGTGGAGATTCCCCGGAACCGCCGCCTCCCACAGCCCAGACTCCACCTCGGCGGCCGCCAAAGTGCCGCCAAGATCTCCAATATTCCGACCATGGTGGATGTGCAGTTCCTTCGCATTCGGAGCAAAGACACGGAAGAGGGTCTGCTCCGACGAAGGGAATGACCCCAGGGCGGTGTCGTAGGAAAGATCGACAGTGGGCACTGCCTTATTTTTTCCAAATTTTTCCTCCTGTCAATGTTGGGGGTGACGGAGGAATTAATTTTGGATCTCCTTCGCCGGGCATTCCATCCATTTCCAAATGCCTTAGCTCCACGGCGCAGGATCGCTTTCGCCAATGGCATCGCGCTCACCCCCGGAGCGCTTCGATGGAAGAGGCAAATGGACGCTAATACCACCGGTTGATCGTTGCCTAGGAGGCAGTTGCCATTGATTCGGCCGCCATAATTGAACTTCAGACTTTTCCGCCGGAATTTAAGTTTTGCAGGCACTAGCAAAAGTGCTTTCTTTTCCAAAAAATTTTCCTAGACTATTGTCGTTTTGATTGGTTCTCTTCCCAATGAGTTTCGCGGAGCCGTCTTCGGGCAAAACTCGACATTGTCGAGTAAAGAGGATGATGATGACGTGCGGGCAGCCCTGGCTTTTGGTGCGCCTAATGTTTCAAATGAAAATGGTACTGCCGTCGCAGAAGCATCCGCCGTAGGGAACCAAATTCTAGGGGGCGACATCAATAAGCTAAGAGTAAAATGCGGTCTTAAATTCGAAGCTAATCTCCAATGGCTTCCCGAGGTTACTGACTCTGCGAAACTCGGCAATTGCGCCATTGTGTCAGAAAATAAAACAGAGGATGCATTACATGCTCCGCTCGCAGACGTTGGCCGTGATTCCGTCTCCATTGTTCAAAATTGCATTTGCTATCTCAATTACAACGAACAACATGACACAGAAGGCAATCCGGAAGCAAAATACGGAAGAATAAAAGCCGCCAACGCCTACCACATTAGAGGAAATAGCAATGGTGGATTTACGCTATACTTAATAGCCAAATATAGTCACTACAAAATATTAAGTGATTTCAGCGAGTCAATAACTAGGAAAAATAAAGTAATTAAATGTGAGTGTAAAAACCTGAAAGACGTAGGAAAAGCGATTTTAATGATTGGAACCAAAACAGAAGCGTTATACGAAGGAGGAAAAATTGACGAAGACGGAATAAAATGGAATGATGCTTCTGACGAATTCGGTGGGGGTCAAGACACAATGGGCATTCAGGATGCAATAGGTATTGCGGTTGCAGATCCGATGGCGGCGGTGGTTTTGCAGGCCACGGCCCTTGATGTAATCCACGCACTTGACAAAGAAATAGAATTATTGCCCCAAAATCAAAAAAAAGAAGCAATAATTCTGAACTTAAAGGTAAATCGCCTCTGCATTTATTTGGCGGCAACAGAACGTGCCATGGGAGCATACAATGGCTCAAAATACATAAAATCTTCCGACATTGTTTTTTTCCAAAAAATACTTGATAACATAACGGCACTATATTCAAGCAATTTGGGGAAATTCCACGGCTTAGAGAGATTAGAAAAAGATATCGAGAACTTAATCAAGCAATTCGACGCTATGCGAGGAAAAATTGCCCCTTCCGTAGAAAGTCCGATTGAACTCGATTGCCCATGCAATTCGCCCTACTTATTTTCCGATACATCCTATACATCAACGCACAATATTGATTCCGCGGACCAATTAAAATGCAGTACAAACAAGGAAATTTGTACTGCGATTAATACCTTCAAAGAACAGGCCCACGCCGATGCCATTGATCCGGAAGCCGCCATTGCATCATTGAATGCACTCGCAGCAAAAGCGCTTGGGGGACAAGGTGTGGCCGCCCCGAATAAACCTGCCGCCCATCTGGCCTTCGGAGCCATCGTGAGTGGTGTCACGGAGGGTCTCGGCCGCAATCTTGGGATTCGCACTATTCTCCAAAATAAATACAATAAACCTGAAGAAATTGCTGGCTTTCTATCCCAATGCCAGTTGGCGCTTAAACGAATGGAAAAAGTAGCGGAGCTCGCCCATAAAGAGAATGGCGACCATGCATTTACTATCAACAAATTTCTCGAACAAAACCCACAGGCCGCCAACGCATTTTACGTAATTCAAGCCTACATGCTGGAGGCCTACCGCCTTACCCTGGAGACGGACGGCAAAAGGAAAGACCATGTGTCGGATCATCTGCCGAGAGGCACAACAATTAAGCAATTTGCTGACTCCCTGCGTTTACCCGTCATCCCACTGGGCGAAGATCAACCCAATGCTTCCATGGCGTGCGCCAAATTACGGCAAGATCTATTGGCCAATTTTGGAGACAATGGGGATCCGAATTGCTTTATTCTTGGGTCATCGATGAAGGCACCGACACCCGTAATGCAACTGTTAAACGAAATCGAAGGTAAATTCAATCTTCGTCAATTTTCCAAAAACGGAAAAGCGGACGTAATTTCATTTTCAATGATCAGCACTATGAATATACTACGCGCATTTAACGCGGAATGCACAGATGATGAGCTCAAAAAACAACATTTAGCCTACCACTATGTTGCCAAATCGATCATTAATTATTTTTTCGCCAACCCTGCCCCTGATCGTTATACGCTACCGAATGCAAGCAATTACGACGAGGCGCTTTCTGCCGTTTTCAATGCGGCAGTGAGGCGCCATAAAACGACAAACCAAAAGACTTGTTATCTTTTTGCCGAACAACCCCGAGGCGCTACCAAAGAGATGTTCGATCCATATTACGCCGTCGTGGAGTTAATTAAAAAATGTATTATAGATGGGGAAATCGGTTCAAGCGGATTAGAAAAAAAGCTAACTGAAATTGGAATTAGCGCAACCCGCGCAAATCAATTGATCTCGCTACTAGAACTGTCCTTTCGTGCGGATGCCATCATTGCCCAAGAAGCTGCTAAAATTCCTACAAACCCTGAGTGTCTCGTGGAGAATTTGGCCGGACTTGCAGGTTTTGGAGAGATAGACAGACTCTGTAAGGTAACGATTCCAGGACAAGGGACCGGTATTCGCCGAGACGCTCCATGGCTATCGAGGTCTTTCGCCGAAAAAACCTCTCGGAGCGATGCTCTTCTGTTCGCCGAAAACCTCAAAGAGCCCGATGAAAACCTTCAAACCGCATTGGTTTGCCGAAAAGAAAATGCGAAAAAACGAAAGGATTCTTTGGGAAAAGAATGGGGCCATGAAGAGGAAGCACTTGTCGATCCCGACGCCGCAGCGGCGCTGGTGGCACGCAACGAAAAAATCGTCGGCAGCCAAATGGGGACGGATCCACTGCACAGATTGCGGCAATGTTACGTAACAACGGGCGATGTAGTTTCAGATATTCTTTCCGTATATAGTGCCATAGCAAACATTCCGGACGCCATCACGAAAGCAATTACGGATCCCAAAGCGAAAGAGAGGGGAGAAGTTGAAGAGTGCATTGTTCGACTTCTAATGAATCAAAATATCGGCGATCGGCTAGCAAATTTAAGCATGGAGGAAAAAAAGAAATTCCTAGTGCAATGTAAGACAATTTTCAAAGACATTTG
>JAITOA010000019.1 GCA_031290195.1 Puniceicoccales bacterium | reverse complement strand
TTAAAGGATAAAAGGTACCCTAGGGATAACAGGCTGATAGCGCCCAAGCGTTCATAGCGACGGCGCTGTTTGGCACCTCGATGTCGGCTCAACACATCCTGGGGCTGGAGAAGGTCCCAAGGGTTTGGCTGTTCGCCAATTAAAGTGTTACGTGAGCTGGGTTCAAAACGTCGTGAGACAGTTTGGTCCTCTATCCGCTGTGGGCGTTGGAGATTTGTGGGGTTCATTTTCTAGTACGAGAGGACCGAAAATGACAAGCCTCTGGTGTTCCGGTTATCATGTCAGTGGTAGCGCCGGGTAGCTATGCTTGGAATGGATAAGCGCTGAAAGCATCTAAGCGCCAAGCCACTCCCGAGATGAGATCTCCTCGGAAAAGCTTCGGCTCTTCCTAAAGAGTCCCGGAAGACTACCGGGTAGATAGGCTGGATGTGTAAGCACAGTAATGTGTTGAGCTAACCAGTACTAATGACTCGTAAGCTTTAATGCGACGTTCGTTTTGAGGGTTTGAGATTTTGAACGCTTTCGTCGGTTGTCACAGTAAATACAGCACTGCAAAACAGATTTTGAAGTCCGGAGACGGGCTTCTGGGAATTTCTGGTGACCATGGGTGGGGGGAAATACACGTTTCCATTCCGAACACGCTCGTCAAGCCCCCAAACGCCGATGGTAGTGCCGCCACGCTGCGGTGCGAGAGTAGGTTGTTGCCAGGATAGAAAAAACAAGCCGACCGAAAGGTCGGCTTGTTTTTTTGTTCCTAATCGCGTTAGCATTGGTGCAAATTTTTGCACCCTTTCCCGCCATTACCTAGGTGCAAAACGGGAAATCCAGTTAATAAAACTTCCTGCCTTCGCAGAAGGTGTGGCTTTTCCCCTTGAAAGTGCCTTTGAGATGGGTTCTCTGGTGACAATGGTATCTTTTGGGAAAAATTTTCGCGCAGGTTGTCTGTCCCTGTGCTTTTTTGCGGGGCTTAGTTGCACCTTTTTGGACGGGGAATCTGAAGATTTGATCCCCGAGGATGGCGAGGAATCGGAGTTTGCGGTGAAGTCTGCGGAGGAAAGATCCGGGGCCTTTTGGAAGGAGTGCTACATTAACGGTGCCGTTGCCGTGGTCAACGACAGGGCAATTACCGCCGGGGAATTGCGCCAGGAGTTGACACCTCTTTTGCCGCAGATCGAAGTGGAGTCCACTTCCCAGGAAGATTTTAACGGGAAGATGAGAGTCGTTGCCAGGGAAGTTTTGGACCGAATGGTCGAACGGGCACTCATTGTACAGGAATTTGAAAAAGATGGCAACCGCGTTCCGGAGATGCAAAAAAATTTCCAATTGGATGAATTCATCCGTATTCATTTCCAGGGCGACCGGCTTCGCTTTATTGAAAAGCTCCACGGGAGTGGAAAGTCTCTCCAGCAGTTCAAAAAAGAGATGGAAGAGGGCTTCATCGTTGACTGGATGTTGGGCCGCATTCGTCGGTCGCGGACAGAGATTAGTCCGCTGCAAGTGCGGGAATACTACGAGTCCCACAAAAAGACATTTTATTTAAAGGCGGCCGTAAAGATGCGGCAGATTTTTTTCCATGCGAATTTCCCGGAAAAGGATATCGGAGAAGTGATGGAGCGACTTCGGATCGGGGAGGATTTTGCCGTTCTGCTCGATGAGGTCAGTCCCCATACGAAACGGCACGAAAGTACGTGGATTCCCACGGAAGACATGGGGGAGGATTTTGCCGTTGCTGTTTCTGCGACGGCCGTCGGTGACTACGTCGGCCCACTGAGAACTAAGGACGGAAGTGTCATAGTTCTTATTTTGGAGAAACGGGAGGGAAGACAATTGCCCATCGCCGAGGTCCAGGATGACATCGAGGGACACCTGCTCCATGGCCGTCTGCGGGAAGCCCAGGAATATTGGCTCTCGGAGTTGCGACGGAAGGCCCACATCAAAATATATCTGTGACCTTATTTTGCGATTCCCGCATGAATCGGGGTAGAAATATTTTTCTTTGAAGTTTTCCCAGTCTGGATGCACCGGAAAAAGAGAGATGCCCACCGTGAAAGGAATTTCCCCGCAAAGTGCCAGTTTGTCCACTGAAAGCCCGCTGTCGGCGGGGCTCTACGTCGTTGGGACGCCCATTGGCAACCTCGGAGATCTTTCCTTCAGAGCCGTCGCCGTCCTTCGAGGTTCCGCCGTCATTGCCTGCGAAGATACCCGAGTAACGGGAAATTTGCTCCGTCGCTTTGCCGTCGACCGACCACTCGTTGCCTACCATGAACACAATGAGCGGGAGGTGGCGCCGCTAATTGCTGAGAAAATTGTTGCCGGCGAAGCCGTCGCCCTGGCCAGCGATGCGGGCACTCCGACAATCAGTGATCCCGGATTTCGTCTTGTCCGGGAGTGCCGCCGCCGCCGTTTGCCCGTCTTTGCTGTTCCCGGTCCCTGTGCCGCCATCGCCGCCCTTTCCGCCTCCGGGTTGCCCACCGACGCATTCCTTTTTCTGGGATTTCCTCCTTCGAAGACCATCGCCCGTGAAAATTTTCTGAGGCAGTATGGAGAATTCCCCCACACGCTCATTTTCCACGAGTCCTGCCACCGCATTGAAAAATTTCTCATCTCCCTGGTGGCCGTTTTTGGGGAGGAACGGGTCATTGCCGTCGCCCGGGAACTCACCAAGCTCCACGAAACCTGGCACGTTGGACCCCTGGGAGTGGTGCACGGCGACCTGCTGCGATTTCCGAGGCGGGGAGAATTCACCATTCTCGTTGCGCCAAAGAATTTTATCCTTTAGGCATGGGCGGTATTTCAGAGGAACACATGGGCTGGCTCTGGGTCTATCGCATTCTCTTTTTGCCAGTTTTTCTTGCCATGGCGCCGGCCTGGTTAGTGCACATGTGGCGGCGGGGCGGTTACGGTCGGGGATTTTTACAGCGCCTAGGTTTTTTGCCACGATTTCCGGGGAGGTTTCCAGGGAAAAAGAAGCTCTGGATTCACGGCGTAAGCGTTGGGGAAGTGCAGTCCCTGGAACCCCTCGTGGGCCGTCTTCTTGCCGATGGTTGCCACGAAATTATTCTAACTTCTACGTCCAGTACTGGATTGGCCGTTGCCCGGAATCTCTACGGTAAAAATTGCACCGTCGCCGCCTTTCCCATTGATTTCTGGCCATTTTCCCGACTCGCCTGGGGGCGCGTCTGTCCCGACATGCTCATCCACGCCGACGGCGATCTTTGGCCGGAGCACCTCCATAATGCCCGACGGCGGAGAGTCCCCGTGGTCATTGTCAATGCCCGACTTTCCGAGCGTAGTTGTCGTCGCTGCGGTAAATTTCCATCCATTGCCCATTGGCTGTGGGGCCCCGTTAGCACAATTTTTTCCAGCGGACCCAGGAGCACCGCCCATCTCCTTGCCATTGGCGTTGATCCAAAAAAAATTTTCAGCGTAGGGAATATGAAGTGCGACCGTCCTCTCCTACCCCCTCTCTCCACCGCCGACCGAAGGCAACTTCTCCTGGAGCTCGGCGTGGTTCCCACCGACAAAAATGGTCGGCCAACTCCCATTCTTTTTGGTTGCTCAACCTGGCCCGGAGAGGAGGAAATGCTTCTATTTGTCTATGATCTTCTGCGCAAAGCGGATGACCGCTGGAGACTGCTTCTTGTGCCCCGCCACGGAGAGAGAAGGGAATCCCTGCGGCGATCATTGGATTTGCGTAATTATTGTTCCCATTTTCGCAGCGGAGGAATTGCGAACATATCCGATGCAGCCGTTGCCGTCGTTGATACGGTTGGCGAATTGGCCCATTTCATTCGCCTAGGAACAGTTGCATTTCTGGGAAAAACATTGCCACCCAACGGAGGTGCCCAGTCACCACTGGATGCCGTTGCCGCTGGAATTCCCCTTGTGAGTGGACCTAACATCGGGAACTTCCGAGATATTTTAGAGGATCTTGCGAAGTGCAATGCCGTGGCGGTGGAGAAGAATGAAGATGCCGTTGGTCGCAAAATCCTTGAACTCTGTGGAACCGCAGACGCTCGAAATTCCATGGTTCGTTCCGCCACGGCCTGGCTTTTGAAAAATTCTGGAACCGCCGACAGGCTAGGGAATTATATCGCCGCTGCCGTCTCCGGAAATGCTTCCGGAGACCTCTTTAATTTTTCGTAACTACTCCAGCTAGCCCTCCTGTCTCGGGCAAAAACGCGGAGAAAGAAATTTTCCCTTTACAAAAAAGAAAAATCAACTAGAAGTCCCGCAGGACTTGTGATGTCGACTTCGTTCTGCCAGCTTGCTGCCTCTCCATTGGATGAGGCCTATGGTAGTATCCGTGATAGCTGGAAAGACAACGCGGAAAACAAATTTCTTCTCATGCTGAAGGCGGTTTGGACAACTGTTCTAATCCCGCTGAAAATAGCTGTCTTCCTGGGTTTTTCCGCGATCGATACCATATATTGTCCAATTTCCATATCTGTTTATCTTGTTTCGCGTCTTGTCGGAGATAAGAAAACAGCAGCGCAAAATGCAGAAAAATCTTGCCCCTGGGCTAGCGTTGAAAGAGCGATTATTAAATCACTTTTAACTAGTGGCATCATAAAATGGTGGAACGAATGCCAGTTGCGATACTTATAGACCTAGATTTAGTGCCGTTATACCTAGGAGAATGGTCGCTTGAACCGCTCCCGTTTCCCGGTAAGATTGGTGACGTCCATCCGACAAATTCTTGCCTTCGCCGGATGATTTCCATTTGTTGCTTCCTGTCTCCATGGGAAACAATGCCTCCGACTTTTACTCCGAAAATTTCTCCGATGGAACCATCGGCTGCGCCGGGAAAAAATGGCAGAGAAAGTCTTCGCAGCCTCCGTGTGTGGAGGAGGTGACAGGGTGGTCGCTGGCTATTCTTGGCCTCGGCAGCAATCTTGGAGACCGGGAGGTCTACCTGAAAAGGGCTGCGGAACTTATCGGTTGTTTTTCGGACACAAAAATCATGCAAAAATCTTCCATCCATTGCACCGCTCCCCTGTTGCTGGAAAATCAGCCCGAATTTCTCAATCAATCTCTCCTCATCGCCACCGCCCTTTCTCCGGAGGGACTACTGGAGGAAACCCAGGGAGTTGAAAATGCGCTGGGTCGGGTGCGCCTGGAAAAATATGGGTCGCGGACAATGGACGTGGATATTCTTCTCTTTGGGAGCATAGAAATTGCAACTCCTACACTTCAAATTCCCCACCCCCACCTGCGCCGCCGCCGTTTCTGGTTGGAGGAACTAAAGGAGCTGGGCATTGTCCTGGTTCCGGAGGACGAAACCGTGCTGCAGCAGCGCTGTGAAAATTTCTTGCATTGAAAAGCGGCGAAATGGGAAGAAAATCCTCCCACCCTTTGTCAAAACTGAGGTTCCCTTTCATCGGTTCCCCGGAGGTGGCAATTTTAGAAATCCTAATGGAGACGATAATGAAAAGACGCTGTGCCTTCCTCCTTCTGTGCCTTCTTGGAGCATTCGGTGTTGCACTTCCACTGCGAGGAGCGTCCGAGGGCGTGCGCCGGAAGGTGTTCATTATCAAAATTATTGACCACAGCGCGTTGGATGAGACGGTGCGGGGCATTCGGGATGCGCTGGCGGAGCGCAATGTGGAAATTCGGGAAGAATCGGCCAAGGGCAGCACCGCAGCATCCACCCAGATCGCTCAGAAATTTATTGCCCAAAAGCCGGCAGTTGTTGTGGGAGTGGGGACGGTGGCGGCGCAGAGCTGCATCAATTACACCCGACTCGGACAGAATGCCATTCGCCTAGTTTATAGCTCCGTAACGGATCCAAAGTCGGCGGGGTTGGCGGACAAAATTAATATTACCGGTGTTTCCAATTTTGTTCCACTGGAACCCCAATTGCAGCTATTTCGCCGCATACAACCGGGATTGAAGCGTCTCGGCATTCTCTATAACCCCGAAGAATCCAACTCCAAGGCCATCGTAGATAAGCTGCGACTCGCCTGTGAAAAAATGGGTCTACGACTTGTGGAGCGCAGGGTAACCCAGCCGGAAGCCATGGTGTCGGCGGTGGAACAGGTGGCTAAGTCGCCGGTGGATGCACTTTTCATTTCCAACGACAACACGGCTCTAGCGGCGTTGGAGAATATTATTTCTGAGGCCAATAAACTGCAAGTTCCAGTGTATGTGAGTGATACCGATGCAATTCCCCTGGGAGCGCTGGCGGCCCTCGGTCCCGACCAGTACCAGGTTGGCTTGCAGACGGGGGAGCTAGTTTCCCGAATCTTGGACGGCGAATCTACGAAAAATTTACCTCCGGAGCAGGTGCGAACCACAAAACTTTTTCTGAATGCGGCGGCGGCAAAGAGGCTTGACATTGCGCTGAGTAAAGAACTGCTGGCGGAAGCAAAGGAAGTCTTCCAGTGAGTGGCTGCGTTTTTTCCACGGGAAGCGGGAGAGTTCTAATTCTCGGAAAAAATTATTGACGGAGATAACCATCGATTTTAGAAAAGTGACCGATGAGGTATTATAATAGCACAAATCCGGCGATGCGCGAGGGTGCCTTCCGTACGATTTCTGGGAGCTGTGCCTGCGGTTCTATGACGGCCAGGGGTGCGTTCAATCGCACGGGTATTCTCCTGGCTCTAGTTACTCTGGCGGCAATTTTTTCCTGGTCCTTCCCCTGCGCGAGCGTGGCGGCGCTGGGATCAAAGTTGGCGATTTTTGCCGTGGCGGGTCTTGTGCTGGCGGTGGTGACGATGGTACGCATGGACTGGGCTCCCTATACCGCGCCGGCCTATGCCGTCGCCGAGGGGCTGGTTCTCGGAAGTCTTTCGCGGCTTTTCAACTTTGCCTATCCGGGCATCGTCGTCCAGGCGGTGGCCTTAACATTTGCCGTTTTTGGCGTGATGCTAGCCCTCTACAGATTTCGCATTGTGCAGGTTACCGACAAGTTTCGGGTGGTAGTGTCTGCGGCAACGGTCGGCATCGCCGTGGTTTACCTGGTGAGCATGCTGCTGAGCTTCTTCGGTGGAACAGGCCTTGGCTTCGTGCACCAACCCTCCATTTTTGGCATCCTATTTAGCCTCTTTGTTGTGACCATTGCTTCGCTGAACCTCATGCTGAGCTTCGATTTCATCGAGCAAGTTTCCCGCTACGGTGCTCCAAAATACATGGAGTGGTATGCTGCCTTTGGTCTGGTAATGACTCTGGTATGGCTCTACATTGAAGTCCTAAATTTTCTGGCAAAGTTACGACAGAGCAACTAGTTGGCCCCATGGAGTCCCATGACCCCGCCGCCGTTGCGCGGCGCTTTCCGCTATTGCTGGCCAATGATGGCCTGGTTTATCTGGACAATGCGGCAACAACTCACCGTCTGGATAGTGTCCTGGAGAGGATTTCCCGGTTCTATGGGACGCAAAATTCTAACGTTCACCGGGGGCTTTACGGACTTGCCGCCGGGGCGACGGAGGCCTACGAAGCTGCTCGGGTGGCCGTCGCCCACTACATCCATGCTCCTTCTCCGGAAGAAATCATTTTTGTAAGAGGAACAACGGAGGCTATTAATTTGGTCGCCAGTTGCTGGAGTCGCTCATTTTTGCGGAAGGGCGATGAGATTCTTACCACGGCCATGGAGCACCACTCCAACTTTTTACCCTGGATTGAAGCGGCGCGAACCCATGGGGCGTCCCTAAAAGTTTGTTCCGTTGGAGGCGATGGGGAATTGGACCTGGAAGACCTGGCAAAAAAACTTACTCCCAGAACAAAATTACTGGCTGTGACCCACGTATCCAATGTGCTGGGGACGGTAAATCCCATCTCGAAAATCGTTTCAATGGCGCGACAGGTGGGTGCCCACGTGGTCGTTGACGGCGCGAAACGGATGGATGGTGGCCCCGTGGACATTGCCAGGCTCGGCTGTGACTTCTATGCTTTTTCTGGGCACAAGATGTTTGCGGGCATGGGAATCGGTGTGCTCTATGGGCGTCGAGAACTTCTGGAGCGCATGCCGCCCTACCAGTTGGGTGGAGGCATGGTGGAGCGGGTGTCGGAAGATGACTTCAACTGCAGGGTTTTGCCGGAAAAATTTGAGGCCGGGACGCCAAATGTAGCCGGCGCAATCGGGCTGCATGCCGCCCTGCAATTTTTGGAAACATTTCCCTGGGAAGCTCACCGGGCCCATGGGGAGAAAATTCGCGCCTACCTGGAGAATGCGTTGGCGGACTTGCCTGGAGTGCGACTCTTTGGCTGCGGCCGAGAACGGGCAGGAATCTACTCCATTGCCTGCGCCGCCGTCCATGCCCACGACCTGGCATCGATGCTAGCCACCAAAAATATCTGTGTTCGCGCCGGCAACCATTGCGCCCAACCACTTCTGCGGCATCTGCAGGTTCCAGCAACCCTGCGAGCATCGTTTTCAATTTATAATACCATGGAGCAAGCAGCTGCATTCGTTGATTGTCTCCGATGGGCGATTGGTATTCTCGGATAAAGTGGACCGGGGAGACCGGCCGGAAGACTTCCCCTTCATGCTTTAGGTTTCCAGTTGGAGGACAAAGCATCGGATTCATCCGAATGTCCACCAAAGGACAGTCGCAGATAGCGTTCTATTATCAGGGAAGAAGGAGTGATCTTCAAATTTATCTGCCAATTCTCTACGCCACAGCTCCGTGCCCAGGCGACCACTTCAGTGACTTTACTATTGATGGAGGATTGTTGGGGAGGGTTGAATTCGGCGGCATCGTACATGAAGCAAATGAGGACCAGACACCGGTGACCTTCGAGGGCCAGCTGGGCCAATGTTTGAAAGTGTCGGATGCCGCGGGAGAAGTATTCCTTGGAAGATGGCGGAGTAAAATGTGATTCCGGAGTGAGGAGGAAGTCATGGGTGGGAGTTTTTATTTCCAAAAATGTTTTTTTCCCCCCGCTGACGACGCACAGATCCAGCCGGGAATCGCCAACGCGCACTTCATGGAAAATTTCCGCGCCGGAACAGGAAATAATTTTCGGAACGGCATTGGTTCGGAGAAATTGCTCCATCCATCCATTGATTCGGTTCTGATTGATGCCAATCCAGGACTTTTTCCCATCAAGGGAGATGGCTTCCACGGTTCCTGCGGTGGTTCTCTTCGGATTGGCTCCGTCTCCCGGGGTAATCAGGCAGGGAATTCCGTCAAAGTTTTTCACTCCGCCGATGCTGCCCGTAACGGGACAGTGCAGACGCCGCCGATGACCATCCACCGTGCCCTCGAAAACAAAACGATTGGGGCGGCTGCGGAGAATCCCTTCCACAAGTTGTAGGTCAAGAGCATTTAACATTTATTGGGTTTCCGGCGGAGCAGCCTCCGTTTCTCCCTTCCGGGCTGGCGGTCGGCTTCGGAACCCGCCGATGAGGACGTCGATGGAGCCAATTTTTTCCACATCAAGTTGCTCCCTCAGACTAGCCGCAACGCACTGCTGCACCCGCTGGGCAATGCCACGGACATTGCCGCCCGTGGAGGGGGTTAGGCGGATGCGGATGCGCAGGGCGCAGCGGCGCGTGACGACGCGGATGCGCGGCTCGGCGCCGGGAACGGCGGAGCGGCAGGCATTGCGGATCACCATCACCAGGGCACCGGTGGCAATGGAAATGGAGCCAAATTCACCGTTCCAGAGGAAAATTTTTCGCCGCCAGCGCCGGCGGCAGCGAAGAAATACAGCGGACAGCAGCAGCGCGCCCACGAGCCACCAGAGCGGCGAAGGACCGGAAAAGCCGCCGCCCGGCTCCGAAAGCATTGCAAAGGTTTCCACGGATCAGCCTAACCCTCCCCCTTCGGCCGTCTTTCCCTTTGTTCCGTCCCTTGCCTTCACGCCATCGATGATCACATTTACCCGGGCCACGGATTTTTGCGTCATAAAGGCCACCTGCCGGGCAACGTTCCGCTGGATATTTGCCGCCACCTCCGTCATCGGTGATCCGAAGTAGAGGGAAACGCGCACTTCGATGGAATAGCGCCCCCCCTCATCCTCCCGGACGGTGACCCCCCGCTCCGTGTTTTTTCGCGAAAACAGCTCCGCCATTCCGTCGATGAAGCCCCCGCCCACGCCGGCGACACCCTCCACCTCCAGCACGCTGATGCGAATGATATTTGCGATGACGGAGTGATTGATGCGCACTTCGCCATCCAGCTCGGCACCCTCCACCGACTGGGCTCCATTTTTCTTTTCCTTTGATTCCATGGCTATTCCTAGGAATTGAGTTCCTGACAAATTTTCTCCGACGGATCCTCCGGCATGCGGGAAGCAAATTCTTCGATGAACTTCGTCGTGTAGATGCCCTGCTGAAAGCCGTGATCCCGCATGATGGCCCTCTGGTAGGAAATCGTTGTCGGCATTCCCCGGATAATGTACCCGGAGAGAGCGGTGTCCATCCTCCGCAGGGCTTCCGCCCGGTCCTCCCCGGTGGCAATGACCTTCGCCACCATGCTGTCGTAGTACTGCGGGATGCGGTAGCCGCCGTAGACGTGGGAATCAACTCGGATTCCATAGCCACCGGGAGCGTAGTAGAGGCCAACTTCCCCGGGGCGTGGGGCAAAATTCTTCGCGGGGTCCTCCGCATTGATCCGGCACTCGACGGCGTGGCAGCGGAAGGAAATGTCCCCCTGCTGGAAAGGAATCGATTCCCCGGACGCAACGCGTAACTGCCACTGAACTAAATTAATGCCCGTTGCTTCCTCCGTGACCCCGTGCTCCACCTGGATGCGGGTGTTCATCTCCATGAAATAGAAATTTCCGTCCCCGTCCACCAAAAATTCCACGGTCCCCGCATTTTCGTAGCCGCACTCCCGGGCGATGCGGACGGCGGCGGCGCCCATTTTCTCGCGGAGTTCCTGGGTTAGAAATGGCGATGGTGCCTCCTCGATGAGCTTCTGGTAGCGCCTCTGGACAGAACAGTCCCTTTCGCCGAGGTGGACCACGTTGCCGTGGCGGTCCGCAAGAATTTGGAACTCGATATGGTGGGGCCCCTCGATGAACTTTTCGAAGTAAATTCTTCCGTCGCCGTAGTTTTTTTCCGCCTCCGTCCGCGCCAGGTTAAACTCCTTCAGGAATGTTGCCGCTCCGTGAACCAGTCGCATGCCCTTGCCGCCGCCGCCGGCAACGGCCTTCAGAAGGACGGGAAATCCGGTTTTTTTCGCCGCCTCCAGCCCGGCCAACTCGTCGACGATGACGCCGTCGCTGCCGGGGGTGGTGGGGACGCCGGCTCTCCGGGCAACTTCCTTGGCATTTGTCTTAATTCCCATGGAGCGGATGACGGCGGCTCCGGGGCCGATGAAGGTAAGGTTGCACATGCTGCACTGCTCGGCAAATTTGGCATTTTCCGCCAAAAAACCGTAGCCGGGATGGATGGCGTCTACGCTGCCCACTTCCGCCGCGGCGAGGATGCGGTCCGAGCGCAGGTAACTTTCCGGTGCCGGCGCCCGGCCGATGCAGATGGCCTCGTCGGCCAGGTGCACGTGGAGGGAATCCACGTCCGCCTCGGAGTACACGGCCATTGTCTTGATGCCCATTTCCTTGCAGGCACGGATGATGCGGAGAGCAATTTCCCCCCGATTCGCTATGAGAACCTTTTCAAACATCGCGCGACCTCAAACCTTCGGTTCGATTTTAAAGAGTGGCTGGCCAAATTCCACCGTGTGACCATCTTTTACCAAAACTTCAACTATCGTCCCCGCCATTTCCGAGGGAATCTCGTTCATCACCTTCATGGCCTCGATGATGCACACCGTCGTCGTGGCCGTAACCACGCTGCCAATTTCCACGAAGGTTGGCTGACCCGGTGCCGAGGAGCGGTAAAAAGTGCCAATCATCGGGGATAGAATGCAGGGTAAGTCGGCACATTTTCCGGCCACCGGCGCTCCGGACGGCGCAGACGGGGCGGCGGGAGCAGGAGAAGCCGGGGCAAAACCGGTCATCCCGGCGGCGGGCATGGAAGGCAGCGGCTGAACCACCGTAAGGGGGGGCCTTCTCCGGCGGAGACGCACCCGAACTCCATTCCGCTCCACCTCCACCTCGTCCAGATCGTGGCGGACGGCCAGCTCTGCCAACCGCTCAATTTCACCGACTTCCAAAATTCCTCCCGTCAGCTTTCCGAATCCTTAAAGCAGCGGTCCGCTCGGCTGACAATCCGATTTTTACGAAACATTCGGTGACCATTATTTTTATTGCGCCGCTTAAATTCTTCGAGTAAACTCATGCGGTGAACATTCATTCGGCGGGTAATTCGGGCGCTGAGAAGGCGGGGATCTTTGCCACTGCATGGCAAGGGATCAAAGACGCCGGGAAAAGCCTATCAAGTTTTGTTAGGACGCACCCCGTGCTCTGCACTGCCATTGCCGCCATCGCCGTCGGTGCCATCGCCCTTGCAACCGGCGGCATCGCCGTGGCGATCGCGGTCGTCTTGGTGATAGTATTGGTGGCAGTTCTTCTGTGCAGAAGAGGTTCTGCCGCGGAAGGAAAAAACGGAAATGCTGGAAACATTTCCCCGCCAAAACTAGTGAAAGAAATGATAGAACCTTCGGAGCTGACGAAAACGGATAAACCGGCTGAGATTGGCGAGGGAGCAAAAGATACATCAAAGACAACAGCTTCTCCGGAGCCAGATGAGGTTGACAAGGCAACAAAAGATGCAGCAGATTCAACAGCTTCTCCGGAGCCAGACAAGCAACCTGAAGTGGCTGGCGCTGACGAGCAAAGGGCGGCTGGGACCGATGAGTCTGGTGCCAAAGCCGCCACTTTGGAGTCGGATAAAGCACCTGATGCCAAGGCAGAGGAAACTGCAAAACCTGCAGAAGAGACCGGTAACTCTGGTGGCGATAAAAAGGCTGAATCTTCTTCTGCAAAGCCAACTGATTCTGACGCGGCAGGGGGTGCTGTGGGTAGTACGAAAATAGGGGCGTGGGGAAAGATCAAAGGTGCATGGAATAAGCTATTAGAATTTGTTGATACACACCCCGTGCTCTGCGCCGCCATTGCCGCCGCCGTCGCCGGTGCCATCGCCCTTGCAACCGGCGGCATCGCCGTGGCGGTCGCGGTCGTCGTGCTAATAATGTTGTTGCCACTTCTTCTGCGCGGAACTGCGAGTGCATTCGTGGACGGCGTCGTTAGGAATTATGACGGTCAAGGCCGATTGCACTACTTCAAAGAAATGATGCACATAATAGGAAAAAATTTCAGGAATGAGCCTGTTTCGGAGACTAGTCAGACCGCCACTGTAGATTCTTTGGAGTCACCAGACCTTCTTCCTCCAAATTCGGATAATTCAATTGAAGATATAAAGGACCTCGATGGAACTAACGCTTAAGTTTCTCTGTAGTCGAGAAAAAAGAACTTTTTCCATCGGGGTAATTGCTTGTTTAGACCTCTTGCAAAAATACTTTCACACTCCAAGCCGCATGGGCGCCGGAATCAACGGCCGCTAAAAATGGGCTTGCTCCGCGCAACTCTCTCCGAGAGAGTGTGTTCAAACAAAACA